>JAYSGB010000010.1:0-118793 GCA_041913045.1 Burkholderiaceae bacterium | reverse complement strand
AATTTTCAGTGTGATCCACCCCAAAAATGGCCCAGTTTTCGTTGTGATTCAACACGTTGAAGCGCTGCTGCGCTGGCACGACCCCGTTCTGGGCGATGTGCCACCTGCCCGATTCATCCCCGTGGCGGAGTCGACAGGGCTCATCCTGGCGCTGGGGGAATGGGTCATGGAGACAGCATGCCGCCAACGAGCGGCATGGGTGCAGGAAGGATTGCACCTGCAGGTCGCCATCAACCTTTCGGCGCGCCAACTGCGCCAGCCCGACATCGCCGAACGCCTGTCGAGGCTGCTGGAAAAAACGGGCGTGGACCCAGCTGCCATCGAACTGGAAATCACCGAGTCCGAAGCCATGGCCGACCCCGAACAGGCCGCCCGCCTGCTCGGCCACTTGTCCGACCTCGGCGTAAAGCTGGCACTGGACGACTTTGGCACAGGGCACTCATCGCTGTCTTACCTCAAGGCGCTGCCAGTGCAGCGCATCAAGATCGACCGGGAGTTCGTTCGCAACGTGACCGTGCACGAGGGTGACGCCAAACTCGTGAGTGCTGTGATTGCTTTGGCACACACGCTCGGGTTAGGTGTGGTGGCTGAAGGCGTGGAAACCGTGGACCAGCTTGAGTTTTTGTGCGAGTGCGATTGCGAGGCCTACCAGGGCTGGTTGCTGGCCCGGGCTATGCCTGCGGCAGAACTTGCGGCGTGGCTGCAGCAGGAGCAAAAGGACCATGTCCAACACCCCCCGCCAGAAGACGATCTTTGTTGCTGCCAGTCCAAGTAAACCAACTGGCAGCCTTACCTAAAACAACATAGGAGCTTCTCTTGAACCAATTCAAAATATCCACCCGCCTGCTTGGATTGATCGGTTTTCTATCCTTGCTGCTCGTGGCCATTGGCAGCGTTGGGCTGTTCGGCATCATCAAGACAAACGACGCCCTCAAAACAGTCTATGAGGACCGCACCGTTCCGCTGGTGGACATGGGGCACATGATCGACATGGTCAACCGCATCCGCACCAACGCGGTGGTTGCAGCCAGCGCCCCCACGCCGGAAGTGGCGGTCAAGGCCAACGCAGATACGCAGCAACTCGACACCGAGATTGACGCACTGTGGAAGAAGTACATGGCCACTAGCCTGACTCCCGACGAAGAAAGTCTGGCGAATGCCTTCTGGCCACAGTGGCAAAGCTACCAGACCTCGCGCAACGTCACCCTGCGCCTGGCCATGGAGGGGAACATTGACGCCGCCAAGGACAACGCCGCCAGAGATGCGGGACCGAAGTTCACGGCAGCGCGCGAGTCCTTGTTCAAGCTTATTGAACTGCAAGGGAATGTGGCCAAGTCTGAGTACGACGCTGCGGTGGCACGTTACGAAGCCATACTGATCGCAGCGATTGCTGCGATCGGCGGCGGCGTGCTGCTCGCTTTCCTGTTTGGCGTCACGCTCGTTCGTACCATTTCGCGCTCGCTGTCTGACGCCATCGCTGCGGCAGACGCCGTGGCACAGGGCGACCTCACCCGCGCCATCAAGGTACAGGGCCAGGACGAGGTTGCACAACTGCTGCGGGCACTGGCCGGTATGCAGCAGAACCTGCAGAGAGTCGTCAGCGAGGTTCGTGTGGCCAGCGACAGCGTGGCCACCGGTTCGCAACAGATCGCCACCGGAACACTGGACCTGTCGCAGCGCACCGAGATGCAGGCATCCAACCTGGAAGAAACCGCTGCGTCCATGGAAGAGCTCATGGTGACCGTTAAACAAAACGCCGACACCGCCTACCAGGCCAGCCAACTTGCACAGAACGCCAGCCACGCCGCAGTGAGCGGTGGCGAAGTCGTCAACCAGGTCGTCTCCACCATGCACGAGATCACGGCCAGCTCTCAGAAGATTGCAGACATCATCAGCGTCATTGACGGCATTGCATTCCAGACCAACATCCTGGCCTTGAACGCCGCCGTGGAAGCTGCACGCGCGGGCGAGCAAGGCCGTGGTTTCGCCGTGGTGGCCGGGGAGGTCCGCACCCTGGCACAGCGCAGCGCTGCGGCCGCCAAGGAGATCAAAGACCTGATCACCGCGAGCGTGGAGCGAGTGGAAGCGGGATCGCAATTGGTGACGCAGGCGGGTGACAGCGTCAGCAACATCGTGACCCAGGTTCAACGGGTGACCGACCTCATCAACGAAATCACAGCCGCCAGCAAGGAGCAGTCAAGCGGCATCTCTCAGGTGGGTGACGCCGTTTCGCAACTGGACCAGGCCACACAGCAAAACGCAGCACTGGTGGAAGAAAGCACGGCTGCCGCCGAAAGCCTCAAACTGCAGGCGGCCCGCCTGATTCAGGTGGTTGGCGTGTTCAAGCTGTCAGACCGAGCCGCTTGAGGCGATACGCCAGCTGCGCGCGCGTCAAGCCGAGCTGGCGTGCTGCAGCGGCCACGTTGTAGCGGGCCGAAACGAGCGCGTTGCGATAGCGTTGCGCTTCGCGCTGATCGGTTTTCTCTGACCGCACTGATAACGCCTGTCGCCCCAGCTCAGCGCTACCTGTAGCAGTATGCAGAGGCGCAGGCATGGCGGGCTCGGTCAAGTGGCCGTTGTCACCCAAACCCAGCGGCGGGCGTTGCAGGACTTCACCATTGCGGAACAGGTGGTGCACGTCGATAGGTTCATCGGGGCCGGTCATGATGACACCCCGCTCGACCAGGTTCTGCAGCTCGCGGATATTTCCGGGAAAGTCGTACTGCAGCAGCGCCTGCACCGCTCGTGGCGTGAACCCTGGCACCACGCGCTGATGCAGCGCGCAATAGCGGCGCAGGAATGCCTCCATCAACTGCGGTATGTCGTCACGCCGGTCCTTGAGCGGCGGCAAGTTGATGGGAAACACGTTCAACCGGAAGAAAAGATCTTCACGGAAGCGGCCAGCGTCCACCTCGTCACGCAGGTTGACGTTGCTGGCCGCTACCACCCGCACGTTCACCGGTATCTCACGCACACCGCCAACCCGCTCAATGCGGCGTTCTTGCAGCGCCCTCAGCAACTTGCCTTGCGCCACAAAAGACAGCGAGGCGATTTCGTCCAGAAACAATGTGCCGCCATTGGCACGCTCAAAGCGGCCTGGGCGTGATGTGGTGGCGCCCGTGAATGCACCCCGCTCCACCCCAAACAGTTCGGACTCGATCAACGTGTCAGGAATGGCGGCACAGTTCAAGGCCACAAATGGCTGGTCAGCCCTGGGGCTGATGCGGTGCAGGGTTTGTGCAAACAACTCTTTGCCCACACCTGACGGGCCCGTGAACAGCACCGTGGCCTGCGTCGGGGCAACGCGTTCGATCAGGTGCCGCGCAGCGCTGAAACTCGCCGAGATGCCGATCAACTCCCCCGCGCCGGGCGGTGCAACCTCGTCCATTGACGGACGCCCGACAGGAGACACAACTGGCAAGAGATCAGGCTTCCGAGGCGACGGCCGCATGGCTGGCACGAAGTAGTGCTGGTCCAACTCAGGGTCGCCCCACTGGTCGGCAGGCCTGCCAATGATTCGGCAAGTCTCCGCACCCGCAGCCCGGCAAGCCACTTCCCTAAAAATGATCAGCTTGCCCATGAAGGCGCTGGCGTAACCGCTGGCGTAGCCAATCTGCAACCAGCACACCGGCTCCGAGCCTATGCCGAAGACAGCAATGTGTTCGTCCGCCTCGCTGGAGTCATGCCACAGGTACTCGGCATAGAAATCGCCGCGCGCGATATCGAACTCGAACGCAATGGTCTCGGGGCGAACAAAGCCTTCCAGCTTGTGCATGCGCGGGCCCGCATCGAACGCATTGGCCGGATCGCTGTCTGGCCACATGCGCCGCACCAGCTCAGCATCTCTGGCCCCAGAGGTGTAGCCCACGCGCGTCAGCAAGGAACGCGTAACGTCCTGGCCGAACTTCACGATCAACTCCTGGCGAAGCGCGCCGTACGTGGCCGCGCGCCACAGAAGCATGCGCTGGTCGTTCAGCCAGATGCGTCCATCGCCCGGCGAAAACGCAAGCGCCTCCGTCAGCTCCCGCACGGTTGGGGACGCACCTTCGTCTATGTCGGCACTGGTGCGAACCTGAGCAGCACCGTGCTGCAGTTCGGCCAGTGAGAGTCGCAGGGATGGATGTGTTTTCATCAATTCAAAGGAGGCTTTTGATGAATTTTAGTTGATCAACTATTGATCAACTCATCGATGATGAATTCGGTGAAAACCCGGCCGTACGCCTGCAAGCCTTTGAGAGGATTGAAGTTTTTTTTGACAGAAAGATGGCACGGCGGTTGCGCAAGCGTGACAGTCCGCCGTTGGCCAAAAGGGCCGAGGGCGTGCTTCCAATCCACGGAGATGACCCATGCACTCGATCAACTTGCTCATCAATGGTGAGCCGGTGGCCGCCTCACAAGGCGCCACGTTCACCCGCCGCAACCCGCTGGACGGCAGCGTGGCGACCACCGCACCAGCGGCCACCGTTGCCGACGCCGTTGCCGCCGCAGACGCCGCCAGCCAGGCCTTTGCCGCCTGGGCTGCCATGGGGCCAGCAGAAAGGCGCGGCCTTTTGCTGAAAGCCGCGCATGCGCTGGAAGCCAAGGTGGCCGAATTCACCGAAGCCATGGCCCAGGAAACTGGTGCCTCCGCCATCTGGGCGGGCTTCAACGTTCACCTTGCCGCAGGCATGCTGCAAGAGGCCGCCGCCCTCACCACCCAGATCGCGGGCGAAGTGATTCCATCCAACATTCCGGGCAGCCTTGCCATGGCGGTGCGCCAGCCAGCGGGCGTGGTTCTGGGCATTGCGCCGTGGAACGCACCTGTCATCCTGGGCGTGCGCGCCATCTCCACCGCCCTGGCTTGCGGCAACACGGTCATTCTCAAGGGCTCTGAACTGTGCCCACGCACACACAGCCTCATCGTTGAAGCCTTGCAGGAAGCAGGCCTGCCGCGCGGCGTGGTCAACTACATCACCAACGCACCGGCCGATGCAGGCGCGGTGGTCGAGGCCATCGTGGCGCACCCGGCCGTCCGTCGCATCAACTTCACGGGCTCTACGAAGGTTGGCCGAATCATTGCGCAAACCTGCGCCAAATACCTCAAGCCGGTGGTGCTGGAACTTGGCGGCAAGGCACCGTTGGTGATTCTGGACGACGCCGACCTGGACGCCGCCGTCAACGGCGCCGCCTTCGGCGCCTTCATGAACTCGGGTCAGATCTGCATGTCCACCGAACGCATCATCGTGGACGAGAAGATCGCCGATGACTTCGTGGCCCGCCTGGCGGCCAAGGCCAGCAAGTTGCCGCTGGGTGACCCACGCCAAGGCCCGGTGGTGCTGGGTTCGGTGGTGGACATGGCCACCGTACAGCGCTGCAACGAACTGATCGAAGACGCGCTCAGCAAAGGCGCGAAGCTCGTGTGTGGCGGCAAGGCCGACAACACCCTGATGCCTGCCACGCTGCTGGACCACGTCACCCCAGACATGCGCATCTACAGCGAGGAGTCCTTTGCACCCGTCAAGGGTATCGTGCGCGTGTCCGGCGTGGAGGCAGCCATCGCCTGCGCCAACGACAACGAATACGGCCTGGCCGCAGCAGTGTTTGGTCGTGATACGGCACGGGCTTACGAAGTCGCCAAACGGATCGAATCCGGCATCTGCCACGTGAACGGCCCCACCGTGCACGACGAAGCCCAGATGCCCTTCGGCGGCGTGAAGAACTCGGGTTACGGGCGCTTCGGGGGCAAGGCCGGGATCGACGCCTTCACCGAGTTGCGCTGGATCACCGTCCAGACCACACCCCGCCACTATCCGTTCTGACCCCACCAAGGAAACATCGATATGAAATCCGTTCGCGCCGCCTACGGGCTGGCCGTTGCAGCAGTCACGCTGGCCAGCATGGCCACAACCGCCAGCGCCGAAACCCTGCCCACCAAGGGCGCCCAGTACTACCAGAAGGTGTGCGCCAAGTGCCACGAAGCGGGCATTGGCCCGCTGCTGCTGGGCCGCGGCCTGCCGCCCGAAACGTTCATCTATTTCGCGCGCCATGGAAGCGGCCCGATGCCCGCCTTCCGCACGACCGACATCGACGACGCCACGCTCAAAGAACTGGCGGTCCACCTGTCCAACAGCAGCGCCCCCGCCGGTGCAAAGTGAAGGAGAACACTATGTCCACTGATCGCCGAGAAGTGCTCAAAGGCCTGGTGGCCGCAGGTCTGCTGGTATCCAGCACCTCGTGGGCCAAATCGTTGTGGCAAACCAGCGACGGCGCTGCTGACAACCAGGAAGCGGCGCTCACAGTCTCAACATTGGTTAGCGGCTCGGCCCTGGACCGGGCATTCCTTGAAGGTGTGCGCGACGCCTTGCGCCCCGCATCAGCCACGGTCGCGTCCACACAAGCGCTGATGGGCCTGGGCGCCGAGACATTCGGCCGCCTGAACTCGCACCTGCAAGACACGGACCCAAGCCTTTTGATTGCACTGCTGGACGACGCATCTGCCGTGCTGGTGCTGGACCTGATCCGCTCTGCTGGCGCAAAGGTTCTGTCCATTGAACACCACCACCTCTCTGCCGGAGCGCAAGGCGAAACCGAAGCGCGCGCGCTGGGCCTGGCACTGGCGGCTGGCGCCAGCGCCCACACCACTGAACAGAAGGCAGGCACACAAGCTTATGTGTCCCTGCGTTGCGTGATCTGAACAGGAACTCCCAACCATGAAGAAAAGCAAATACCTCGCCCTGCCCAAGGGCGTCAGCGAAAACAGGTTCGACGCAGCCATCACCAAGTTCAAGGCAGCCCTTGGTGCAGACCAGGTTCAGACTTCCGAAGAACACCTGCGCCCCTACACCAAAGTCATGATGGCCGTTGATGCAGCCAAGCACACCCCTTCCGCCGTGGTGATGGCAACCACGGTTGAGCAGGTGCAAGCTGTCGTCAAGATCTGCAACGAGTACAAGATCCCCGTCTGGACCATCTCCACGGGCCGCAACTTTGGCTACGGTTCCGCTGCACCAGTCGAACGCGGCCAGATCGTGCTGGACCTTCGCAAGATGAACAAGATCCTGCACGTCGACCCCGACCTGTGCACCGCGCTGGTTGAACCCGGCGTGACCTACCAGCAGCTCTACGACTACCTGGAAGAAAACAAGCTGCCGCTCATGCTGTCTTTCTCAGCCCCATCCACCCTGGCCGGGCCGGTTGGCAACACCATGGACCGCGGCGTGGGCTACACACCCTATGGCGAACACTTCCTGATGCAGTGCGGCATGGAAGTGGTGCTGGCCAACGGCGACGTGCTGCGCACCGGCATGGGCGGCGTCAAGGGCGACAAGGCCTGGCAAGTCTTCAAGTGGGGCTATGGGCCCACGCTGGACGGCATGTTCACCCAGTCCAACTACGGCATCTGCACAAAAATGGGCTTCTGGCTCATGCCCAAGCCGCCGGTCATCAAACCCTTTGAAATCCAGTTCGAGGAAGAGTCCGACATCAGCGAGATCGTCGAACTTCTGCGCCCGCTTCGCATTGCCAACATCATCCCCAACGCCGTGGTGATTGCAGGCGTGCTCTGGGAAGCCTCCACGTGCAACACCCGCCGGTCCGACTACATCAAAGAACCCGGCGCCACGCCCGACGCCATCCTCAAACAGATCCAGAAGGACAAGCACCTGGGCGCGTGGAACGTCTACGCTGCGCTCTACGGCTCCCCGGAGCAAGTCGAGGTGAACTGGAAGATAGTCACCGAAACCCTGCGCAAGGCGGGGAAAGGCAAAGTCATCACGCAGGAACAGGCGGGCGACACGCAACCGTTCAAGTACCGCTCGCAGTTGATGTCGGGGATTCCGAACCTGCAGGAATTCGGGCTCTACAACTGGCGCGGAGGCGGCGGCTCCATGTGGTTCGCCCCCGTGAGCCAGGCCCGCGGCAGCGAATGCGAGAAGCAGATGCGCCTGGCCAAGCATATCCTCAACAAACACGGGTTCGACTACGTGGGCGAATTCATCGTCGGCTGGCGCGACATGCACCACGTGATTGACGTGCTGTATGACCGCACCAGCGAAGAAGAAACCCAGCGTGCCAACACCTGCTTTGCCGAACTGCTCGATGAGTTCGAAAAAGAGGGCTACGCCGTGTACCGCGTGAACACCGCGTTCCAGGAACGCGTCGCCAAGAGCTACGGGCCGGTCAAGCGGGATGTCGAGCGCAAGATCAAGCGCGCGCTGGACCCCAACGGCATCCTTGCTCCGGGGAAGTCCGGTATTCGCATCTGACACGGGCCCACCCGAGCCCCTTCGTCACCTGGGCTGCACGCCTAAACCAGGACCACGGCCCAAGCGGCCGTGGGCCTGCCTGCTGCACTGTCGCATCGACACCAGAGCAGCTGCGACCAGCAACACCGGCACAGGTAGCCCAGACCATTGGCCGTATTGAGCGCGCCGCTTTGGGCCAGGGTCCAGCCAGGATCTTTCTGCATAGCTTGCAGCAGCAATGCTTAGGAAAAAACGCGAAGCGCAGCGGCCTCGTGACCGGACTCAGAGCGTTTCATCACGCAGGTAGTACCAGTGATAGAGGAACCGCTGCCCCATCCGGCGAAATGGTGCAAACGCTCTTGATCTGACGAGATTGAAGACGTTTGGATACTCAAGCTCAGAGTTGTAGATGGGCAGCTCAAACGCCGGAAGATTCTTCCCAGCAATGCGCTGGGCCATCCGCCGCCCGGCATGAGCCGAGAAGGAGACGCCGTTACCGCCGTAACCCACCGCGTAGAAAACCGTTTCATTGGGGTCCGGCTGCACAACGCGAGGCATCATGTCGTGGCTCACGTCAACCCAGCCCCACCAAGAGTAGTCAATGCGGATGTCCGTCAGCGCGGGGAACTTGCGATGCAGCCCGTCCACGAGTTTTGCCATGTGCACCGGGTTCGGCGCATCGGCTCCAGTGATCGAACTTCTGCTGCCAATCTGCACCCGGTTGTCCGGGAGCTTGCGGTAGTAGAAACGCAGGGTTCGGGTATCGGTGATGACCTCATTGGTCTTGAAGTTGGTGAGAGCAAGCTCTTCCTCTGTCAGCGGTCTGGTCACAAGCGAGTTGGACAGGATCGGCATGATCTTGGAGTCCAGGCTCTTGTGCATGCCATTGCTCGTGTAACCCCCTGTGGCAAAGCCAACAGCCCGAGCTTTCACCGTGCCGCCTGGCGTCTTGAGGTAATGCACACCGTTTCGTGTTTCCATGCCTGTCACGGGGCTGGCTGGGTGCACTTTTACACCAAGTTCACGCGCTTTGCGCAGGTAGGCAAAAGCCAGCTTCAGCGGATGCACGCCGATCCCATCCGGCTCGTGCATCGCGCCATAGCTTTCGGCGTCGTTCACGTATTCGTCCCGAACCTCCTGGGGGCTCAGCATGCGGGTGTCATAACCAAACACATCGCGCATGACTTTCGCTTCGTTGTGCAGGAAAGCCATCTTCTTTTCGCGGTGGGCAATGTAAAGGTGCCCGCCCGGCTGCGGCTCGCACTCAGGGAACTCATCCACCAGGCTCTTGAAAGTCGAGAAGCCTTCACGGATCTCCGCGTCCAGCTTGAGCGCGGTTTCCTTGCCCCAGCGGGCAATCCACTGCGAGCGGTACAGGCGGCCACTCGCATTCTGGCCCTGCCCACCATTGCGGCTGGTACACCCCCAAACGGCTTGGTTAGCCTCCAGAACCGTGGCACGTATGCCGTGCTCCCTGGCCAGGAACAGTGCGGTAGCCAAACCGGTAAAGCCGGAGCCGACGATCACCACATCGGCATCAACGTCACCATTGATCGGGCCATCGTCTGCCGGAGGCTCCCCTGCGGTACCCACCCAATAAGTCGGCGCGTAGTCCGTGCCAAGGCCCGGATTCCGGGCAACCAGTGGATCGTATTTGGGATCGTATGCAGTACGCACGTTGCCGCGCGACGTGACATTAGCCTTCATGAAGGAACTCCATTTTTTCTGGTACGCCTGCGCACGGCAGGGGTGACTTGATCTTTATGAAGTCAGGCGAAATTGATTCCACCAAACTGTCGGCGTGAGATTAGCTTCGCCTACTTGCGCGCGTTAGCACCAGCCTCAAAGTTTCTATAAGTCCAGAAGCCAGTCCGTCACCTGGCCTTACCGATAGCAGCGAACTGGCCCTACAAAATCATTTCGGCCATCACTACCATCGGCGGCGTCATACCAGCACCAGACTGGCCAGATTGATGGGCACCCTGACCGGTATGGAATGCAGCACATTGAAAAGGAGACGTGATGACAGACACAACACAAGCCGTGAGCGAACAAATGCTCGAAGACTTCGGAGACGCCTGGAACAGGCATGACATCGACGCACTGATGTCGTTCATGACCGATGACTGTGAATTCCACGCAGTGGCCGGGCCAGACGTCATGGGCCGAAGCTTCATTGGGAAGGACGCTGTGCGCGAAGGATTCCAGCTAGCTTGGCAGACGTTCCCTGATGCGGCCTGGGTCAACGGCGTTCACTTCGTGTGCGAAGACCGTGGCGTCTCAGAGACCACCTTCAAGGGCACCAAGGCAGACGGCTCTCGCATAGAGGCACGCATGGTCGACGTGTTCACCTTCCGCGACGGAAAAATCGCAGTAAAGAACGCATTCCGCAAAGACCGTCCACCCATCGTTGGACGCTGAACCAAAAATAACTTGATTGGAGACAGACATGAACCTGAAGAAGACGCTTGTATATTCCGTTCTTGCTGCGGCCAGCATTGGCTCAAGCGTTTCATGGGCAGCCACATTCAAAGTGGCGGTGGGCGACGCCCAAGGCGGTACGCAATGGGAACTCGCAACAAAGTTCAAGCAATCCTTTGAACAGAAAACCGGTGGCAAGCACAAGATCGACCTGTTTCCGAACGGTCAACTGGGCAGCGAAGAAAACACCGTCAGCAACGCAGCCATCGGCACGCTGGACTTCTCCATCCTGGCCCTGAACAACGTGACGCCCTTCTCCCCGACGGTCGGCGTTCTCACGCTGCCTTACGTCATTCAGAGCGTGGATGAGGCCAAGAAGCTGACCATGGGCGATGTCGGCAAAGAGCTCACCGCCAACACCGTTCGCGACGCGAACGTCCGGATTGTCGGCTGGGCCTACTCGGGCTTCCGCGTGCTGACGAACTCCAAGAAACCCGTGAAGACCTTGGCGGACCTGCAAGGCCTCAAGATCCGTGTCCCCAAGAACGAGATCATGATCGCCAGCTACCAGTCCTGGGGCATCAACCCGTCCCCCATGGCCTGGGGTGAGACATTCACGGCCCTTCAGCAGCGGGTGGTGGATGGTCAGGACAACCCCTACATCACCATCTCCGCAATGAAGTTCAACGAGGTCCAGAAGTACGTGACGAACCTCCGTTACGTGTTCTCGTTGGAGCCGTTGATTGTCAGCGAGTCGGTCTTCAAGAGGCAGCCCGCCGATGTGCAGAAGGCCATTCTTGATGCAGGTGCAGAGGCCACCGAGCACAGCTACCGTTGGCTTCTTGACACCGAAGACAAGATCAGGAAAGAGCTTGTCGCAAAAGGCATGCAGATCGTCGATCCGGCCGATGGTGAAAAAGAGTTCATCACCAAGGCAACCACTACCGTCTGGCCCAAGTTCTACCAGAGCATTGGCGGTAAAGACAAGCTGGACAAGGTACTCAAGTCACTTGGACGCTGAGTCTTGAACACGGACGGCCGCCGCGGAACACTGCGGCGGCCGCTTCAGGTTCACAGGCGTCACCCTACCGGGCTCTGATGGCCCTGCTTTCCGGGATGTCAACATGCTCAGCCCACGCTCTATTTTTCGATCACTCAACAACATTGAAACCATACTCTGCGAAGTATTGCTCGCAGCGTTTGTTCTGATCTTGTTTGCGCAAATCCTTGCTCGCCAGGTCTTTGCCTACAACATTGCCTGGAGTGAAGAGCTTTCCACTTACATGTTTGTGTGGTTTGCTTACCTGGGTGCGGTCGTTGCCGCAAAGATGTCTGCGCACAACCGTGTGACCTTCCACTTTCAATACCTCCCCAAGCGACTGGCCAAAGCAATGCTGGTGCTGGCAGATTTGTTGTGGGTGGCGTTCAACACCTACTTCGTCTACCTGAGCTACGACTTCATCTTCAACCGGATGAACCTCTTCTGGAAGGCCCAGACCCTGGGCGTCCCGATGAAGTATCTCTACATGATTCTGCCCGTGGCTTTCACACTGATGTCGATCCGTGTGCTCTTTAACCTTTACCTGACGGTATTCAAAGGCATTGAGTTGCTGGACCCCGAAACAGCAGAGATAGAAAAACTCAAGAAAACGGCCAAGGCCTGACAGTACAGGCGTAGGAGACGGATATGGAAAATTACGTGGCCGAACTGCTGTTCGGCGGCTTCCTTGTGTTCATGCTGCTCGGCGCCCCCATCTCCGTGGCGCTTGGCGGCGCGGCCATGGCAGCGTACATCGCACTGGGGCAAGACCCCATCACGCTGGTACAGATTGCATTCACCTCTGTTGGAAGCTTCCCCCTCATGGCGCTGCCCGCGTTTGTGCTGGCGGGTGCGCTGATGGAGGCTGCGGGCATATCGAAGCGCCTGGTTGACATTGCAGAGACGCTTGCAGGCCCCATCACTGGCGGTCTGGGTGTGGCAACGGTCTTGGCGTGCCTGTTTTTCGGAGCCATCTCGGGTTCAGGGCCCGCGACCACGGCTGCCGTGGGCATGCTCATGATTCCAGCGATGGTCAACCGCCGGTATGACAGAGCCTATGCATCGGCCGTCACGGCATCTTCCGGCGGGCTTGGCATCATCATCCCCCCGTCCATCCCCATGGTCATCTTCGGTATTTCCGCACTTGGCATGGCCCCGCCCCCCGAAGCCATTGAAAAATACGGCCAGTTCGAGTCCCTGTCGATTCCCAAGCTCTTCATGGCAGGGGTGATTCCGGGCCTGGTCATGGCTTCTGGCCTTCTGGTGATGAACTACTTCATCTCACGCCGCAGCGGCTACCGTGGACTCACGGATCAATGGTGCATGAGAGAGGTGGGCACTGCCATGCGCAAAGGCTTCTGGGCCATGCTCGCCCCCTTGATCATTCTGGGAGGCATCTACACCGGCATGTTCACGCCGACGGAGTCGGCCATCGTCGCCATCTTCTACACCGTGTTCGTGGGTCTCTTCATTCACCGCGAACTCAAATTCAAAGCCACACTCAAGGCGCTGCGCACCACCACCTGGATCACTGGGCGCGTGCTCCTCATTCTTTTCACCGCAACGGCCTTTGGCCGCCTGCTGGTTGAAACACGCATGCCGGCATTGGTCGCCGAATCCATGCTCAGCCTGACCGACAACATCTACATCGTGTGGACATTGGTCATCATGTTCCTGCTGTTTGTTGGCATGTTCATGGAAACGCTGGCAGCCATCATGATTCTGGTGCCGGTGCTTCTGCCGGTGATGTACACCATGGGCGCCGACCCCACTCACGTGGGCATCGTCGTGATCTGCGCGCTGTCCATCGGGTTCCAGACACCGCCACTGGGTGAGAACCTGTTTGTTGCATCAGGCATAGGCGGGGAGCCGGTGGAGAAGATTGTCGTCAGGGTGATGCCGTTCGTGCTGATCTCTTGCATTACGGTTTTCCTGATCGCCTTCTTCCCTCAGATCTCACTATGGCTACCCGGCTTGATGGGCTACTGAGCGGCAAGCATTTCCCTGATCACACTCGCGAGGATGGCTATGCCATCCTCGATCGCATTCCCCGGTATGGATTGATAGCCCAAACGTATGTAGTTGGCTGGCGGTGTACGGCTGATGAAGAACACATCGCCAGGCTCAATCAAGACACCTTTGAGGGCCGCCTGGCGCGCCAATGCCTCTGAGTTGATGCCATCCGGAATTCGCACCCACAAAGAGCCGCCTCCGCTGACCGGCACGTAGGCGCAGTCCGGCATGTGTTTTTTCAATGCGTCTACCAGCAACGCGTGCCGTTCCTTCTGCGCCTGGGCCAATCTGCGCAACTGCGCGTCGTTGTGCCCCAGTGAAATGAACAAGGCAAGCGTGCGCTGGATGAAGGTGGACGGGTGCCTCAACATGAGCCGCCTCAACGCACGCAGTTGCTGAATCAACTCTGGCGCTGCAACGATGTAACCAATACGCAACCCCGGCGCAAGGCTCTTCGACAGACTACCGATGTAGATGACGCGGTCATTGCGGTCGAGGCTTTTGAGTGCAGGTATGGGTTCACCCGCAAAGCTGTTCTCGCTTTCGAAGTCATCTTCGATGATGACAAAGTCGTCTTGCTGGGCGCGCTGGAGCAGGGCCTCACGTCTGTGGCGTGGCATGGTCACGCCGGTGGGGCACTGGTGGCTTGGCGTTGTGTACACGTAGTCCATGGAGCGCAAGCTGTCGCTCAACGGCAAGCCCTGGTCGTCTACCGGCAAGGCAATGATCTGCGATGTACGGCAGCTGAATATGTTGCGTGCGTCGGGGTAGCCCGGGTCCTCTATGGCAACCGTCGTGCCTTCGCGCATCAACAAGTCTGCCACCATGTACAGGGCGTGTTGCGCGCCCACAGTGATCATCAACTCGTCCGTGGTCGCCCAAACGCCTCGCCTTGGCAAGATCTTGGTCTGAATCTGCTGTATGAGCAGTTCATCGTCTCGGGTTATCTGATCGGGCGCCCACTCACGTATGTCCAGAACGGACAAGGCCTTCATGCAGCACTCTCGCCAGGCGGCAGTGGGGAAAAGCTCCTTGTCGAACTGCCCGTAAAGGAACGGATACCGGTAAGACTGCCAGTCGGGCGGCTTGACGATGCTGCGATGCGCATTCGGCTGCAGACACAAACGGCGCGCCCAGTCGGTTTTTGAGTTCTTCACTTCTGCAGCAGAAGAAGTACGTGCCACCCGACCCAGCTGGAAGTCCGGGTTCACAAAATGCCCCTTGCGCTGCCGGCTTACCAGCAACGACTCCTCTGCCAGCTGCTGGTATGCAAGGACGACAGTGATCCTGCCGACGTCCAGCTGTTCAGCCAGTTCGCGGCTGGAGGGCAACGGCTCTCCCAGCGGGAGAACACCGGAGTGAATGGCATCGACGACCATGGCGCGGATCTGCCCCTGGAGGCTGAGTCCGTCCTTGCGGGAGCGCTGGAAAAGCTCCTTCCACATGGCGCCGGTGATTTTTTGAGACATCTTGCTTCTGTCCGTCTGCTGGCAATGGGGGTACGGTTGGGCTGCTAAGACCTGCTACTGCCGCCGGCGGTTTGTACACGAGTGAACGGCATATAACAAGCATCATCCGACCCCCGGCTTGCGCCGCCGCACTGCAGGAGTGCCAGGCAAGCCACCACGCGCTCAGCGAGGCAACCTGGTGAAATTGGAGTAGATGAGCCCTGCGCCTGCGATTATGAGCAAAGCCGCAGCGAGGCGCGCGGTGCCACGCTCAGACAGCCTCACGGGAAAGCGCTGATTGGCGAAGTGGACAAGCAGAACCACCGGCAGAGACAAGCCAATGTACAGAAGAGACCGCCAGGTGAAACTGCCAGCCACGGCAATGAACACCAGTCTCACCACCTGCCCTATCGTAAACATCAGATACAGGCACTGGTGAACCACTCGCTGGGGCACAGGCTGCCGATAGAGCAGGTATACCAGCGGCGGGCCGGCCGTGGAGAACAAGCCCCCCATGAGCCCTGACAACAAGCCTGCGATGCGAAAGACAGCTGCCGACGAGACAGCAGGCCAAGGCACCGGCTTTGCCAGCATCGACAAGGCCGTCAGCAAGATGGTGACGCCCAATACGTACTTGAGCAGATAGATCGCGCTGCCACTGAGCCAGACCAGCAAAACCACCCCGGCCACCACACCAACCACGCTCGGAACAATAGCGGGGCGCACCAGTTTCCAGTCGGCCTGGATGGGATGTGAACGGTAGTAAGCCGCCGTCTGTATCAGCGTAATGACGCTGATGGCATTGGTGGCTTCCTCCAGCGGTACCAGGTCAAATGCACTGATGAGGCCAACGAACAGCAGGGAAAACGCGAACCCTGTCAGCGTCTGCACATAAGTCGCAAGCGCCATACATGCAGCCACGCTCAGCCATGTCAACAAAGTCACACCAAATATCGACATGGCTGCTCTCCACCGGTGAAAGTGAGCAACGGTAGCTCAACCTATGTGCAAGCTGCGCAACTCAATCGCCACCAGGACGAATGCCGCCATCCAGACCGTTTCCACCACCAGCAGCATGAAAGGCCGCCAGCCTGCATTGGCCAACTGGGCAAAAGACGTCTTCATGCCAAGCGCTGCAATGGCCAGGACCAGGCAGCTGCGCGACAGGTCACTCAAGCCGTGCTGGGTAGCGGCGGGCACCATGCCCACAGAATTAAGCACAACCAAAGCAACAAACACCCACAAGAACCAAGGCACGAGCGGCTGCTTCTTGCCTTCATAGCTCTCGGCCTGTGCCTCGCGCTGCCGCTTGAACAGTGTGGAAACCACCACCACCACCACGGCCAGCATCGAAACCCTGAACAGTTTGACGATCGTGGCGTAGTCCCCCGTGGCCTGGTCAATGGTGTAGCCTGCCCCCACCACTTGGGCAACGTCGTGAATGGTTCCGCCAATGAACAGCCCAGCAAGATCCGGCGGCAAATGCAGCAGTTTGGAGATCAGCGGGTAAAGCACCATGGCCACGGTCGAAAGCACCGTGACCGTGACAACCACCATCAACGTGAAGCGGTCGCTTTGTTTGTCTCTAGGCAGAACGGCAGAAATGGCCAGGGCTGCGGATGCGCCGCATATGGCCACGGCGCCGCCGGACAGAACACCTTGTGGACGCGTCATCCCCAATCGCCGTCCTAGCCAGGCGCCGCACAGCAGCGTGGTGATCACCGCCGCGATGACGATCAGCGCCGTGGTCCAGCCCAGCCCTGCGATCTGCGAAGCCGTGATCCTGGCACCCAACAAACCCACGCCGAGCCTGAGCACGCCCCGCGCGCAGAACTCGATACCAGGTTTCGTTTTGGCTTCCTGACTGAGGAAGTGGAACGCAACCCCAAAGAAAAGCGCGTACAGCAGTTGAGGGCCGCCATGCAATGTGGACACAAAGGTGGCGGCAAGTGCCACCACGCCAGACAGGGCAATACCAGGCATCAGGGCCAAGGCTGGCTCCAGCTTGTACCCAGGTGCCAGCCAGGGGTTTGATCGCTTCATGGCCTGAGGAACTGGAGTCATGCGCCTTCTCCAAGCGTCTGCAGGCTGCGGCTCTTCAACACCGCCAGCGCACAAGAGGCAATGCGGCTCGCCACCGAGTCCGAACGGCTTGTCAGAATCACCGGTACCTTCATGCCCAGCACCAGGCCCGCGCATTCGGCACCTGCCATGTAGACCAGTTGCTTGTAGACCATATTCCCGGCCTCAAGGTTGGGCACCAGCAGTACATCAGGCTGGCCCGCCACGTCAGACACAATCCCTTTGTTCCGTGCGGACTGCAAAGAAATGGCGTTGTCGTAAGCCAGCGGGCCGTCAAAGATGCCGCCCTTGATCTGCCCGCGGTCGGCCATCTTGCAAAGCGCGGCAGCATCAATGGTGCCGGGGATGGCAGGATTGACCGTCTCCACCGCAGACAGCACAGCCACTCTGGGCTGCACAATGCCTATCGCCCGCGCCAGCTCTATCGCGTTTTGCGCAATGTCTCGCTTGTCAAGCAGCGTGGGCGCTATGTTGACCACGCAATCGGTGATCAACAGCGGGCGGTCAAAACCCGGAACGTCCAGCACGAACACATGGCTGGCGCGCCTGTCTCCCCGCAATCCGGCTTCCCGCGCCACGGCAGCGCCCAGCAGCTCGTCGGAATGCAGGCTTCCCTTCATCAATGCGGCGGCCTTGCCGTCCCTGCACAGCATGGCCGCATTTGCGGCGGCTGCACGCGGGTCGTCCACCGTGTCATGAATGGTCGCGCAAGCCAGATCCAGATCCGCTGCCAATGCCAACGACTCGATGCGTGAGCGCGGTCCGACAAGCACGGGCTCGATCAATCCGGCGCGCGCGGCCTCGCTGGCAGATTTCAACGATGCTGCATCACACGGATAGGCAACAGCCACAGGTATCGGGCCCAGGTCGCGCGCAGCGGCCATCAGCCTGTCCAGATGCTGGTGCTGCGAGTTTCCGGTCACGGCATCCAATGCAGCGGTATCAATGGGGGTGTAAGCCATGGTAAGTCTCATGAGAGGAAACGATGCGCTCAGCAAGCTCATTGACTTGCTGAGCGCGGGCAGCGACGCTTACACGTAGTCTTTGTACTTCTCGAGGAAGCGCACAGGCTTGCTCAGCGCATCACGGCGGAAGGGGTCGCCCAGTTCACGGGTGCACATGATCTCGATCACGCAGGTCTTGCGTTCGTTCATCTGCATGTCAATGGCCTTCTTCAGCGCCGGGCCAACATCCTCCAGGCGATCGACGATGATGCCTTCCGCACCCATGGCCTTGGCGATGCCGGAGAAGCTCTCGCTTTCCAGCTCGCCAGCCACGAAGCGGCGGTTGTAGAAGTCCACCTGGTTCTTCTTCTCCGCGCCCCACTGGCGGTTGTGGAACACCACCGCCGTCACCGGGATGTCGTGGCGCACCGCCGTCATGATTTCCACCATGCTCATGCCCCAGGCACCGTCACCTGCGTATGCAATGGCCGGGCGGTCGGGAGCAGCGCACTTCGCACCGATGATGGTGGGCAATGCATAGCCGCAGTTGCCGAAACTCATGGGAGCAAAGAAGCTGCGCGGCTCATCAAAGCGCAGATAGCTGTTTGCCACGGAGTTGATGTTGCCAATGTCGGTCGAGACCATGACCCTGGCTGGCATCGCCTTTTCCAGCTCGCGCAACACTTGGCGCGGGTGCAGGTAAGTGCCACCGGTCGGCGTGCGCTCCTGCTTGGCCTCTTCGATCATGTCGAGGCTGTAGGGGTCACGCTCGTGCGTCCACTCGTCCAGCTCTTTTTCCCAGGCGTCTTTTTCAGCCTTGATGGTCGCCGCCCGATCAGCCTTGGAGGCGTCACATGCAAGGCTCTTGTCCTGAAGGCGCGCCGCAAGGGCTTTGGCCACGGCTTTGGCATCGCCATGGATACCCACGGAAATCTTCTTCACCAAACCCAGGTTGGTGTGGTCAGCTTCCACCTGGATGATCTTGGCATTCTTGGGCCAGTAGTCCATTCCATGCTGCGGCAGCGTGCCAAAGGGGCCCATGCGCGAACCCAGGGCGATCACCACGTCAGCCTGGGCAATCAGCTTCATGGCAGCCTTTGAGCCTTGGTAGCCCAGCGGGCCTGCCCACAAGGGGTGCTTCGCCGGGAAGGCGTCGTTGCGCAGGTAACCCGTCACAACAGGTGCGCCAAGCCGCTCTGCCAACACCTTGCATTCCTCAACGGCATCACCCATCACCACGCCGCCACCGGCAAGAATGACTGGAAACTTCGCCGTAGCCAGCAGTTCTGCAGCGGCATTCAGGCTGTTTTCGCCGCCGGAGCCGCGTTCCACACGCATGGGCTTCGGGATCTCGCACTGAATCTCGCCGTAGAAGTAGTCACGCGGGATGTTGAGCTGGGTGGGACCCATTTCAGAGATCGCGCGGTCAAAGCAACGGGCCGTGAACTCCGCCATGCGCTTGGGGTTGCAGACGTGACCCTGGTACTTCGTGAACTCCTGGAACATCGGCAACTGGTTGGCTTCCTGGAAGCCACCCAGGCCCATGCCCATGGTGCCGGTCTCGGGGGTCACGATGACGACGGGGCTGTGCGCCCAGTAGGCAGCCGCAATGGCTGTCACGCAGTTGCTGATGCCGGGGCCGTTCTGACCGATGACCACACCATGACGCCCCGACACCCGCGCATAACCGTCTGCCATGTGGGCAGCGCCTTGCTCGTGCACCACGGGGATCAGGCGAATGCCAGCGGGGGCAAAGATGTCCATCGCATCCATGAAGGCAGAGCCCATGATGCCAAACATCTCGGTCACGCCATTGGCAACCATGGTCTCAACAAAGGCCTCAGACGGCGTCATCTTCTGGACGCCTTCGGCCACCGTACGATTTGCGGGTGTTGTCATGCTATCTCCTGTGAAAAATGGAACTTTTTGTTCCGAAAAAAGAAACGTTTTGCAGGAGTCTAGGTATGACTTCGAGCCTTGTCAAGACAAATTTCTTTTTTCGAGACAAATTGACTCAAAAAAAGAAACAACATATGATTAGACCCATGATGAAAGACACGTCGACCAGAGCTAACACGCGAGTGGATGGAGACACGCCCAACCTGCGCCTGTTCGCACTGCTGGAGGTCATCGCTCAGAAAGATTCGCCCTTCACCCTGCAGACCATGGTGGAAGAGACGGGCTTGCCCAAGCCCACCATGCACAGAATGCTTCAGCAACTGGAAGGCGCCGGCATCCTGCAGCGAGACGGCAACGGGCGCCACTACGGAACAGGCCAGCGCCTGATGCGGCTTGCAGAGAACATCCTGCTGAACAACACGACCTACGGCGCCCGCCACGCCGTCTTGCGAAAACTCGTCGATGAGTTGGGCGAAAGCTGCAACATCACCGCGTTCTCAGGCAGCGAGGTGCTCTACCTGGACCGCGTGGAGACCGCCGCGCCGCTGCGTTTTTACCTTCACCCAGGTTCGCGTGTGCCAGCGCACTGCTCTGCAACTGGCAAGCTCTTTTTGAGCCAGATGACGCCATCCCAGCGTCGCCGCCTGCTGGCCGCCGTTCCGCTTGAGAAGTTCACGGGCAATACCTTGACCAGCTACGACGATCTGGAACAGGAGATTGAACGCGTGCGCTCACAGGGGTACGCGTTTGACAACGAAGAGTTCCTGCCGGGTCTTCTGTGTCTGGGAGTGCTGGTGCCCTCCCCTCAAGGCTCCTCCAACATGGGCCTGGCTGTCCAGGCCCCCGTGATGCGGTTTACCCGGGAACGCGCTCTGTCGATGCTGCCTGTGCTGCAGCAGGCGGCCGAGGCGATTGCCCGGATCAATGACGAATTTCCTCCTGGGGTTCCTGACGATGACTGACATAAAACACTTGGAGCCATCGCGGCGCGTGAGCGTGCGCGAGGTGTTTGGGATCGATGTCGACATGACTGTGCCGGCATTCCATGAACATGGCGAACATGTTCCGGAACAAGACCCGGCGTACCGGTTCAACCCACAGGCAACGCTGGCGATCCTGGCGGGTTTTTCGCACAACCGCCGCGTGGTGTTGCAGGGCCTGCACGGCACGGGCAAGTCCAGCCATATCGAGCAGGTGGCGGCACGGCTCAACTGGCCCTGTGTGCGAGTCAACCTGGACGGTCATATCAGCCGCCTCGATCTGGTGGGCAAGGACGCCATCGTTCTCAAAGACGGGCAGCAGATCACCGAGTTCCAGGAAGGCATCCTGCCCTGGGCACTGCAACGCCCCATGGCCGTGGTGTTTGATGAGTACGACGCTGGGAGGCCTGACGTGATGTTCGTCATCCAGCGGGTTCTGGAGCGCGAAGGCAGCTTCACACTCCTGGATCAAAAACGCGTGATTCAGCCGCACCCGGCTTTCCGGCTGTTTGCGACCATGAACACACTGGGTCAAGGCAACCTCAGTGGCCTGTACCACGGCACGCAACTCCTCAACCACGCCCAACTTGACCGCTGGAACCTGGTCACTTCACTGGACTATCTGCCCCCCGAGGAAGAGGTTGCCATCGTCCTCTCGCGCGTGCCGCAGCTGAACACGGAGCATGGCCGTGCACAAGCACGTGCGATGGTCGCACTGGCCGGCCTGACGCGCAAAGGCTTCGCTGTTGGCGATCTTTCTCTGCTCATGTCCCCCAGGACTGTGATCACCTGGGCAGAGAACGCCGAAATTTTCCGCAACCTCGACATCGCCTTTCATCTCTCGTTCCTCAACAAGTGCGAACCTGCCGAACGCAGCATAGTCAAGGAATACTTCCAACGGTGCTTTGACGAGGAACTGCAACCCTGGGCAGAACCCAGCAGCGCTTCGTACCATGCCGCCTGAATCCGGCTCGTGGAACGCACACGCTGAAGCCGTGTGCAGCGCACTCGTCCGCAGCCTGACAGGCGACGCCAGCTTGCAGTGGAGCGGACAGACTCTTTACCAAGGTACGCAGGCCGTGCCTTTGCAGGCAGCACACCAGAGCGCCACCACAACAACCTGGTCTGCGCAGCGCGCACAACTCGATGGCGCAGCCCTGCGACTTCGGTACAGCGACGCTGCACTGCACGCCCAACATCTGCCAGCAGAGCCGGTTGAACGCCTGGTATTCGAGTTGCTGGAACAACTCCGCACCGAGAGCCTGGCACCCGACGAGTGGCCAGGTGTGCGCAGGAATTTGTCTGAACGTTTCATCCATTGGTGCCAGGAATTCGTTCAGTCAGGGCTGACGGAAACCAGCCTGGGGATCTTGCTCTTCACCATAGCTGCCACGTCGTGGTCCCGCCTCACGGGGGGTGAGCTGCCGGAGCCCATGGCTGACCTGATCGAGGCCACGCGCGCCAGTGCCGTTCCAGAGATAGGGCAGCACCTCGCGGCGCTCAGGCGCCACCGCAAAAACCAGGCGGAGTTCATCGCTCCTGCGCTGGCCCTTAGCCAATGGGTCGGCAATGCCGTACGGGCCGCACAGGCTGAGGTGCCCAACGGTTCTACGCGTGCCCGCCGCCGCAACGGGTTTGCCCTGCCGCTGCATTTCGAATCGCAAGAAGCCACGCCGCCACCCGTTGCGCAAAGCGGCAGAAGCCGCAGCTGGCATGCAACGGATCAACGCTACAGGGTATTCACTCGAGCCTACGACCGCGAAGCCGAAGCAGGTTCCCTGGTTCGGGCCGCTCAACTGGCAGAGTTCCGGGCCCAAATGGACCAGGAGCTGGCTCAATCCGGTTTCAACATCACGCGCCTGGCCCGGACGTTCCACAGAGCATTGGCGTTACCACGCCGTGATGGCTGGCGCTTCACACAGGAAGAAGGCTACATAGACGGGGGAAAGCTGGCACAACTGATCAGCGACCCTCAATACAAGACCGTTTTCAAGGACGAGTTGCAAAAGCCGTCGATGGAGTGTGCCGTGAGCATTCTGCTCGACTGCTCCGGCTCGATGAAGGCGCACGCACGCCCCATCTCGCTGATGGTCGATGCATTGGGCCGCTCACTTGAGCTGGCAGGCGTCAATGTGGAAATCCTGGGCTTCTCAACCGCTGCCTGGAATGGCGGTCGGGCAAGAAAAGACTGGGAGCGCGCTGGCAGGCCCGAGTTTCCCGGCCGCTTGAACGAAACACTGCACCTCATCTTCAAAGCGGGAACGCAGCCCTGGCGGCGCGGCCGTCACGGGGTTGCGGCCCTGCGACGCCCCGATCTTTTCCGGGAGGGTATTGATGGAGAGGCCGTGGAGTGGGCCTGCCAGCGCCTGCAGAAGCTGCCAGCGCAAAGACGCATTCTTCTGGTGATTTCGGACGGCTGCCCCATGGATACAGCAACGCACCAGTGTAACGACGAGTTTTACCTGGACCAACACCTCAGAGAAGTCGTGGCTTCGTATGAGCGCGGCGGCGACATCGAGATCTGTGCCCTGGGGGTAGGACTGGATCTGGGCACCTTCTACCGCCATCGCCTGGCCATCGACATGGCATGCGAATTGGACGAAGGCACGCTGCAAGCCGCAGCAGGCTTGCTTACGCAGCCCCGAACACGGCATTGACAGACAGCACATCCATCAACCCTCTAACTCCCTACTGATCAAGATGCTTACTGCAGGTATTGCTGGCGCAGGTGTGCTGGGACGGCTTCTCGCCTGGTGTCTCTCAAACGCCGGGTACAAAGTGACGGTGTTCGATCCCGCCGCTGGCCCGGAGGCACCGGCAACAGGACGAATTGGCGAAGGAACGCAGCCATACGCAGCTGGATTCACGGCAGCAGGCATGCTGAACCCTCTGGCAGAACTTGAAAATGCCGGCACAGAGGTGGCGCTGCTCGGATGGCGATCCCTTCGCTTGTGGAGGCACGTCACCGAGAAGCTCAACGCAAGTCGACCAGACGTTCAGCTTTTCAGGCAAGAAGGCAGTTTGTTGCTGGCACACGGCTCAGACATGGGGTCTGCGCTGAGGGTGCTGTCTCGGCTCGACAGGTCAACATCGGGTGTTCGTGGAATGCCCGCGCCCCAACGGCTGCATGACGGCTCACTCTCTGCGCTGGAACCCGGGCTGCTGCCAACCTTGCATGCCTGGCTGCTGCCGCAGGAGGCGCAGGTGATGCCCAGAGAGGTGCTGCGCGAGCTGGCACGGCAGGCCGATGGGGTGACCTGGCACTGGTCGGCACACGTCGCCCAGGTGGAGCCGGGCCAGATCAGGTTGCGCGATTCTGCGCAAGCGCACCACTTTGACGTTGCAATCGACGTACGAGGCCTGGGCGCCAAGCCCGGCCTGCCCTTGCGAGGGGTACGCGGCGAAATGATCTGGCTGCACGCCCCAGCCGCGAAATTGCGGCGCCCCGTAAGACTCATGCACCCGAGGCATCGCGTATACGTCGTGCCCCGGCCCAACGACCTGTTCGTGGTTGGCGCGAGCGAGGTAGAGAGCGAAGACCGTTCGCCCGTGAGTCTGAAAAGTTCAGTCGAACTGATGGCGGCAGCGCACAGTATCTTGCCAGCCCTGAGCGAGGCGCGCATCGTGCACATGGAAGCCAACTTGCGCCCTGCCCTGCCCGACAACAAACCCCTCGTCTGCACCGAGGACGGCCTGATACAGATCAACGGCTTGTTCAGACACGGCTGGCTGTTGGCACCGGCTCTGATTGAAGACGCCCTTTCCCGGTTGGGCGTTGATGCTTTTGAAATGACGAAGCTGAAGGACTTTTCTCATGCATAGCGGCAAGGACATGCCCGATGGATGGCTCTACTTCAACAAAGAGGCTCTGCGCTGTCGCCCAGGCCTCACGCTTGCAGACTTGCTGGCCCGAAAGGGCCTTGCACCCAATCAGGTGACGACTGCAGTCAATGGAACGTTTGTTCCACGGGAACAACGCACCGTGACCCGGCTGAAGGTCGGGGACGAGGTCCTCACTTTCCAGGCGATTGTTGGAGGGTGATGCGCGTGGAAAAGCACCTTTCTGCCCCTTGGGCACCTTATGGCGTCAAGCTGTCGAGCCGCTTGTTGCTAGGTACGGCAGGCTACCCTTCACCCGCCGTGCTGGCCAACTGCATCAGGGCCAGTGAGGCCCAGGTGATCACGGTAGGGCTTAGCCGAACCCTTGGTGCGGCAGGCGACAACGGCTTTGTCGAGATCATCCTTGAAGCGGTGAAACACAAAGGCGCTCAGCTACTGCCCAACACGGCTGGCTGCCGCACCGCAACCGAAGCCGTCACGCTGGCCCACATGGCGCGGGAGCTCTACGGTACCCATTGGGTCAAGCTCGAAGTCGTGGGCGACGAACACACCCTGCAACCTGACCCCTGGGGAACCGTCGAGGCTGCCAGACAACTCATCAGGGACGGTTTTGCAGTGTTTCCCTACTGCACCGATGACCTTGTAACTTGCAAGCGCCTCCTGGACGCTGGCTGTGAAGTTCTCATGCCATGGGGTGCCCCGATCGGCTCTGGGCAAGGCTTGCTCAACCCCTTCGCCTTGCGCGTGCTGCGCGAGCGTCTGCCCGACGTCACGCTCATCGTGGATGCGGGCATAGGCGCACCCAGTCATGCATCCTTGGCACTTGAGATGGGCATAGACGGCGTTCTGCTCAATTCAGCCGTGTCCCAGGCGGCCAGCCCAGAACTCATGGCAGAGGCCTTCAGGCACGCCGTGACAGCTGGCAGGCTTGCCTACGAGGGCGGGCTGATGGCGCCTCAAGCCATGGCCGTGGCGAGCACGCCAGTGAGCGGTAGTCCGTTCCTGCTGGATTGATCTTTCACCGTCACTTGCATCGCAAGCGACCAACTACATCCAGGCGGTCAGCCCCGAAGGCTGCCTGGACAAGCCAGGCATTTGCACCAGCCATGGCAAGGGCAAACGGCCATTCAATCCAATCGCAACCACGGAACTTTGCGCGTCAGGAGCCGCATCCACGGGTTGCCAGCTGCTGCGCATGCCCGCCACCTGCAGCTCATGCCAGCCATGGTCGCTGCTCAATATCCAGCCCTTCAAGCGCAGAACACCTGGCGGCATCCGCTCAAGCCATTCGCGCCATGCCGACAAAGGAAACGTACCTTCCGGCTTGTGCGCCCAAGTCTCGTACTGGCTCAAATGGCTTTCATGGGCCCCATCGGACAACACCCGCGCGGATGTCTTCAAGGCGGCGCCGGTCAACACGCCTTGCGGCACATCACAAAAGCTGGCAGGAATACAGGGCCGCCCTTGCGTCTCTTTGTACAGCCACGCCTTCACGTCACCCAAAGCCTGTTCACTCACCAGTTCCGCTTTGTTCAGGATCAACAAATCGGCATGCCGCAACTGTGTGCGCAGCGCATCGGCCAGCAGCCTGTCCTCTGCCTGCGAAAGCACGGCGAAGGCATCAACCACCACAATCACCGAGTCAAGCCTCAACTCCGGTGCAGCCATGCCAAGCTGCGCAATGCGCCAGGGGTCCGAAACCCCACTGGCCTCCACAAGTATCCCGTCAAAGCTTGGCGTCGCCTCAATCACCTTGATCAAGGCCTGGCTCAGATCATCGCCTATGGAACAGCAGACACAGCCGTTCGTCAGCGCAATGGTGTCACCGTGAACGGCCGCAATGGCTGCGGAGTCGATGTTGATCGCACCAAAATCATTCACCAATGCGGCCAGGCGCATCGGTTGTTCACTTCGCAGCAGTCGGTTCAAGAGGGTGGTTTTCCCCGAACCGAGAAAACCGCCGATCACGGTGAACGGAATGCCTGCCACCGACGCGCTCACTGGTTCGCGGCAAATGGTTTGCCAGAGAGCACCGTACCCCAGACCTTGATGTCCTTGAGCTTGATGGGATCGACCGACAGAGGGTCCTCCTCAAGCACACAAAAATCTGCGCGCTTGCCACACTCAATGCTGCCCGTCTCCTGATCCAGGCCCAAGGTCCAGGCTGCACCCAGTGTTATTGCATGCAGGGCTTGTTCCACGCTGATGCGTTCCGACTCCCCCAGGACCCTGCCCGACGGCGTCACCCGGTTGACGGCACACCATGCGGTGAACAGTGGCCCCAAAGGCGTCACAGGTGCATCCGAATGGATGGCCATGGGCACCCCTGCGCGCAATGCGCTGGCACAGGCATTCATTCGCGCAGCGCGGTCCGGGCCCACGGTCAGCTCGGCATGCTGGTCGCCCCAGTACCACAGGTGATTCGCAAACAGATTGACACTCAACCCGGCGCCTGCCATTCGCCGGAACAATGCTGCATCGATCAGTTGACCATGCTGCAAAGTGTGGCGGTGGTTCGGCCTGGGGTGCCGCGCCAGGACACGTTCAATGGCATCTATGGCAACCTCGCTGGCCTCGTCACCATTGGTGTGGGTATGAATCGTCAAACCGGCGTTGTGATAGACCTCAAAGTCCCTCTCAAACTGCGACGGCTCCGTGACCCATATGCCGTTGGATGCCCCGTTGAAATAGCCGGGCCAACGCAGTCGCGCAGAAAACCCTTGAATGGATCCATCGAGCATCATCTTGACGAGCCCGTAGCGCAAGCGGTCTGTGTTGCGGGCCATCAAGGCACGCACATGGGCTGAACCTTCCTGTGCACCGTGCGTGCCATGAAAGGCCTGAAACGCAGGCAACAGGCGAACGCTGAAGTCTTCACTGGCGCAAGCCCGTTCTAGGGTGTCGCAATCGGACTCGCTCAAACGATTCACAAGGTCCGTTGCCGTGGTCACGCCCTGGTTTCTCGCAATGGCGGCAAAACCGGCCATGCCCGCATCGTCCATAGGCGCCAGCAAGCCCGCATTGCCAATGCGGCGGACCACCGGGAACATGGCTGCGGGTTCCTGCAGCTCACCCGTCGGCTCGCCGTTTTCAAACTTGATGACACCTTCGATTTCAGTGGCCCGCGTGATCCCGGCCAGGCGCAGCATGGCCGTGTTCACGTTCATCAGGTGACCGTTCGCATGTGCGATCACCACGGGCCGGTCCGGGCAGGCACGATCGATGTGCTGCACCGTCATGCGCTCGTTGTCGAAGTAAATGGGGTCGAAGCCCCAAGCCACCAAAGGGATGTCTGAGCCGCTGCCCGCAAGCTGCATCTCGCGATCAATCGCATGAAGCCGGTCAATCACCGCCTGCATTGAACGCAAGCCGGGCCAAACCTTGCCGTTCGGATCGCGACGGTCAAACCACCCGAGGTAGGGCATGCTCCACATACCCCCCTCCTTCAAGTGGCAGTGCCCCTCAATCAGGCCCGGCATCAACACGTGGTCAGCAAACCTGTTGTCAAGCTCAACGTTGCCCCAGGCTTTCGCCTGCTCAAGGCTTCCAACCGAAAGAATTCGCCCATCCCGAACGGCCACGTGGCTGGCGGCCGGTTGCATGGGGTTCATGGTGATGATCTTGCGAGCAGCGTAGACCGTTGTTTTTGACATGATGTGAGGTTTGAACCAAATGACAAGCCGAGGCGCTTGCGATCAATGGAGGGGAGGCAGCAGCGAACGCCCGTCCTGGGCCACCAAACGGCCCCGCTTGAGCACGTACCGGGGCTGCGGATGGGCGGCCACGGCTTCGGCCGGGCAGGTGGCTGGCACCACGACCAGATCGGCGGCACAGCCCTGCTCGACGCCGTAGTCCTTGATGCCCATCAACTGCGCGCCGCCGTAGGTCGCCATGCGCAAGGTGATTTCCAGACCCGGATCGTCCCTGAAGGCGTTCAGGTAGGAAATCAGGAAGGCACGCTCCAGCATGTCCCCGGTGTTGAGCGGGCTCCAGCAGTCCCGCACACCGTCTGACCCCGTGAACAGGTGGACGCCACGCTCGGCCAGCAAGCGCACGGGAGGAAACGGAATGCCCCCCACCGGTCCGTGCGTCATGATGGCAATGTCGTTTTCCAGCAGCAGGTCCAGCATCTGATCCAGCCGTTGGGGCTCCAGCCCCCCCAGGCAGAACGCATGGCTGATGGCAACCTTGCCACGCATGCCCAGCGCCTTTGTCCGCGCGGCAATCATCTCCAGCGTTCGCGCTCCAACCTCGCCACGGTCGTGCAAGTGAATGTCCAGGGAGCAACCCCGGCGGTCGGCAATCGCAAAAATCGCGTTCAACTGCCCAACTGGGTCGTTATCAACCCCTTCTGGGTCCAGCCCGCCCAACACCGTGGCCCCCTCTTGCAGCGCCTGGTCAAGAAGATCGAGCGTTCCGGGCCGGCTCATCACACCGGTCTGAGGAAACGCAACAATCTCCATATCAATGAAGTCACGGTGCGTCTCGTGCATGGCCATGACGCCATGCAGATAGCTCAAGCCCATGTCCAGACCAACGTCAACGTGCGTCCGGACGTAGGTGGTGCCACGCGCCACCATATGTCGCAACAGCCGTGCACTTTGCAGCTCGGCCGATATACGCAACTCCTTCATCACGCGCTGCTCGTTCACTATGCGGTCAATGAGCGTGGGCCCTGCCTGGTGCGGATGCCACGGCAGCCCCCACAAGGTCTTGTCCACATGCGCGTGGGCATCCACATAGCCCGGGAAGACCATGCAGCCCTGCGCCTCAAGTACCTTGGTGCCCGCAGGCACCTCCAGGTTCTGTCCAACGGCAGCAATGCGCCCACCTTCAATCAACAGGTCGGCATCGACATCCGACCCCCAGGGCCGGGCACCTTTGATAAGCAAGTTTTCAGTTGTCATTGTTCAAGCCACTTCCTGTTGCAGCGGCGCTATTGCGGTACCGCGAACCAGTTCGACACGGCGGCAGCGAACCCAATGCCCCGGCGTCACCTCTTGCAGCGGCGGCAGCTCCGCTGAACATGCCGGCTCTGCCGCAGGGCAGCGCCCGGCAAAACGGCAGCCCGGAGGTGGCGCAATCGGACTGGGCGGGTCGCCCACCAGACGCAGTCGCTTTGCAGCGCGGGCTCTGCCGCCTTTGACGGTAGGCACCGCAGACATCAACGCCACGCTGTAGGGGTGTAGCGGATTGCTGAAGAAGGCACGCCGGGGCGCGCGTTCCACAATCTGCCCCAGGTACATCACCGCGATTTCGTCGCAGATGTGCTCGACCACCGCCATGTCATGCGAGATGAAGAGGTACGTCAGCCCCATCTCCTTCTGCAGGCGAACCAGCAGGTTGAGGATTTGTGCGCGTATTGCCACATCGAGCGCGGACACTGGTTCATCACACACCACAAGATCAGGGTGCGTGGCCAGCGCCCGCGCGATGTTGATGCGTTGACGTTGACCGCCCGAGAACTGGTGAGGAAACAGCTGCTGCTGCTCCGGGCGCAAACCAACTTGCCGGAACAGCTCGTTGACCCGTTCACGCCTTTGTTCCGGGGTGCCGATGTTCATCAAATCCAGAGGTGCTCGCACCGCATCGCCCACACGCTGACGGGGGTTGAGTGACGAGAACGGATCTTGAAAGATCATCTGCACCCGCTTGCGCGCGTCTCGAAGTTCGGCACCATCGATCTCGTCGAGCCTGATCTGGTCCAGAGTCACCTCACCAGAGGTAATGGGAGCCAGACGCATCACCGACAACGCGGTGGTGGTTTTCCCCGACCCCGACTCGCCAACAATGGCGAGCGTCGTGCCGCGAGCAACCTCGAAAGTGACGCCATCAACCGCCCTGACCACCTCGGCAGACTGACGCCAGCCACTTCCAGCACGCGGGAAGTGCACCTTCAGGTCTCGAACCGACAGCAAAGGAGTTTTCAAAGAGCTCATGCGATCTTCCTCAGTGGAGGTGCTTTCAGCCAACACGCGGCGGTATGGCCCGTTTCAGTCCCGAACATGGGGGGCAGATCCTGAGCGCAGCGAGGCAAGGCTTCGGCACAGCGTTCACGGAAGGCGCAACCGCGCCCCAGCTCCCAAAGCGAAGGAACCACGCCCGGAATCTCGGTGAGCTTCACACGTTCTGCCTGGTGGCTGCTGCTGCCCAGCTCGGGCAGACATTCGATCAACCCCCGCGTGTAAGGGTGCGAAGGCCGGGACAGAACCTGTTCAGTGCTGCCCTGCTCAATGACACGACCTGCGTACATCACCATGACGCGATCAGCCATTTCGGCGACCGCCCCCATGTCATGCGTGATCATGATGATGGCCGTGCCTTTGTCCCGCTGAAGCTGACGCAAGAGATCGAAGATCTGCGCCTGCACGGTGACGTCCAGCGCCGTGGTCGGCTCATCAGCAATCAATATGTCAGGCTCACACGCAATGGCCATGGCGATCATCACCCTCTGGCGCATCCCCCCAGACATCTGATGAGGGTAATCGTCAACACGCCGTTCAGGTGCAGGTATGCCGACCTGGCGCAACATTTCTATTGCACGTTCGCGGGCCTGGCGAGCGTTCAGCCCGGCGTGCAGACGCAAGGACTCAGCGATCTGGTCTCCTACGGTGTACACCGGATTCAGCGAGGTCATCGGCTCCTGGAAGATCATGGAGATGCGGTTGCCCCGTACCTCCCGCATCCGTGCCTCGCTGGCCTGGATGAGGTCTTCGCCGTTGAACCGCACGCTGCCCTCTCGTACCCGTCCGGGCGGCGAGGGGATCAACCCCATCAGAGCCAGCGCGGTCATGCTTTTTCCGCAACCCGACTCACCAACCACGCACAAGGTCTCGCCTCGTTCGAGCTCGAAATCCACACCATTGAGGACGAGCGCAATGCCCCGACGCGTCTTGAATTCAACCTGCAGGTTCTTGACCTGCAGCAGATGTTCCTTAGCCATCAGCGTTCCCTCAATTTCGGGTTGAGTGCATCGTTCAGACCATCACCAATGAGGCTGACTGCAAGCACGGTAATGAATATGGCCGTACCGGGAAACGCAACTGCCCACCAGCCCGACAGAAAGTACTGTCGGCTGGAACCGATCATCAGCCCCCAGCTCATCTGGTTGGGATCGCCCAGCCCCAGGAATGACAGCCCGGCCTCGAACAGAATGGATGCACCGACGGCCAGCGTGGCAGACACGACCAGCGGAGGAAACGCATTGGGAAGGATCACCTTCCAGATGATGCGCGCATCACTTGCCCCAATCGAACGCTCGGCGCGCACGTACTCCAGCCCACGGACCTTCATGAACTCTGCACGGGTCAGACGCGCGGTACCCGTCCAACTGACGACGCCAATGGCCAGGGTCACCGTCAGCAAGCTGGGAGAAAACAGCGTGACCACCACCATTGCAAACAGGAGCGCCGGCAATACCTGAAAGAACTCCGTCACCCGCATGAGCAGGCTGTCTATCCTGCCGCCGTAGTAACCGGCCGTCGCCCCCAGAGTGATGCCGATGGTCACGGACAGCAAGGCCGCCACGATGCCCACAAGCAGTGTGGTTCGCCCGCCATGCACGAGCGTTGCCAGCACGTCGCGCCCAAGGTAGTCGGTCCCCAGCCAGGCATCCGGGCTCATGGGAGGCGTCAAAGGCGCCGCAGTGATTTCAAACGGGTCCACAGGCAACAACACCGGGCCCAGCAGAGACAGCGCGAGAATCGCCAACAAAAGCACGGTTCCACCAATGGCGGAAGGATTGCGTGCAAACATCCGCACAGCTTCGCGCCACGGATGCTCCACCGTGATGACTTGGTCTGGTTTCATGATGTCTTGATCCTCGGATCGATAAGCCGGTAGCAGTAGTCAGTGAGCAGGTTCATGACCACGACGACCATGGAAGAGAACAGAAGCACACCAAGAATCGTCGGATAGTCGCGACGGAGAACAGACTCAAAGGCCAGCCTCCCAAGACCTGGCCAGTTGAAGACTGTCTCAACCAGAATGGCACCGGCCATGACGTTGCCAAACTGCAGCCCCAAGATGGTGACAACCGGAAGAATCGCGTTGCGCAAGGCATGCTTGTAGAGCACCACCCGCTGCGCCAAGCCCTTGGCTCTCGCGGTGCGTATGAAGTCAGAGCCCAGAACATCAAGCATCGAAGCGCGCGCCAGCCTGCTGTACTGAGCCAGATAGATCAAACCCAGCGTGAGCGCAGGAAGCACAAGGTGATGCAAGACGTCAACGACACCGGTAATTCCAGTGGTTCCCGCCGAATCAATCGCCCGCATGCCAGACACGGGAAAAATGGGAATCACGGATGAGAACAGAAGCACCAGCATGATCCCCGTCCAGAAGACGGGAGCCGCAAAGCCGATCAGCGAAAAGGTATTGATGAATTGCGAAAGCAGGCCGTTGGGCTTTCTTGAAGAAAGCACTCCCAGCATGGTCCCAATCACAAAAGCACCAATCACTGAAGTCAGAACCAGCAGAAGCGTCGCTGGCACGCGCTCCCAAATCAGACCGGAGACAGACGTGTTGAAGAAGTGGGAATAACCCAGATCGCCCTGAACCACTTTTGCCAGGTAAATGCCGAGCTGAACATGAAAAGGTTTGTCCAGGCCGTACTGCGTGCGCAGTTCAGCCTTCAACTCCTCACTCATGCCGCCACTGGCGCCTGCGATCGTCTCCACAGGGTCACCGGGAGCCGCGTGCAGAAGCGCGAAATTGAGCACCACCACGGCGAGCACCAGGGCCAAGCCCTGGTACAACCGTGACAGTGTGTAGGTAAGTACTCGCATGGCTTGGACCCCGGCTTACTTGAGGTAGACCTCATCGTAGGGAGAGAACGGCCCCCAGATAGTCGACGGCACATTGCCGACCTTCTTCTGGCTGGCGGTGTGGTAAGGAACCTCGTTGATGAAGATGATCGGCAGCTCCTCGGTCACGATCTTCTGGAACGTGGCGTAGTAGGCTTTGCGCTTGACAGGGTCGAGCACACTGCCGGCGGTATTGAGCAGCTCGTCAACTTTCGGGTTGCTGTACGACTGGGTGTTTGTCCAGACCGCGGGTTTGATGTTCGTGGAAAGATAGGTTCGGTGAACGCCGATGATCGGGTCCCCCCAGTTGAACACCGCATCCATCGTGACATCAAAGTCCTTGCTGGCTATGCGCTTGGCCCATGCCGGAAAGTCCGCCGAAGCACGCGTCTCTGCAATCACGCCAACCTTCTTCAACTGAGCGCGCAAATACTCCGCCACAGTTTTTTGTTGATCATCGTTGCCCGGGGTGTAGTCGATGGTCATGCGGAACCGCTCGCCATTCGCGCCCACCTTGTAGCCTGCAGCGTCAAGCAACTCCGCAGCCTTCTTGAGGTCCACCGGGTAGCGCACAACGTCTTTCACTGCGTACGGGCTGCTCGCGACGATCGGGCCATCGGCTGGCTTTGCAAAGCCGCCCATCAGCGCCTTGGCAACGAAATTCTTGTCCACCACTGAAGCAATCGCCTGGCGCACCCTCAAATCCGAGAACGGCTTGCGTGTCAGGTTGAACGCCAGCCAGTTCAAGGCCCCCACAGCCTCATAACCTCTCGGCGTCAGCGACACCGCTGAGTTGTTGGCCAGCCGCCGCAAATCGGTGGAAACCGTGACCATGGGCAGCATGTGCACACTGCCCCGCTCGAAGCCGAGCATCAGACTCGACGAATCCGGCGTGACGTCGATCACCACCTTGTCCAGATACGGCTTGCCTGCCAGGAAGAACTTGTCGAACCGTTCAAGCGTGATGCGCTGGCCCGGCTTGAAGTCAACAAACTTGAACGGCCCCGAGCCCACCACATCGTTCATGTTGCGTGGATGATTCCGGAGGTCTTGGCCATCGCCATAGATGTGCTTCGGCAAGATGGGGCACAGCGCGGGCGACATGGCCAGCACGATCGCCGGGTGCGGCGTCGACATGCGGATGATGGCAGTGTAGGGGTCTGGCGTGTCAACCTTCTCCACGGGGCCCATCATGGTGGTGAATGGGTGATTGGCTTTGATCGCCATGATCGAGAAAGCCACGTCTGCCGACGTGACTGGCTTTCCGTCATGAAAGACCGCGTCCTTTCGCAAGTTCAGGGTCAAGGACTTTCCATCCTCGGCCAGGCTCCACTTCTCGGCCAGGTAGGGCTGCGGGTTCCATTTGTCATCAAACCTCAGCGGGCTGGCGAACAACTGAGTTGAAGGCATGGCGGTCGCCACACCAGACTGAACCGCCCCGTTGAGATGGCGCGGCGTTTGCGCCCAGCCAACCACCAGGGTTCCTCCTCGTTTAGGAACCTCTTGTGCTTGAACGGACCATGCTGAACATAGGGCACCGGCCATCACGAGAACGGCGGTGAAACTGCGGCGCGAAGCCTTGTGAATTGATTGCATGCTTGTCTCCTGTCTGACCTGCCCGCGAGCGAATGACGGGGCGTTTTGGGCAGTGCGCAATTTTGGACAGCCCGAGGTCGTTGCACATAGAGCCAAGCGCAGACTATTGATAGGACCAAAGGCCCCATGACGCAGGAAGGCGCGGCGACGAAAACTTCAGCGGTTGAAGGAGACCGCTAATACGTGCTTTTGATCAGCACACTTATATATAGGTACAGGAGCTACTGACTCTGTCAGACCCGGCTCAGCAACTTCTGCGCGCTGATGCGGACCTTCACGTCATCCGCCGAAATGCTGCTTTTGACTTCATGCTCGCGCTCCAAGGTGTCCCGCAACGCGGGCTCCCCAAGAGGCATGCCATGGCGCCCCACAATGGCAAAAACGGTAGGGGCATTGGCCCTTCGACCACGCCTCACCACCACACCAACCTCGCCGTCAGACAGGCGCACGTAACTGCCGGGGATGTACAGCCCCAGGGTCTTGACGAACGCCGCCCCCAAAGGGTTGGGCTGCCCATCGTCACCCAGGTAGATGTCTCTGGCTGCAAGCTGCGGCAAAAGCCCGGCCCGCGCCTGGCGCGGGCTGATGCGGCCCACAAAAATGTCAGCCAGACGCAGCAGTTGCACAGGAACGCCCTTCACCCGCTTCCCGGCAGGGTAACCTTTGCCCGCCGCATCCTCATGGTGGTCGGCCACCAGTTCCAGCCACAGGTGGTCACCCACCCCCAGCTGCCGCAGCAGCGCAACACCCTCTGCCGGGTGATGCAAAATCGCAGCCCGCTGATCCTCGGCCAACGGGGCAGACTGCCGCGCCAGCGCATCGTGCAAGCGGGCCATGCCAATGTTCATCGTGAGCGCCGCACGGCACAGGCTTGCCTGCTCACCTGGCTGCAGTCCAACGGTCTGCCCCACCAGTCTGCAGATGACGGAACACAACAAGGCGTGCGTGGCGCTGTAGCCCACCGACCGGTCAAAAAGCAGTTGAACCAGGATGAACAAACTGTCATCGATCCGGGTGCGCAGCACGTTGTCCATGCGCTGCTCCAGTTGCACCAGTCGACTCACAAAATCCTGCGACGTCACGTTCTGGTGAAGCAGCGTCTGCAGAATCGAATGCATGTCCGCCCAGGCCTCCGAAGGCGTCAACTCGGCGGATGCCTGAACGTTCTCCACCCCCATGGGCCGCGTCACACCAGCAATTTTGGTCAAGGCCTCATTACCGCGCAAACGCCGGTCGATCTCGGCGGTGTAGCGGTAAGACCACGCCCGGTGTTCATCTTCGTCCACCATGGGCGCGTGCAGCAGCAGGTACTCGCGGTGCTGAGCATTGCGTATGACCTCGCCCTTGCGCAGCAACAATACCCCCTTGGGATCCCAGATGTTGACGGGAACCGGCACGTTGAGTTCTAGGGCTTCCAGAGGGAAAGGTACGTACATAGACCGACTGTAACGGGTATTCAGAGCGACAGGCACCCGGGGAAAGTTTAGCCATAATGACGGCTACAGTCATAAACCGCAGACCAGAATTGCCCAGCACCATCGACCCCAACAGCCCATCGGTCGCCATGGCAGACCTGCGAGTGGGGCTCTACGTGCACCTGGATCTGGGGTGGATGGACCACCCCTTTCCCCTGAGCAGCTTCAAGATCACCTCGCAGCATCAGATAGAAACCATCCGCTCGCTCGGCTTGCAGCGGCTGCGCTATTCACCTGAAAAAAGCGATCCGCAAGATCCCCCTGCCACCCAGCCAGCGCCTGCGGTGAAAGCACCGCCCGCCACTTCCACAGAAACAGACGAACAGCGCCGCGCCCGTGAACTGCTCGACGCAGAACGAAGAAACCTTCTGCTCTGCGAGCGCCAATTTGCTGAAACTGCTCGCGGCTACCGCCAGGCCCTGGAAGAACTGGGGCAGCAACCCGTCGCGGCCAAGGAACGCAGCGCAGCCCTGGTTGGCAACATGGTGAACCAGATGCTGGGGCAGGGCGAATCGGCCATACGGCTGCTCTCCGAAGGCACCGGCGACCGCGCCTCGCTGCACGCCGTCAACGTTACCGTTCTCAGCCTGCTGCTGGGCAAAGCCATGGGGCTGGATCAGGCAGCGCTCAACGACCTGGGTCTGGCGGCCCTGCTCCACGACATGGGCAAGATCGAACTGCCTGACCGCGTGCGCTACCGCGACGAGCACTTCACGCCGCCGCAGTTCAAGCTCTACCAAGAGCATGTAATGCATGGCGTGGCCATCGGCAAGCGCATGGGGCTTTCCACAGGCGCACTGCTCACCCTGTCCCAGCACCACGAGCAAGCCGATGGCAAGGGATTTCCGCTGAGCTGCAACGTTGAAAAGATCGTTCCAGGCGCGCGTATCCTGGCGCTGATCAACCGGTACGACAACCTGTGCAACCCCACCAACCCGGTGAACGCTCTGACGCCGCACGAAGCCCTTTCTCTGATCTTCGCCAGCATGAAGGAGCGGTTTGAGAAAACCACGCTCAGCGCCTTCATCCGCATGATGGGGGTATACCCGCCTGGCTCGCTGGTGCAACTGTCCGACCAGCGCTACGCCATGGTGGTGTCGGTCAACTCCTCCCGGCCGCTCAAGCCCCGGGTACTGGTGTATGACAGCAGCATCAAGGCAGCCGAAGCCCTGCTGCTGGACATGGAACGTGTGCCCAATTTGAGCATTCAGCGCAGCCTCAAAGTGCAGCAACTTCCCCGGCAGGCGGTGGAATACCTCGCTCCCCGGCAGCGGATGTGCTACTTTTTCGAGCGGGCCGTCGACTACACAACAGGGGGGGAAGCGGCATGATGAAATATGTCCAGTGGAGGCCTTGCATCGAAGGCATGCTGGAAGCCGTCTGGGTGGTGGACCTCAAAACCCAGCGCATTCTCACAGCCAACCAGGCAGCTGGCGCACTCCAGCAAGTCGATCCTGCCGACCTGGAAGGCGCGGCAGTCATCGAACTGCACGCATCGCCGCAAGACCAGTTCTTTTGGCACGACATGGCTGCGGGTCGGCTGGAAGGCATCCACTCCGAGACCCTGCTGCGCCGCGCCGATGGCTCCACTGTGCTGGTGGAACGCCGCGCCACCCCGGTCGACCTGGGCGATGGTGAACAGATCTGCCTGGTGGCCATGCAGGACAAAAGCCAGGAGCACCGCATCCAGCAACAGCTGGAACAGCTTCTGGCCGAGTTGCGAGCCACCCTGGAATCCTCCGCTGACGGCATCCTCGTCTGCGACATGTACGGTGGCATCCGCGCCTTCAACCGCCTGTTTGCCACCCTTTGGAGCCTGCCGCAGGAGCTGCTGCTGCAGCGCGACGATGCCGCCGTGCATGCCTACCTGGCCAACAGTGTCCCCAACCCGGAGCAATACCACCAGCGGCTGGCGCAGATTAACCGCTCGCCCTTGATGGAGGCGACGGATGTGCTGGTGTTGCGCACCGGTCGCATTCTCGAACGTATCTCACGGCCGCAACTGGTCAGAGGCCGCCCGACAGGCCGGGTCTACGCCTTCCGAGACATCACGGAGCGATCGGCCACCGAAACCCAGCTCAAGCTGGCAGCCAAGGTGTTTGAGTCCAGCCTGGACGCCATACTCATCACCGACCCGACCTACCAGATACTGGCCTGCAACCCGGCTGCCGAACAACTGGCCCAGGTAAACGGTGCAGAACTGCTGCAACGCGATGCGCTGGAACTGTTCTTCACCCCGGCCCCCATTCCCTGGGTGAAGGACCTGGGCGACAAGCTGGCCCAGGTGGGCTACTGGGAAGGTGAACTCTGGTTCCGGCGCCTTGATGGCTCGGCCACAGCGCTGCAGGCCTCCTGGGTGCTGTTGCGCAACGCTGAAGGTGAGCCACTCAACACCGTGCTTTTCGTCAAGGACCTGACCGAAAAGCTGGCCGCGCAGCAGCGCATCGAGCAACTCGCCTACACCGACGTTCTGACTGGCCTCCCCAACCGGCTGATGCTGACCGAGCGGGTGGAACACGCCATCAGGCTCTCGGAGCGCAGCGACAAAGGCTTCGCGGTGCTGTTCCTCGACCTGGACCGTTTCAAGCACATCAACGATTCCCTGGGCCACCTGTTCGGCGACCGGGTCCTGGTGGAAGTGGCCGGCCGCCTCAAGAGCTGCCTGCGGCAGACCGACACGCTGTGCCGCCTTGGGGGCGACGAGTTCGTGATCCATCTGCACGAGGCCGATGCCAGCGCAGCCGAGCGCACGGCCCGGCGCATCATCGAAACCTTGAGCTTGCCGGTGTGTCTGGAGGACATGAACTTCAGCCTGTCGTGCAGCGTGGGCATTGCCATGTACCCGGAAGACGGCACGACGCTGGACGAACTGATCCAGCACGCCGACACCGCGATGTACCAGGTTAAGGAGCGCGGCAAAGGCCATTTCCGCTTCTACCAGCCGCAGATGAATGCAGACCTGCTGTCACGCATCCGGCTGGATCACGCCATGCGCGAAGGCCTGTTGCGCGACGAGTTCGTGCTGCACTACCAGCCGCGTGTCAACCTGCAAAACGGCTCCCTGATGGCCTGCGAAGCATTGGTACGCTGGAACGCACCAGCCAAAGGCCTGGTGATGCCAGGCGCGTTCATCGGCGTGGCAGAGGAGACCGGATTCATCGTCATGCTTGGCGAATGGGTGCTACGCGAAGCCGTGCGGCAAGCTGCCGTTTGGGCACGTGAAGGCCGCCCCTGCCAGGTGGCGGTCAACGTGTCAGCCTTGCAGTTTCAGCAAACGCGCTTCGTCAGCGACGTGGCTGCAGCCCTGCAAGAACACGGTCTTGACCCGACGCTGCTGGAACTGGAGTTGACCGAATCCATACTCATTCTGGACGCGGAAGAGGCACTGGAGCGGCTCCAGGCCCTGGCCGACCTGGGCGTGGGCCTGTCGCTGGACGACTTCGGCACGGGCTACTCCAGCCTGTCCTACTTGCGCCGCTTCCCACTGCAAAAACTCAAGATCGACCGTTCCTTCATTGCCACCATGCACGAAGACGCGGCGGATGACGCCATCGTCGCCGCCATCGTGCAGATGGGCCACGCACTGAACATGGAAGTCGTGGCCGAGGGGGTGGAATGGGCGCAGCAGCACGATCGCCTGCGCGAACTGGGTTGTGATCAGTTCCAGGGTTTCCTGTATTCGCGAGCGGTACCGGCTGAAGACTTCTCTGCCCTGTTGCAAAAACAGGAAACGGCGCCATCGGCTGGCTGAAGCCACTCGCCAACAGGCTCAGACGCGCTGCAGCCAGGCCTGCAGGTCTTCAGCGTGGACCTGCCCTATCTTGCGTTCGGCCACCCGGCCTTGGCGGTCGAACAGAATGGTGAAGGGCAAGCCTCCACCCGTGTTGCCCAGCTGTTTGCTCAGGTCAACACCGGAAAGACCCGCCATGGCCACGGGAAACGCCAGCGGCAGGCGCTCCAGGAATTTGCGAACTGGCGCAATCTGGTCCACCGCCAAGCCCAGCACCTGCCAGCCTTTGCCTTGCTGCTCCCGGTAGAACGCGTTAAGCAAGGGCAATTCCTCCACACAGGGTGGGCACCACGTGGCCCAGAAGTTCATCAACAAAGGCTGCCCGCGAAAATCCGCCATGCGCACGGTCTGCCCTTGCGGCCCGTCCCAATGCTGGCCCCACAAGGCATCCACCGCACCGTCTGCCACTTCGTGAGGCTGGTAACGCCACCAGGCCCATCCGGCACCTGCCAGCGCGGCGGCGGCGGCCACGCCGCCTGTCAAAACATGTCTTCGGTTCATGATGGGTCCGACTCTGCCGACGCCAGCAAGTTTCGCAAGGCCTGTGCGTCACCCCGCGGCTTGCGCCCGAGTTCGTCAGGCAACAACGCACCCCGCTGGTCGCGCGTTTCGTGGATCAGCAGATGCACACCCACCCACTCCTGCAGTGCCTGGCTGCGGCTGCGCGTGCTCAGCACGGGCACTTCGTGGCCGTGCAGGCCTGACGTGTTGCGGGCTTCGTAGTCCACGCCCTGGTTGATCAGCCAGATCTCCACGGCCTTGGGGTCGTCGCTGAACAGCTGCAGCTGGATATCACTCATGCGCGTGGCCGTACCGTGCCATACCGCCCCACCCACCAGAGGCTGGAACTCCGCCAGCCGCTCCATCCACTCCAGCGCCAGTTCGCGCAGCACACGCAACTCGCCGGGTTGGGTGTCGGCGTGGAAGATGGCAATGTGTTCGCGCACGGCCGCTTCCACCTCGTATTTGTCGGGCAGCGGCGTGCGGGCGGGCAAACCCAGGGCTTTGAGCGCACGCCGCTTGGCGCTGCCGTAATCCAGGCCTTCGTCCACCACCAGCGCTGCCGCCGTGGCCGCGATTTCCTGTTTCTCGGTATCCATGCCCGCTATTGTGCCGCCCGCCGCAAAACCCGCGCCGCGCCGCCGATAATCCTGCCCATGCACATTCACATTCTTGGCATTTGCGGCACGTTCATGGGGGGCGTGGCCGCCTTGGCCCGCGAAGCTGGTCACAAGGTCACCGGCTGCGATGCGGGTGTTTACCCGCCCATGAGCGACCAGCTCCGCGCACTCGGCATTGATTTGATCGAAGGCTTCAGCGCCGACCAGATGGCCCTGAACCCCGACGTGTTCGTGATCGGCAACGTGGTCTCGCGCGCGCGCCTGCCCGATGGCTCGCCCAAGTTCCCGCTGATGGAAGCCATCCTCGACGCTGGCGCCCGCTACACCAGCGGCCCCCAGTGGATGAGCGAGCACATCCTGCAAGGCAGGCACGTACTGGCCGTGGCGGGCACACATGGCAAGACCACGACCACCTCCATGCTCACCTGGATTCTGGAGCACGCAGGATTGCAGCCGGGCTTTCTGGTAGGTGGTGTGCCGCTGAACTTTGGCGTATCCGCGCGCCTGGGCGGTTGGGGGGAGGCGGGTTCTGCTCCGTATCCCCCGCCCGCTTTGCGGGCTCCTCCTTTACCTACGCGGAACCCGCCTCCCCCCACCAGCTCGTTGTTTGTGATTGAGGCCGACGAATACGACACAGCATTCTTCGACAAGCGCAGCAAGTTCGTGCACTACCGCCCGCGCACGGCCGTGCTCAACAACCTCGAGTTCGACCACGCCGACATCTTCGACAACCTGGCCGCGATCGAACGCCAGTTCCACCACCTGGTGCGCACCGTGCCGTCCCAGGGGCGCGTGGTGTTCAACGGCCTGGAAGAAAGCCTTGCGCGCGTGCTGCACATGGGCTGCTGGAGCGAACAGCGCAGCTTCGGCGCAGCGGTGAGCGACTTTTGCGCCGAGGGCGAAGCCAATGACTTCGCCGTGCTGCAACAGGGCCGCGAAGTGGCGCGGGTGCGCTGGAACCTGAGCGGCACGCACAACCAGCTCAACGCACTGGCTGCCATTGCGGCGGCCGAGCATGTGGGCGTATCACCCGCTCAAGCCGCTGAAGCCCTGGGCCTGTTCCAGAACGTGAAGCGCCGCATGGAAGTGCGCGGGCAGATCGAACACCCACAGGGCACCATCACCGTGTACGACGACTTCGCCCACCACCCCACGGCCATCCGCACCACGGTGGACGGCCTGCGCCGCCAGCTCGACCAGCAAGGTCAATCGCAGGCGCGCATCCTAGCGGTGTTCGAACCACGCTCCAACACCATGAAGCTGGGCACGATGAAGTCACAACTTCCCTGGAGCCTGGAACACGCCAATCTGGCCTTCTGCCACAGCGCCGGGCTGGACTGGGACGCATCAGAAGCGTTGGCGCCCATGGGCGAGCGAGCACTGGTGGCTGACCGCATCGATGCGCTCGTGCAACAAGTGGTGACAGCAGCCAAGCCGGGCGATCACATCCTTTGCATGAGCAATGGCGGCTTTGGCGGAGTGCACCAGAAGCTGCTGGACGCCCTGCGCCCTTGACCTTGGTGAACTGCGCAGAAATGCTCAGTAGCTGACGGTCAAGGCAGCCACGTCCACCCGCACCACGGGTTTGGCCAGCATGGCGCTTACCGCGCGGGCGTACACATTGGCCCAAGCGCGGTGGGCTTCATCCGCAAAGCGGCTCTGCCCCACCGCCTGTGCCACCGCCAGCACCTTGTCAGCCAGCAGCACCTTGCCCGTCAGGCGAATGGGCTCGCAGCCCAGTTCGGTGAACTGCTGGTCCAGCCACGACCTGGCCATGTCGTGAGGCATGGGCTGCACCTCATCCAAGTCGAAGGTGTAGGTCGCGGTCTCTCCCCAGCTGACGATCACTTGGCTGCGCATGTATCGGTCTCCTGTGACGGTTGCGGCATCTGGGTCGATTGTGCCCAGATGCCCCACCCGGTACAAGCCCTCAACCCGCCATCAGCCGCGCCGAGCGCGCACCGCGTCGCTCAGCGTCTGCAGCACTTGCACCGAAGCGTCCCAGTCGATGCAGGCGTCGGTGATGCTCTTGCCGTATTCGAGCTGCCCCACTTCGTCCTTGCCAGGCGTGAACTTCTGGGCACCGCCCTTGAGGTGACTTTCCACCATCACCCCGAAAATGTGGCGCGACCCCCCTGAAATTTGTGCGGCAATGTCGCGCGCCACATCCACTTGCCGTTCGTGCTGCTTGCTGCTGTTGGCATGGCTGCAGTCCACCATCAGGGTGGGCGGCAGCTTGGAGGCTTCCAGCTCCTTGCAAGCGGCGGCCACACTGGCCGCGTCGTAGTTCGGTGTCTTGCCACCACGCAGAATCACGTGGCAGTCCTTGTTGCCGTTGGTCTGCACGATCGCCACCTGGCCGTTCTTGTGGACCGACAGGAAGTGGTGCCCGCGTGCCGCCGCCTGGATGGCGTCAGTGGCGATCTTGATGTTGCCGTCGGTGCCGTTCTTGAACCCGATGGGCGCCGACAGGCCGGAAGCCAGTTCGCGGTGCACCTGGCTTTCGGTGGTGCGCGCGCCTATGGCGCCCCAGGCGATCAGGTCACCGATGTACTGCGGGGAAATCACGTCCAGAAACTCGCTGGCGGCAGGCAGGCCCAGGCGGTTGATCTCGATGAGCAACTGGCGCGCAATGCGCAGGCCTTCGTCGATGCGGTAGCTTTCGTCCAGGTACGGATCGTTGATGAGGCCCTTCCAACCCACCGTGGTGCGCGGCTTCTCGAAGTAAACGCGCATCACGACTTCCAGCGTGTCGCTGTACTTCTCACGCATCTCCTTCAGATGGCGGGCGTAATCCAGCGCCGCTGCGGGGTCGTGGATGGAGCATGGCCCAATGATCACCAGCAGACGGTCGTCCTTGCCGTGCAGGATGTCGTGGATGGATTTGCGGGTCTGGGCGATGAGCTTCTCGATGGCGGTGCCACGGATGGGGAAGAAGCGGATCAGGTGTTCGGGCGGAGGCAACACGGTGATGTCCTGGATGCGTTGGTCGTCGGTCTGGCTGGTGCGGTCTGCGGGGTGCGCATACCAGACGTCTGTGGCGCCGGACTTCGTGTTGGACTTGTTCATCGTGCTGCTCCTGAAGGGGGTGGGATCGTGGATGGAATGGGGTAAAGGACGAAGGCCCAAAAAAAAACCGCCGGGTTCACCGACGGTTTTTTGAGGGCTGCGGGCCTTTTTCGCCTACGCTCGACTCTCTCTTCCGTCGGTGACGCGTGAGAACCAAAAGTAGGCAAAGTAAAAGCGGGCGGCTTTCATGGCATTCAATGTAGCACAAACTTCATGACGGTGGCCTGACGGATATGTCGTGAAAGCACAACGCTGGCGAATCAGGCCCGGCGACTCAAGCCGTCCCGCCCACGGTCAGGCCTTCGATGCGCAGGGTGGGCTGGCCCACGCCCACGGGCACGCTCTGCCCTTCCTTGCCGCAGGTACCCACGCCGCTGTCCAGCGCCAGATCGTTACCGATCATGCTGACCTTCTTGAGCGACTCGGGCCCGCTGCCCACGATGGTGGCGCCCTTGACCGGGTACATCAGTTTGCCGTTCTCCACCCACCAGGCCTGGCTGGCGCTGAAGACGAACTTGCCGCTGGTGATGTCCACCTGTCCGCCACCGAAATTGGTGGCGTACAAACCCTTCTTGATGCTGGCGATGATCTCCTGCGGATCTTTGTCGCCGCCGAGCATGTAGGTGTTGGTCATGCGCGGCATGGGCAGGTGCGCGTAGCTTTCGCGGCGGCCGTTGCCGGTAGGCTTGACGCCCATGAGGCGGGCGTTCAGGCTGTCCTGGATGTAACCGCGCAAGATGCCGTCTTCGATCAGCACGTTCTTCTGGCTGGCGCAGCCTTCGTCGTCCACATTGAGCGAGCCACGGCGGTCGGCAATGGTGCCATCGTCCAGCACCGTCACACCCTTGGCGGCCACGCGCTGGCCAATGCGCCCGCTGAAGGCGCTTGAACCCTTGCGGTTGAAATCGCCCTCCAGACCATGGCCCACAGCCTCGTGCAGCAACACGCCAGGCCAGCCGGGCCCGAGCACCACGGTCATTTCACCAGCAGGTGCCGGGCGGCTGTCCAGGTTGGTGAGCGCCGCCTGCACAGCCTCGGTCACGTAGCTGTTGATGAGTTCGTCGTCGAAACGGTCCAGCCCGAAGCGGCCACCGCCGCCCGAGGAACCGATCTCGCGGCGGCCATTCTGCTCGGCGATCACGGTGACCGACAGGCGCACCAGCGGGCGCACGTCGGCAGCCATGGTGCCGTCGGCACGCGCCACCAGCACCACGTCGTATTCACTGGCCAGGCCCGCCATCACCTGCACGATGCGCGGGTCTTTGGATTTGGCGAGCTGCTCCACCTTTTCCAGCAGTGCAACCTTGGCCGTGCTGTCTAGCGTGGCGATGGGGTCGTGAGCTTCATAGAGCGAACGCGCCTTGGCAATCTTCTGCGCCCCTACGCGCACCTTGCGGCTCTGCCCCTGGGCACCAATGGCTCTCACGCTGTGGGCGGCGTCCAGCAGGGCCGACCACGAAAGATCGTCGGAATAGGCGAAGGCGGTCTTGTCGCCGCTGACGGCGCGCACGCCCACACCCTGGTCGATGCTGAAGCTGCCCGTCTTGACGATGCCTTCTTCCAGGCTCCAGCCTTCGGCGCGCGTGTACTGGAAGTAAAGGTCGGCGTCGTCCACGCCGGGCACCAATATTTCGCCCAGCGCGCGGCGCAATTGCGCCTCGTCCAGGTCATAGGGGGCCAGCAGGAGGGACTGGGCGGTGGCCAAGCGGGCCAGGGTGGGTTCTCGCGCGATCATGTGGTGATTGTAGAAAGACCCGCGATCCAACACCGGGGCCGTGGTTACAGGGAGCTACGCGTTGTTGCGCAGCCAGAGCAGAAGGGCCGCGTCGTCAAGATCGGCCATGCCGCCAACATGCGCCTGCTCGAAGGCTCGCGCCGCCAATGGGCCCAACAGGCCGGCAAATCCGGCGGCGCGGGCGGCCTCGATGGCCAGGGCGGTGTCCTTCTTCAGCAAACCCACGTGCGCGCGCGGCTCAAAGTCGCCCGCCAGGGCGCGGCGCATGCGGTCGCTGCCGATCCAGCTCTGTCCGCTGGACTGCTCGATCACATCGAGCGTACGGGCCGCGTCGAGACCCAACCGCTCGGCCAGCGCAATGGCTTCGGCTGCGCCCACCAGGTTGATCCCGGCCAGCAGGTTGTTGACGAGCTTGGTGCGGGCACCGTCGCCCACCCGTTCACCGACCACGAACTGCCGTGACGACATGGCATCCAGCAGGCGCTGGTGGCGCTTCAAAACGTCAGCTCGGCCGCCCAGCATCAGGCTCATGGAGCCATCCCGTGCTCGCGCTGGCCCCCCCGACATGGGCGCGTCCAGGCAATCCACGCTCAGCATGGCCATTTGTTGTGCAATGGCCTCGGCGTCTTGCGGCGATATGGTGGGGCAAAGCAGCACGACCTGCCCTGGCTGCAAGGCAGCTACGGCACCCTCGGCGCCAAAAAGCACGTCGCGCGTTTGCGCGCCGTCCACCACGGCCACCACCAATGCAGCGCCGGGCTTGAGCGACTGCGCGGCCAGCCGCGCGCTGGCCAGCACCTGGGCACCCGCAGCACCGGCACGGGCCTGGGCGGATTCCGATACATCATTCACCGCCACGCGCCAGCCCAGTTCACAAAGGCGTTCAACCACGGCGCCGCCCATGTTGCCTGCGCCCACCACGGCCACGTCGGCCCAGGCGGCGTTGTTCATGACTGCACCAGCCGCTTTGAGCGGGCTATCGACATCAATATGCCCAGACTGGCACCCAGCGTGACCATGGCCGTGCCCCCGTAGCTGATGAAGGGCAAGGGCACTCCCACCACCGGCAGGATGCCGCTGACCATGCCCATGTTCACAAAGGCATAGACAAAATAGATGAGCGTGAGTGCCCCGGCCAGCAGCCGGGAAAACAGGGTGGGCGCCTCCACCGCGATGCGCAAGCCCCGGTAGAACAGGAACAGAAATGCCGCCAGCAAGGTGAGCACCCCCAGCAGGCCGAACTCCTCAGAGAAAGCAGCGAAGATGAAGTCGGTGGTGCGCTCGGGCACGAATTCCAGGTGAGTTTGCGTGCCCTGCATGAAGCCCTTGCCCCAAACGCCGCCCGAGCCAATGGCGATCATGCCCTGGATGATGTGAAAGCCCTTGCCCAGCGGGTCCTTGGTGGGATCCAGCAGTGTGCACACACGCTGGCGCTGGTATTCGTGCAGCACGTGCCAATCCACCCCCGGCTGGCACCACTGCGGCTCCATGACGATGAGCGTGACGATGCCCGCCACCCCGAGCAGCACAGGCGGCAGGATGAGCTTCCAGCTCAACCCAGCAAAGAAGATGACAAACAGACCCGAAGCCGCCACCAGCAATGTAGTGCCCAGATCGGGCTGGCGCAGGATGAGCGCCGACGGCACCGCCAGAATCAGCCCGGCCACCACGAAGTCCAGAGGGCGCAACTGCCCCTCCCGCTTCTGGAACCACCATGCCAGCATCAGCGGCATGGCGATCTTCATCAACTCACTGGGCTGGATGACGATGCCCACATTGACCCAGCGTTGCGCGCCCTTCTTGGTGATGCCGAAGATGGCCACGGCTATCAACAAGGCCACCCCCACCGTGTACAGCGGCACAGCCAACGCCATGAGGCGCTGTGGCGGCACCTGCGCCATCACGAACAGCACCCCGGCCGCAATAAGCATATTGCGCGCATGGTCCACAAAGCGGGTGCCATGGTCGTAACCCACGGAATACATCACCCCCAGGCCAATGGCCGCCAGAATCAGCACAGCAAGCATGAGCCAGCCGTCAAACCCCTGAAAAACCGGGGCGACGCGCTGCCAGAGAGGAGGTTTTTGGATAACGACGGCCATGGGCCGGGATTATCCCCCGGTGTGACGTTAAGCTGCACGGCCATGACGACTACACACCTGCTCTACCTGCACGGGTTCCGCTCATCCCCAAACTCCATGAAGGCCGTAAAGGTGGGCGAACGCGTGCAACGCGACCACCCCGCCGTGCACTGGTGGTGCCCGCAACTGCCCCCGTCGCCCCGCGAGGCGGTTGAACTGATTCAGCGCGGTACTGCGAACTGGCCGCGCAAGAGCATGGCAGTGGTGGGTTCGTCGCTGGGTGGGTTTTACGCCACCCGCGTGGCACTGGACACGGGCTGCCGCGCCGTGCTGCTGAACCCCGCCGTGGACCCGGCGCGCGACCTGGCCAAATACATAGGCGAGCAGACTGCCTGGCACAACCCGGAAGAACGCTTCTACTTCCGCCCCGAATACGTTGACGAGTTACGCAACCTGGCAGGCGGCCCCCTGCCCCACCCGGAACGGGTGATGGCCGTGATTGCCAAGGGCGACGAGGTGCTGGATTGGCACGAAATGGTGGGCCGCTACCCCGGTGTCCACCTGAAGCTGTTGGAAGACAGCGACCACGCCATCAGCGACTTTGACGACCACATGGACGAAGTGTTTGCTCACTTGCAATTGGCCTGAGTGGGCTGGCAGGCGGCTGCTACAGTGACGCCATGGCCAAAGACAAGACCCTGTACGCGTGCAACGAATGCGGCGGCACCAACCCGCGCTGGCTAGGCAAATGCCCGCATTGCGGCGCCTGGAACAGCCTGGTGGAAGTGGTGGCAGAAGCCCCCACCGCCAGCAAGAACCGCCTGAGCAACAGCCCCAAGGGCCTGGCCCCCAGCGCAGAACTGGCGGTGCTGAGCGAGATTGAAGCCGCAGACGTGGCGCGCACCCCCACGGGCCTGAGCGAGCTGGACCGCGTGCTAGGCGGCGGCGTAGTGGAAGGCGGGGTGGTGCTGATTGGCGGCGACCCAGGCATAGGCAAATCCACCCTGCTGCTGCAGGCGCTGGACGCACTGCAACGCAGCAACCTTTCTACCCTGTACGTAACAGGCGAGGAAAGCGGCGCCCAGGTAGCCCTGCGTTCGCGCCGCCTGGGGCTGGAGCAAAGCCAGGTGAAAGTGCTGGCCGAAATCCAGCTGGAAAAGATCGTGGCCACGCTGGACGCGCACCGCCCGGCCATTGCGGTCATCGACTCCATCCAGACGCTGTACTCCGACCAGCTCAGTTCTGCCCCCGGCTCGGTGGCGCAGGTGCGGGAATGCGCCGCACACCTGACGCGCGCCGCCAAGGCCAGCGGCGTGGCCATCGTGCTGGTGGGCCACGTGACCAAGGAAGGTGCGCTGGCGGGCCCGCGCGTGCTGGAACACATGGTGGACACCGTGCTGTACTTCGAAGGCGACACTCACAGCAGCTACCGGCTGATCCGCGCCATCAAGAACCGCTTCGGCGCGGTCAACGAGATTGGCGTGTTCGCCATGACAGAGCGCGGCTTGAAAGGCGTGGCCAACCCGAGCGCGATCTTTTTGTCGCAGCACTCACAGCCCGTGCCGGGCAGTTGTGTGCTGGTGACACTGGAAGGCACGCGGCCCATGCTGGTGGAGATTCAAGCTTTGGTGGACAGCGGCGGCCCCAGCCCGCGCCGCCTGAGCGTGGGCCTGGAACGCGACCGCCTGGCCATGCTGCTGGCGGTGCTGCACCGGCACGCGGGCGTGGCCTGCATGGACCAGGACGTGTTCGTCAACGCGGTGGGGGGCGTGCGCATCAGCGAACCCGCCGCCGACCTGGCCGCCATGCTGGCCATCACCTCCAGCCTGCGCGGCAAGGCGCTGCCGCAAGGTTTTCTGGCCTTTGGCGAAGTGGGCCTGGCAGGTGAGGTGCGCCCCGCCCCGCGCGGGCAGGAACGGCTGAAGGAAGCGGCCAAGCTCGGCTTCAGCGTGGCCGTGGTGCCCAAGGCCAACTTGCCCAAGAAAAGCGACGCCGCGTTGACCAAGGCACTGGAAGGCATGCGCATCTTCCCGGTGGAGAGGATTGAAGAGGCGCTGGAAGTGGTGCGGGACTTGTGACAGTCGGGTAAAAAAAATCCGCCTCGTTGTAAGCACCACCCGTGAAAACTTGCGTGTTAAGGTTCGCAAAATCACTCCGAAAGCATTCGCCATGGCAAAGCCCAACTACCAGTACGAAAAACGTCAGCGCGAGCTGCAAAAAAAGCAGAAAAAGGAAGAAAAAGCCCAACGCAAAGCCCATACTGAACCGGCAGCTCAAGAGCAACCCGCTCCTCCCCCACAGAACGAGCCTGTTGCCGAATGAAGAAGCCCCGCGGGAGCTGTGAACTCGACAAGCTACTCCCGTAACCGGTAAAATTCCCGATTCGGCCCACAAGCCGATTCGCCCGATGGGTTCCCTCGCCCCCATCCTGTCTTCAAAAAAAAGGACCCCCACCATGGCTTCCCTTCATGGCGCCGATGAACTGCGCGGTCGCTCCGCCCTGCCGGCCCTCGTGGCTGTGCACATCGCCCTCATCATCGCCAGCAACTATCTGGTGCAAATCCCCTTCGAGGTGATGGGCTTGCACACCACCTGGGGATCGTTCACCTTCCCGCTGGTCTTTGTGGCCACCGACCTCACCGTGCGCCTGCTGGGCAAAGAGGTGGCACGTGGCGTGATTGCCCGCGTGATGCTGCCCGCGCTGGTGGCTTCGTACGCCGTCTCGGTGCTGTTCTTTGAAGGCGCATTCAGCGGCTGGGCGTCGCTGGCGGCATTCAATGGCTTCGTCTTCCGCATTGCGCTGGCCAGCTTCGTGGCCTACGTGGCGGGCCAGTTGCTGGACATTGCCGTGTTTTCCCGGCTGCGCCAGGTGGCCGCATGGTGGGTGGCGCCCGCTGCTTCTACTGTTGTGGGTAGCCTGCTGGACACGGTGCTGTTCTTCTCGGTGGCGTTCCACAACAGCAGCGACGCCTTCATGGCTGAGCACTGGGTGGAAATTGCCACGGTGGATTACTTCACCAAGCTGGGCGTGAGCCTGGTGTGCTTCCTGCCCCTGTACGGCGTGCTCCTGAGCACGTTGATGAAGGTGTTCAAGCCCGCGCCGCAGGCCGTGGCTGCCTGACGGGAGCGCGCCATGAGCAACAACAAACCCGCTGTCGTCCTGCTCAGCGGTGGGCTTGATTCGTCCACTGTGCTGGCCATGGCCAAGGCACAGGGATACACCCCCTACGCGCTGAGCTTCAGCTACGGCCAGCGCCACGTTCATGAACTGCAGGCCGCCGAAGCCGTGGCCCGCGCGCTGGGCGCAGCCAAGCACGTGGTCGCTCAAATCGACCTGCGCGAATTTGGCGGCTCGGCCCTCACGGCCGACATCGCCGTGCCCAAGGGCCGGTCGGTGGACGACATGGGCCACGGCATCCCCGTAACCTACGTGCCCGCGCGCAACACCGTGTTCCTGAGCTTCGCGCTGGCCTGGGCCGAAACGCTGGGCGCATCGGACATCTTCATCGGCGTCAACGCGCTGGACTACTCGGGCTACCCCGACTGCCGCCCGGAGTACATCGCCGCCTTTGAAACGCTGGCCAACCTAGCCACCAAGGCCGGGGTGGAAGGCACGCAGAAGCTCAAGATACACAGCCCGCTGATGGCACTGAACAAGGCGCAGATCATTCAGGAAGGCCTGCGCCTGGGTGTGGACTACGCACTCACCAGCAGCTGCTACGACCCGGGGCCGGACGGCAAACCTTGCGGCGGCTGCGATTCGTGCCTGCTGCGCGCCAAGGGCTTTGCCGAAGCTGGCCACGCGGACCCGCTCTGGGTCCGCTTCGGCATGGCCTGAGCGCGAGGGCCTGAACATGCACATCCTCCACACCGCCGAGGCGGGCTTTGAGGCCGCCCGGCGCATAGACGCGTTGCCCGAAGGACATCCCAAGAAACGCCTGCACGGGCACAGCTTCGTGGCCCGCCTGCGCGGCACCACCGATGCGGACTGGGCCGCCTTTGCCGGGGGCGAGGTGGACCAACTGCGCCGCCACCTAGCCACAGGCGTACAAGTGCTGGACCACGCCTGCCTGAACGACCATGTGCCCAACCCCACCGACACGCAGTTGGCCCGGTGGCTGCAACAACGGCTGCAAGACGGTGGCCTGCACCTGCAACAGGTGAGTGTGCAGAGCACCCGCACCAGCGGCGTGGAGATTGACGCCCAGGGCCAGGCCCACGTGTGGCGTCGCTACGTTTTGCATGCCGCCCACCGACTGCCCAACGTGCCGGAAGGGCACAAATGCGGCCGCATGCATGGGCATGGCTTCGAGGTGCTGCTGCACGCCCGCCAAAGCGGCGCCACGCCAGTGGACGCCGACCAACTGGACGCCCTGTGGACGCCGCTGCACCAGTTGCTGGACCACGCCTGCCTGAACAACATCCCCGGCCTGCAGAACCCGACGAGCGAGGTGATGTCTGGCTGGCTCTGGCGCCAGCTCAAGCCCCTGTTGCCGGAACTGTCGTGGGTGACGGTGTTTGAAACCGCATCGTGCGGCGCCAGCCATGACGGGCAGCACTACCGCATCTGGAAGGAAATGACGCTGGACAGCGCCGTGCGCCTGCGGCATGCGCCCGAACACAGCCCGCTGCAACGCCTGCACGGGCACACCTTCACGCTGCGCCTGCACTTGTGTGCCCCGCTGGACGAGGTGATGGGCTGGACCGTGGACTTTGGCGACGTAAAGCGCCTGTTTGACCCCATCTTCAAGGCCCTGGACCACCGCCCGCTGCACGAACTGGCCGGGCTGCCTGACTGCGACTGCGCCAGTCTGGCACGCTGGGTGCTGGGGCAGGCGCGCAGCGAGTTGCCCGCACTGAACCGTGTAGACCTGCACGAGACCCCAGGGTGCGGCGCCGTGGCCTTGCTTGGCGACAGCGAAGCAGCTTTGCCCATCTGAACACCAAGGCCTTAGCATGACCTACGCAGTCAAGGAAATCTTCTACACCCTGCAAGGCGAAGGTGGGCAGGCGGGCCGTGCCGCCGTGTTCTGCCGTTTTGCGGGCTGCAACCTGTGGAGCGGGCGTGAGGAAGACCGCGCACAGGCCGTTTGCCGTTTCTGCGACACAGACTTCGTGGGTACGGACGGCACGGGTGGCGGCAAGTTCGCCACGGCCCAGGCGCTGGCTGAGGCCGTTCGTTCGCACTGGCCTACGCTGAACGGCGCCTCTGCCCAGGGCAGGCCGCTGGTCGTCTGCACCGGGGGCGAACCGTTGCTGCAGCTCGACTCACCGTTGATAGACGCCCTGCACGCACAGGGGTTCGAGATCGCCGTGGAAACCAACGGCACCCAACCTATTCCCCCCGGGCTGGACTGGGTGTGCGTGAGCCCCAAGGCAGGCAGCGAACTGGTGGCCACGGCGGGCGACGAACTCAAGCTGGTGTTTCCCCAGCCCGGCGCCATGCCTGCGCAGTTCGAGCACCTGGCGTTCCGCCACTTTTTCCTGCAGCCCATGGACGGCCCGCTGCGCGAGCAGCACACCCAGGCCGCCGTGGCGCACTGCATGGCCCACCCTAAGTGGCGCCTGTCGCTGCAGACCCACAAGCTGTTGGGCATACCCTGAGCGGCCACCCCCGGTAAACTTGAGCCTTGGGCAGCGTCCATAGCGACCTGCCCTTTCGCTGCGTTCCCCCACCACCCGAAAGCCCCATTTTGTTTGCTCTGTTCGATGAAGCCGGCAAGTTCCTGACCGGTCGCGTGTTGTCCGAAGCCGAAAGCTCGCTGCAGGTAGAGCTGGAGACGGGCAAGCGCGTCAAGGTCAAGTCGGCCAACGTGTTGCTGAAGTTCGACAAACCCGCACCCTCCGCGCTGATCAACGCGGCGCAGTCGCTGGCGGGCGACATCGAGCTGGACCTGGCGTGGGAATTCGCGCCTGAGGACGAATTCGGCTTTGCAGACCTGGCACGCGACTACTTCAGCGAACAGGCCACGCTGGAACAGCAAGTGGCCGCGCTGCTGCGCCTGAGCGAGGCGCCGCACTACTTCCGCCGCGCGGGCAAGGGCCGCTACAAGAAAGCCCCCGCCGAGGTGCTGCAACAGGCGCTGGCCGCCATTGAAAAGAAAAAGCAGGTGCAGGCGCTGATCGACCAGTGGGCCGCCGAACTGGCTGCAGGCCAGTGCCCTACCCCGGTGCGCGAACAGCTCTACAAGATCCTGTTCAAGCCCGACAAGAACGCGCCGGAATACAAGGCCGTGGTGCACGCTGCGCGCGAAACCCACCTGGCCCCGCTGGCGCTGCTGCAAAAGGCAGGCGCTATCAGCAACGCCTACCAGTTCCACTGGCAGCGCTTTTTGTTCGAGCACTTCCCCAAGGGCACGGGCTTCCCAGCATTGCAGGCGCCGCCCGTGACCGACGAGCTACCACTGGCCAGCGTCAACGCCTTCTCGGTAGATGACTCCAGCACCACCGAGATTGACGACGCTCTGAGCGTGCAGGGGCTGGGCAGCGGCACCGTGACGCTGGGTATCCACATTGCCGCACCGGGCCTGGCCATCCAGCCCGACAGCGCGATCGACCAGGTGGCGCGCAACCGCCTGTCCACCGTTTACATGCCGGGCCACAAAGTCACCATGTTGCCCGATGAGGTGGTGCAGACCTACACGCTGGAAGCGGGCGGCCCGCGCCCCGCCCTGTCGCTGTACCTGACCATTGACGAAGCCGACCTGACGGTGCGCGACAGCGCCACCCGGCTCGAGCAGGTGCCTATCCAGCATAACCTGCGACACGACCAACTTGACCAGGCCATCACCGCTGAATGGCTGCTGGACCCCGCCGCCCCGGCAGGCGCCCCGCTGGCCGACGACGTGGCCGCGCTGCGCCCGGAACTGGCCTTCCTGTACCGCCTTGCGCTGGCCTGCAAGGCCCGCCGCGAGGTGGTGCGCGGCAAGCCTGAAACCTTCACCCGCCCCGACTACACCTTCAAGCTCGAAGGCGTGCAGGGCAAAGAGCCGCATGGCGACGAGACGGTCATCATCGGCACGCGTTCGCGCGGGGCCCCGCTGGACCTGATGGTGGCCGAAGCCATGATCCTGGCCAACAGCACCTGGGGCCAATTGCTGGCCGACAGCGGCGTCCCCGGCATCTACCGCAGCCAGGCCAGCCTGGCGCCGGGCGTGAAGGTGCGCATGGGTGCCAAGGCACTGCCCCACGCGGGCATTGGCGTGCCCTGCTATGCCTGGAGCACCTCGCCCCTGCGGCGCTACACCGACCTGGTCAACCAGTGGCAGATCATCGCCTGTGCGCGCCACGGCAAGACCGCCGCACTCGTGGCACCGTTCAAGCCCAAGGACGCCGGTCTGTTCTCGGTGATCAGCGCGTTCGACGCTGCCTACACCGCCTACAACCAGTTCCAGAACGGCATGGAGCGTTACTGGACGCTGCACTACCTGCAGCAGCACGCGCTGAGCGAAATCACCGCCACCGTCATCAAGGACAACCTGGTGCGCGCCGACACCCTGCCGCTGGTGTTCCCCGTGCTGGGGGCCGACGGCCTGCCGCGTGGCGCCCAGGTGCGCGTACGCTTAGGGCAGATCGACGACATCTCTCTGGACATCAGCGGCACGGTGATCGAGCGGCTGGACCAGACGGCACCGGCCGAGGCCATGGATGAGGAAGGCGAGGACGAGGCCGAATTGGCCGCACCGCTGACCATTGCCATGGACGTGAACGACGACGACCCCGCCGACAAACCCACTGACGCGGGCAGTGCCAGCGCCAACGGCGGCACTGCTGGATAATTTGACGCCGTGAACTTCCTGCGCCGACTCAGCACCCTGCAGATCGCTCTGGCGGTGTCCGTGTTGGCGCACGCTGCCCTGCTGACTGTGCGTTTCGTTGCGCCACAGGCCTACAACAGGGTGTTCCAGGACACGCCGCTGGAGGTGGTGCTCGTCAACGCCCGCAGTGACGAAAAGCCCACCAAGGCGCAGGCCATTGCCCAAGCCAGTCTGGCTGGCGGTGGCGAGGCAGAACGTGGCCGGGCCACATCGCCCCTCCCTCCTTCCCCCCAGGCGCGGTTGGGTGACGCACTGGAAGAGGAAGAGCGGCGCATCGAAGCCATGAAGGAACAACAGAACCGGCTGCTGGCGCAACTGCGCAAACAATTGGCGAGCATGCCCCCGCCCGACCCGAATGCGCAGGCCCAACCCGATACCGAAGAGCGGGAGCGCAAGCGGCAGGCCTTGGTGAAGGTATTGGCCGAGATTGAAAAACGCATCAACGAAGAAAACGCCCGCCCGCGCAAGCGCTACATCAGCCCCGCCACGCGCGAAGAGGTCTACGCCGTCTACTACGACGAACTGCGCAAGCGCATTGAGGAGCGGGGCACGGCGAACTTCCCCGAAATTGCCGGGCGCAAACTCTATGGCGAATTGACCATGGTGATCACCGTGAACCACGACGGCAAAGTGCTGGACACCGAAGTGGTTCAAGGCTCGGGGCAGAACGTGCTGGACAACCGCGCCAAAGCCATCGTGCGCAGCCTCAATTTCGGCCGTTTCAACGAAGCCATGCGCCGCCGCGCAGACCAGATCGTGGTGGTGTCGCGCTTTCGCTTCACACGAGACGAAACCTTGCAAACGCAGTTAAGCTCCCAATGAAGAAGAAAGGTGTGTTGAGCGCCCTGTTGGCCTGGGCTGGCTGGCTTGTGCTGGCAGGCGTGGCGCTGCAGGTGTTTTTTGTCGGGCGCATTGCCTTGATGGCGGTGCTGGCGCCGCAGAGTACAGCATTCCAGCGGTCAGAAGCGTGGCAACTGCTGCAAGGCGACGGCCGTTTCACCTGGTCACAACAGTGGGTGGACTACGGTCAGATATCGCCCCACCTCAAACGCGCGGTGATTGCATCGGAAGACGCCACCTTTGTGTCCCACGGCGGTGTGGACTGGGAGGCCATACAGTCTGCCTGGGAAAAGAACGCACGCCGCATTGCACAGGCCGAACGCCGAGCAGCACAAGCCAAACACCCCAGCCAGGTGCGCCCGGCGCGCATCATAGGGGGCTCCACCATCACACAGCAACTGGCCAAGAACCTGATGCTTTCGGGCGAGCGGAACATGCTGCGCAAAGGACAGGAACTGCTGCTGGCCCTGACGTTGGAAGTCTTGCTGAGCAAGGAGCGCATTCTGGAGATCTACCTGAACAGCGTGGAATGGGGCGAAGGCGTGTTTGGCGCCGAGGCCGCAGCCCAGCGTTACTTCAAGAAATCGGCACGCCAGTTGAGCGCCTACGAAGCCGCCCGGCTGGCCGTGATGCTGCCCGCCCCCAAGCGCTTCGAGGACCGCATGAATTCTGGTTACCTGACCGGGCGCACCAGCACCATCGTTGCCCGCATGGGTGACGTTCAGTTGCCCTGAAAAGCGCGCCGTCTGCTACAAACACGACATGCGCATTCTTGGCATCGACCCCGGCCTGCAGGCCACCGGCTTTGGCGTGGTGGACGTGGAAGGCGCACGCCTGAGCTACGTGGCCAGCGGCACCATACGCACCCGGCCAGATGAAGGCGCACTGCTGCCCGAGCGGTTGGGCGTGATCTTCAACGGCATCACGGAAGTGGTGAAGCGCTACCAACCCACGGTGGCGGCGTGCGAGATTGTGTTCGTGAACGTGAACCCCCAGGCCACGCTGCTGCTGGGCCAGGCGCGCGGCTGCTGCCTGACCGCCCTGGTGGCCAACGGCCTGCCGGTGAGCGAATACACCGCACTGCAGCTGAAAAAAGCCGTGGTGGGCTACGGCAAGGCCGCCAAGCCACAGGTGCAGGAGATGGTGAAACGCCTGCTGCAACTGCCCGGCCTGCCCGGCAAGGATGCCGCCGACGCGCTGGGCTTGTGCATCACGCACGCGCAGGTGGCGCGCACCACACAGGCCATCAACCAAGTGAGCAAGTCGCAAGCGCGCACCCACGCGGTGTACCGCGACGGCAGGATGTACTGAGGGGTGTTGCTGACGCCCAAACGGCGTCAGACGATGCGTTCCATCGCCAGCACCGCGAAGAAGGCGAGCGCGGCAATCAACGTCCACTTGAGGATGACGATGCCCCAGCGGCGGAAGTACGGCCGCCCTGTGCCCAGGTAGAACACAAAGCACAGGGCCGACGAGCCCAGCAGGAAGAACATGAGGAAGCGGAAGATCAGCATGTTCGCGCGCGTGCAGGGCGGACCGTGATCACCACGCGGGCACCGGCTGGGCAAAGCCCTTGGGTGCGCGGCTGTCCTGCTCGAAGGTGACGATTTCGTAGGCCTCAGGCTTGGCCAGCAAGGCACGCAGCAACTGGTTGTTCATGGCGTGGCCAGAACGGAATGCGCTGTAAGCCGCCAGCAGCGGCTTGCCTACGATGTACAGATCGCCCATGGCGTCCAGGATCTTGTGCTTGACGAACTCGTCCTGGTAGCGCAGGCCGTCGGCGTTGAGCACCTTGACGTCGTCCATGACGATGGCGTTGTCCAGCCCGCCGCCCAGCGCCAAGCCGTGCGAGCGCATCATCTCCACGTCGCGGGTGAAGCCGAAGGTGCGGGCGCGTGCAATTTCACGGGCGTACTGGCCGGTGCCCAGGTCGAACTCCACGCGCTGGCCGGTGGCGTTGACCGCCGGGTGGTCGAACTCGATCTCGAAGCTCAGCTTGTAACCGTGGTACGGGTCCAGCCGCGCCCACTTGAGGTTGCGACCCTCGCCTTCGCGCACCTCCACAGGCTGCACGACACGGATGAAGCGCTTGGGCGCCTTCTGCAGTTCGATGCCGGCGCTCTGGATGAGGTAGACGAAGGACGCCGCAGAACCGTCGAGGATGGGCACTTCCTCGGCGGTGATGTCGATGATGAGGTTGTCGATCCCCAGGCCGGCACAGGCACTCATCAGGTGCTCGATGGTGTGCACCTTGGCACCACCGTTGGAGATGGTGGACGCCAGCCGTGTGTCTGATACAGCCGTGGCGTTGACCGGGATGTCCACCGGCTCGGGCAGATCCACCCTTCGGAAGACGATGCCCGTGTCCGGCGCGGCAGGGCGCAACGTCAACTCCACCCGTTGACCGCTGTGCAGGCCCACGCCGACAGCTTTGGTCAGGGTTTTGAGGGTACGTTGCGCAATCATGCTGCCGATTTTAGTTTTTCAACGCCGACTCTGCTGAAGAGAACGGCAATCTCCCGAATAGAGAAAGCCGATTGAGGGGATGGAAAGCGTAGCGAGTACGCTTTACACCCCTCAATCCGCTTGTTTGCGCAGGAAGGCTGGGATCTCGAAGTCGTCCATGCCGCCGGAAGACAGTGCGTCCACCTTCGCCGCAGCGGAGGTGCGGTCGCGGGTGCGCCACACGCTGGGCACCGCCGGGTTGCCGCCCATGGCGGGCTGCGCCTGACCCACACCCACGGCATGCGCCAGGCCGGAGCCGCCCACCGCCTGATTCAGCGTGGGAATGAAGGGCATGTTGTCGGTGCCGGTACGCAGGCCCTGGGCAGGCGACTGCACCACGGTCAGCGGCTGGCGGGAGCCCGCGCGGTTCAGGCCGGTGGCCACGACGGTGACGCGGATGGCGTCGCCCAGCGACTCGTCGTAGGCCGTGCCGTAGATCACGTGTGCGTCCGGCGCGGCGAAGGCGCGGATGGTGTTCATGGCCAGCTTGGACTCGTTCAGCTTCAGCGAACCTTTGGCGGCGCTGATCAGCACCAGCACGCCCTTGGCACCCTTCATGTCCACACCTTCCAGCAATGGGCAGGCCACGGCCTGCTCGGCGGCAATGCGAGCGCGGTCCGGGCCGCTGGCCACCGCCGTGCCCATCATGGCCTTGCCGGGCTCGCCCATCACGGTGCGCACGTCTTCAAAGTCCACGTTCACCAGCGCCTCGACGTTGATGATCTCGGCAATACCGCCCACGGCGTTCTTCAGCACGTCGTTGGCCTCGGCGAAGGCCTGGTCCTGGGTGATGTCATCGCCCAGCACTTCCAGCAGCTTGTCATTGAGCACGACGATCAGGGAGTCGACATTGGCTTCCAGCTCGGCCAGGCCTGCGTCGGCGTTGGTCATGCGACGGCCGCCTTCCCAGTCGAAGGGCTTGGTCACCACGCCCACGGTGAGGATGCCCATTTCCTTGGCCACCTTGGCAATGACGGGTGCCGCGCCGGTGCCGGTGCCGCCGCCCATGCCCGCCGTGATGAAGAGCATGTGTGCGCCATCGATGGCGTTGCGGATGTCTGCCTCGGCCATGTGCGCCGCCTCGCGGCCTTTTTCGGGCTTGCTGCCTGCGCCCAGACCGGTCTGACCCAGCTGGATGACGCGGTGTGCAGCGGTCTTGCTCAGTGCCTGTGCGTCGGTGTTGGCGCAGATGAACTCCACACCCTGCACGTGGCTCTGGATCATGTGCTCAACGGCGTTGCTGCCGCCACCGCCCACGCCAATCACCTTGATTTGCGTGCCCCGGTTGAACTCTTCGACCTCGATCATTTCGATGCTCATTTGAAACTCCTTGAATGCCTTGAACTTGTGAATCTGAAAACTTGCTGAAAACCGAGAAAAGGTGTCAACCAGGCGGCGCATTGGCGCCGTGACTGCGCCGCACATGCGCCTCGCCTGCGCGTGGACCGGTAGAGAAACGTCGCTGAGGGCGGTGGTGTCTGTTCATCAGAAATTCCCCACAAACCAGTCCTTGATACGGCCCAGGGCGTTGCCCATGGAACCGGCCTTTTGCGCCACCTTGTGGCCGCGCAGGCGCGCCAGGCGCGCCTCTTCCAGCAGGCCCATGACGGTGGCCGCCCGAGGCTGGGCCACCATGTCGCTGAGCGCACTGGCGTACTTGGGAATGCCGCGCCGCACGGGCTTGAGGAAGATGTCCTCGCCCAGCTCGACCATGCCCGGCATCACGGCGCTGCCGCCGGTGAGCACAATGCCCGACGACAGCAGTTCTTCATGTCCCGACTCGCGGATGACCTGTTGCACGAGCGCGAAGATCTCCTCCACGCGCGGCTCGATCACACCCGCCAGGGCCTGACGGCTGAGCAGGCGCGGCCCGCGGTCGCCCAGGCCCGGTACCTCGACCTGCTGGTCGGGATCGGCCAGCAGTTGCTTGGCGCAGCCGCTTTCCACCTTGATGTCCTCGGCGTCCTTGGTGGGCGTACGCAAGGCCATGGCAATGTCGTTGGTGATGAGGTCGCCAGCGATGGGGATGGCAGCCGTGTGGCGGATGGCACCACCCTGGAAGATCGCAACGTCCGTAGTGCCTGCGCCCACGTCCACCAGCGCCACGCCGAGTTCCTTCTCGTCTTCCGTCAGCACGGCCTGGCTGGCGGCCAGCGGGTTGAGCATGAGCTGGTCCACCTCCAGCCCGCAGCGGCGCACACACTTGATGATGTTTTCGGCGGCAGCCTGCGCCCCGGTGACGATGTGCACCTTGGCCTCCAGGCGGATGCCGCTCATGCCGATGGGCTCCTTCACGTCCTGCCCGTCGATCACGAACTCCTGCGGCTCCACGAGCAGCAGGCGCTGGTCGCTGGAGATGTTGATGGCCTTGGCCGTCTCCACCACGCGCGCGACGTCGGCGGCGGTGACTTCCTTGTCCTTGACGGCCACCATGCCGCTGGAATTGATGCCCCGGATATGGCTGCCCGTGATGCCGGTATAGACCCGCTGGATCTTGCAGTCGGCCATCAGCTCGGCCTCTTTCAGCGCCTGCTGGATGCTTTGCACCGTGGCGTCGATGTTGACCACCACGCCACGCTTGAGCCCGTTGCTCGGCGCCACGCCCAGGCCCGCCAGCTTCAGGTGCCCTCCCTGCTGGACTTCGGCGACCACCACCATGATCTTGGCGGTGCCGATGTCGAGTCCGACCACGATGTCTTTGTATTCCTTGGCCATGATGCGTGTGTGCTCTGGTTTAACTTCGGGGTTTGCCGGTCTTGTCTTCTGTCAGGGTGGTCACGCCGCGCAGCCGCACGGCGTAGCCATTGGGATATCGCAGGTCGGCGGACTCGATGTCGCGTCCGCCATAACGGTGTGTGAGTTGCGTGGCGGTGGCCACCAAGGTGTGCACACGAGCCAGCAGTTCTTCGCTGTCGCCACGGCCCATTTCAATGCGTGCGCCGTTGTCAAGTTCGGCGCGCCAGCTGCCACGGCTGGTCAGTTCCAGGCGGCGCACCTCGCGGCCGATGCGGCCGAACACCGGCTGCAGCTGCTGGTAGAAGGCGAAGACGCGCCCCGACTGGCCCTCGGGCCCGGCGAGTTCGCTCCACTCGTCAGCGTGGGAATCGTCCGCGGTGGCCTCGAACACCTCGCCCTTGTCGTTCACGAGGTAGCCGCTGGCGGCTTCGCCCCACCAGGCCACTGGCCGGTGCTCTTCGAGGGTGACGGTGAGGCGGTTCGGGAAGGTCCGCTGCACCACCGCCTGGCGCACCCAGGGCACATCCTCGAACAGCTTTTGCACGTCTTGCAGGTTGAGGGTGAGGAAGCTGCCGTGCAGGCTGGACGCCAGATGCGCGCGCACGGTGACCACGTTCTGGTGCGTCACGTCACCTTCAATGGTGATGCCGGCCAGCGTCCACGCGGGGTGCCGGGCCATCCACCATGCCCCCGCCCCCAGCCCGAGGACGCACGCGACCACGAACAGGGTGCTGGCCACCCAGTTCATGAGACGCACGTCGAGGGGAAGGACGGGGGTATCGGCCACGTCAGGCTCCGTTTGCCGATGGCAGGGGGTTGTCCAGGCTGGCGCTGGCCAGCACGTGCAGGCACAAGGACTCGTAGCTCATGCCCGTGGCACGCGCCGACATGGGCACCAGCGAATGGCCCGTCATGCCCGGCGAGGTGTTGATCTCCAGCAGATAGGGCTTGCGGGTGGCAGCGTCGATCATCACGTCGGCACGCGCCCAGCCCCGGCAACCCAGCGTGCGGTAGGCCTTGAGCACCAGCGCCTGGATCACTGGCTCCTCGCCAGCGGGCAGATCGCACGGGACGATGTAGCGGGTGTCGTCGGTAAAGTACTTGTTCTGGTAGTCGTAGTTGCCGCCCGGTGCCACGATGTGGATCACCGGCAGCGAGCGGGCGCTGGCGCCCGTGCCCAGCACCGGGCAGGTCACCTCGTCGCCGCTGATGAACTGCTCGCAAAGCACCTCGGGGTCGTGCTGCGCGGCCAGCGCGTAGGCCTGAGCACATTGCGTGGCGTCGGTGACCTTGGTCAGGCCGATGGTGGAACCTTCGCGCGCAGGCTTGACGATCATGGGCGAGCCCAGGGCCTGAAAGGCCGCCACGGTTTCGTCAACGCTGGACACTTGGCGCCAGTCGGGTGTCGGCAGGCCTTCGGCGCGCCAGATGCGCTTGGTCATGACCTTGTCCATGGCCACGCTGGAAGCCAGCACGCCAGGGCCGGTGTAGGGAATGCCCATCAGTTCCAGCGCGCCTTGCACGGTGCCGTCTTCACCAAAGCGTCCATGCAGCGTGATGAAGGCGCGCTCGAACCCGTCACGCTTGAGTTCACCCAGGTCACGCACGGCCGGGTCGAAAGCGTGCGCATCCACGCCTTGCGAGAGCAAGGCCTGCAATACGCCGTTGCCCGACATCAGCGAGACTTCGCGTTCGGCGGAGAAACCGCCCATCAACACAGCCACCTTCCCCAGGCTGCTGGGATCGATCTTCATTACAGCGCTCATGCGCTCACCTCTTTCTGTTCCCCAGCCTGCGCCAGGGTGATCACTTGACCCGCCACCGCACCGATGGAGCCCGCGCCCATGCACAGCACGACGTCGCCGTCGCGTGCGTTGTCCAGAATGGCTTGGGGCATGTCGGCGATGTCGTCCACGAACACGGGTTCGACCTTGCCCGCCACGCGCAGGGCGCGTGTGAGCGCACGGCCATCCGCCGCAACGATGGGTGCCTCGCCAGCGGCGTAGACCTCGGACAGGAGCACGGCGTCTGCCTGCCCGATAACCTTGACGAAATCCTCGAAACAGTCGCGCGTGCGGGTGTAGCGGTGCGGCTGGAAGGCCAGCACCAGACGGCGCCCAGGGAAGGCCCCGCGTGCTGCAGACAAGGTGGCAGCCATTTCCACAGGATGGTGGCCGTAATCGTCCACCAGCGTGGCTGTGCCACCACTGGGCAGCGCCGCTTCGCCATAGCGCTGGAAGCGCCGCCCCACGCCTTTGAAGCTGGCCAGCGCATCGAGCACCGCGGTGTCGGGCACGCCCAGCTCCACCGCCACGGCAATAGCTGCCAGGGCGTTGAGCACGTTGTGGTGACCCGGCAGGTTGAGAACCACGTTCAGGTCGGGCAACTGCACGCCGTTACGGCGCTGCACGCGGAAGTGCATCTGCCCATCCACCGGGCGTATGTCGATGGCCCGCACTTGCGCGTCCTCGCTCACGCCGTAGGTGGTGATGGGGCGCTGGATGTCGCCCAGCAGACCACGGATGTTGGAATCGTCCACGCAGACGATGGCCGCACCGTAGAACGGCATGTGGTGCAGGAACTCCACGAACGCCTGCTTCAGGCGACCGAAGTCGTGCCCGTAGGTGTCCATGTGGTCGGCATCGATGTTAGTGACAACCGCCATCACGGGCAGCAGGTTGAGGAATGATGCGTCCGACTCGTCAGCCTCGACCACGATGTACTCGCCCGTGCCCAGGCGGGCGTTGGCGCCAGCGCTGTTGAGCTTGCCGCCGATGACGAAGGTGGGGTCCAGCTCGGCGGCGGCGAGCACGCTGGCCACGAGGCTGGTGGTGGTCGTCTTGCCGTGTGTGCCCGCGATGGCGATGCCCTTCTTCATGCGCATCAGCTCGGCCAGCATGATGGCGCGTGGCACCACAGGCAGCAGCTTGGCGTGTGCGGCGACCACTTCCGGGTTGTCCGCCTTCACGGCCGTGGAGGTGACGATGCAGTCCGCGCCGTCGATGTTGGCGGCGTCGTGCCCCAGATGCACGCGGGCGCCCAGTTGGCGCAGGCGGCGTGTGGTGGCGCTTTCACCCAGGTCGCTGCCCGAGATGGTGTAGCCCTGGTTGAGCAGCACCTCGGCGATGCCGCTCATGCCGGCCCCACCTATGCCGACGAAGTGGATGTGGCGGATGGCGTGCTTCATGTTTGGCCTCCTGCTGAGGCGGTTGTCGTTTTGGCCAGTACGCGGCAGGCCTGCACCATGGCTTCCACGGCCTGGGTCTTGGCCTGGGCGAGTGCCTTGCTGGCACGGGCCTGGAGTTCTTCGCGGGTCAGGCCCTGAAGCATGGCGGCCAGCCCTTGCGCGGTGAGTTCGGTCTGCGGCACCAGCCAGGCGGCACCCGCGTCCACCAGGAAACGGGCGTTGTGGGTCTGGTGGTCGTCCACCGCGTGCGGGAAGGGCACAAAGATGGCTGCGGCACCCACGGCGGCGAGCTCGGTCACTGTGCTGGCGCCAGCGCGCGCGATGACAACATCGGCATCGGCAAAAGCTGCTGCCGTGTCCTGGATGAAAGGCGTGAGCGTGGCTTCGACACCTGCCTGCGCGTACGCTGCCTTGAGTGCGTCGATCTGCTTTTCGCCGCTCTGGTGGGTGACCACGGGGCGCTGCCCAGCGGGAATCAGTGCCAGTGCCTGTGGCACCGTGTCGTTCAAGGCCTTGGCCCCCAGGCTGCCGCCAACCACCAACACGCGCAATGGGCCGCTGCGGCCTGCAAAACGCTGCGTGGGTTCGGCTTGCTTCAGAAATTCGGCGCGCAGCGGGTTGCCTATCCATTCGCCCTTGCCCAGCGCATTGGGGTAGGCCGTGAAAACCTTGTCGGCCACGCCGGCCAGCACCTTGTTGGACATGCCAGCCACCGAGTTTTGCTCGTGCAAGACCAGTGGTTTGCCCGCCAGCACGCCCATCATGCCGCCAGGGAAGGTGATGTAGCCGCCCAGACCCAGCACCACGTCCGGCTTGACGCGACGCACCACGGCCAGGCTCTGCCAGAAGGCTCGCAACAGACGCAGCGGCAACAGCAGCAACGTTTTGACGCCCTTGCCGCGCACGCCGCCAAAGGCCACCGGTTCAAACGCGAAGCCGCGCGGCGGCACCAGGCGCTCTTCCATGCTGCCGGGTGCGCCCAGCCAGTGCACTCGCCAGCCTTCGGCACGCAGGGCCTCGGCCACGGCCAGGCCGGGGAAGATGTGCCCGCCCGTGCCGCCAGCCATCACCAGAGCGCAGGGTTGTTTGTTCATACCCGGCCTCCGTGCATCAACTTTCTATTCTCATGGTCGATGCGCAGCACCACTGCGATGGCCACGAGGTTCATCAGAATGGCCGAGCCGCCGTAACTCATGAAAGGCAGCGTCAGGCCCTTGGTGGGCAGCGCACCCAGGTTCACACCAATGTTGATGAAAGCCTGGAAACCCATCCACAGGCCTACACCCTGCGCCACCAACCCGGCAAACACCTGGTCCAGCGCGATGGCCTGGCGGCCGATGTACATGATGCGGCGCGTGAGCCACATGAACAGCGCGATGAGGATGAGCACGCCCACCAGGCCAAATTCCTCGCCGATGACGGCAAGCAGGAAGTCGGTGTGCGCTTCGGGCAGCCAGTGCAACTTCTCCACGCTGCCGCCCAGGCCCACGCCAAACACCTCGCCCCGCCCGAAGGCGATGAGCGAGTGCGAAAGCTGGTAGCCCTTGCCCAGCGCATGGTCGACACTGAACGGGTCGAGGTAGGCGAACACCCGCTCGCGGCGCCACGGTGAACTGGCGATCATGGCCGCGAACGCAGCCACGAGGACGCCTGCGATCAGGAAGAACATGCGGGCGTTGACGCCCCCCAGGAAGAGGATGCCCATGGCAATGACGGCGATCACCAGGAAGGCGCCCATGTCGGGCTGCGCCAGCAAGAGCACACCGATGAGACCTACGGCCACCCCCATGGGCAGCACGGCGCGGAAGAAGCGCTCCTTCACCTCCATTCGCCGCACCATGTAGCCCGCCGCGTACATGACGACAGCCAGCTTGGCCAGCTCTGACGGCTGGAAGTTCATGAGCCCCAGGGGAATCCAGCGACGTGCGCCGTTCACACCCTTGCCGATGAAGGGCAGCAGCACCAGCACCATCAGAACGATGGCGGCGCCGAACAGCCAGGGCGACCACTTCTCCCACCGGCTCATGGGCACCTGGAAGGCGATGAGCGCGGCGACCGCGCCAATGGCCATCGACAAGGCGTGCCGCACCAGAAAGTGCGTGGGTGCATAGGCGCGGAAGCGCGGGTTGTCCGGCAAGGCGATGGAGGCGGAATACACCATCACCAGACCCCAGCACAACAAGGCAACGACGACCCACATCAACGGTTGGTCGAACCCCATCTCGCGGACCACCGAGGTGCGCCCGCGCGCGTAATCGCGGCTGGAGAGGCGCACGGGCAACTCGCCCACCCACTCGCGCGCAGCACCGCCAGCGGCGCGCGCGCCGCCACCCAGCCAGCGGCTGAGGCGGGCGAAGCCGGTGAGGGTGCGCGTATCGCTCATTGGTGCACCCTTCGGCCTGCGGCCTGTCCCGCCGAGCGGGAGCGAGCTTGCTTGGAGCGGTCCGGCGCGGCGCTCATGTTGGCGTACCCTCTTCTTCCTGCAGTTCGTGCACGGTGTCCACGAACACCTGCGCGCGGTGTGCGTAGTCTTTGAACATGTCCAGGCTGGCACAGGCGGGCGACAACAGCACGGCATCACCAGCCTGTGCCTGCGTAGCGCACCAGCGCACCGCATCGGGCAAGGTGGCAGCATCATGCATGCGCACATGCGTGGCCCCCAGCGCCTCGCGAATGGCAGGGGCATCGCGCCCAATCAGTGCCACGGCACGCACATGCCGGGCAACGGCGGCAGCCAGGGGAGAAAAATCCTGCCCTTTGCCGTCCCCACCCAGGATGACGACGAGCTTGCGCTCCGCCCCCAGGCCGTTGATGGCCGCCAGCGTGGCCCCCACGTTGGTGCCTTTGCTGTCGTCGAAATATTCAATTTCGCGCACGATGGCCACGGGCTCCACGCGGTGCGGCTCACCCCGGTAGTCGCGTAGCGCGTGCAGCATGGGTGCCAGCGGTGCACCGGCAGCCGTGGCCAAAGCCAGCGCAGCCAAGGCGTTGCTGGCGTTGTGGCGCCCGCGGATGCGCAGTGCCTCGGCAGGCATCAGGCGCTGCATGTAGAGTTCTTCCTCGTCCTGACCCCGGCCCTTGCGGCCAGCGCCCTGGCGGGTGTCGTCTACGGGCAAGGCACGCACCAGCCAGGTCATGCCGTTCACCGTCTCCAAGCCCCAGTCGCCCGCGTGGTGCGGCATTTCGGTGCCGAAGGTCACGTGCTCGCGTGCGGGCAGCGTCTTGCTCTTGTTTCCCTCGCGCACGGTCACGGGCTGAGGGCGCCAGGCCATCACGGTGGCGTCGTCGCGGTTGAGGACCATCACCCCCTGCTGGCCGAAGATACGCGCCTTGGCTGCTGCATAGGCTTCCATGCTGCCATGCCAGTCCAGGTGGTCTTGCGTGACGTTGAGCACAGTGGCTGCCGTGGGTTCGAAACCCTGCACGCCTTCCAGTTGAAAGCTGGAGAGTTCCAACACCCAGGCCTGCGGCAACTGCCCCGCAGCCATGCACTCGCGCAGCACATCCAACAGCGTGGGGCCTATGTTGCCTGCCACGGCCACGTCCCATCCCGCTTCGCGCAGCAGATGGCCAGTCAGCGACGTGGTGGTGGTCTTGCCGTTGGTGCCGGTGATGGCAATCACCTTCGGGCGGTAGGGCTGGTTGGCGGACTCGTCTTCGGGCGCAACATCGGTTTCAGGCGGCTCCGCCAGCGCCTTCAAGGCATGGGCGAACAGGCCCAGTTCACCCACCACGGGAATGCCCACGGCGCGCGCGGCTTCTTCCAGCCCCGCCATCTGCGCCGGTGCAATGCCAGGGCTGCGGCACACCATGGCCCATTGGGCGCGTTGGAACAAGGCCGCGTCGAAAGCCGCGCACAGCAGCGTGGCGCCGGGCAGTTCGGCCGCCAGTGTTGCGGCGTTGGGCGGGTTCTGGCGCGTGTCGGCCACGGTCACCTTCGCACCCGCCTGCGCGCACCAACGCGCCAGCGCCAGGCCCGAGATCCCCAGGCCTAGCACCAGCACTTCGCGGTCTTGCAGGTTCAAGTTGTTCATCGCAGCTTCAGGGTGGACAAGCCGATCAGGCACAACAGCATGGTGATGATCCAGAAGCGCACGACGACCTGCGTCTCGCGCCAGCCGGATTTCTCGAAGTGGTGGTGCAGCGGCGCCATCTTGAAGAGGCGGCGCCCTTCGCCGTAACGGCGCTTGGTGTACTTGAACCAGGTGACCTGCAACATGACCGACAGCGCCTCGACCACGAAAATGCCACCCATGATGGCCAGCACGATCTCTTGCCGCACGATGACGGCGATGGTGCCCAGCGCGCCGCCCAAGGCCAGCGCGCCCACGTCGCCCATGAACACCTGCGCCGGGTAGGCGTTGAACCACAGGAAGGCCAAACCCGCACCGGCCATGGCAGCACAGAAGATCAGCACCTCACCCGTGCCGGGGATGTAGGGCAGCAGCAGGTATTTGGAAAACACCGCGTTGCCGGTAACGTAGGCAAACACGCCCAACGCCGAGCCCACCATCACCACCGGCATGATGGCCAGGCCGTCCAGGCCGTCGGTCAGGTTCACGGCATTGCTGGAACCCACAATGACCAAATAGGTGAGGATGACGAAGCCCAGCACGCCCAGCGGGTAGCTGATTTCCTTGAAGAAGGGCACCATCAGCCCAGCTTGCTCTGGCAGGTCGAGCGTGAGGCCGGACGCCACCCAGTTGATGAACAGCTCGAACACGCGCTGGTTGGAGCTTTCCGAGATGGAAAACGCCAGGTAGAACGCCGCCAGCAGACCAATGACCGACTGCCAGAAGTACTTCTCCCGCGAGCGCATGCCCTCGGGATCTTTGTTCACGACCTTGCGCCAGTCGTCCACCCAACCAATGGCGCCGAAGCCCAGGGTGACGAGCAGCACAATCCAGACGAAGCGGTTGCTCCAGTCGAACCACAGCAAGGTGGACAGCGCGATGGCGAACAGGATGAGCACGCCGCCCATGGTGGGTGTGCCGCTCTTGCTCAGGTGAGCCTGCACCGCGTATTCGCGGATGGGCTGACCGATCTTGAGTGCGGTAAGACGGCGGATGAACCACGGCCCCGCACCGATACCCAGCACCAAAGCCGTCATCGCCGCCATGACGGCGCGAAATGTCAGGTACTGGAACACCCGCAGGAAACCAAATTCAGGGCCGAGGCCTTGCAACCAAAGGGCCAGACTAGGCAGCATGGTTCGCGCCCTCCTCTTTTTGATCTTGTCCATCGGCACGGGCTACCAGAGCCTGCACCAGTCTTTCCATGCGCATGAAGCGCGAGCCCTTGACCAACACGCTGCCCATGCCGGGCAGCAGGTTCAAGGCCGTTTCAGCCAAGGCATCGAAGGCAGCGAAATACTGCAACCTGCCGCCCGCCTGCGCCAGCAACGGTAAGCTGGCTTGAGCCATCCAGTCCCCGGTGACGAGCACATGGTCGATGCCGCGTGCAAACGCATGACGCAGCACCTCGTCGTGGAAGGCCAGTCCTTGCTGACCGACCTCGCCCATGTCGCCCAGGGCCAGCAGGCGCGGGCCGGGCAACTCTGCCAGGACGTCGATGGCGGCGCGCACCGAGTCGGGGTTGGCGTTGTAGCTGTCGTCCACCAAGGTGAGGCTGCGCCCGCCAAGCTGCAGCGCCAGCGCGCGGGAGCGGCCATTGACCGGCTCGAACGCGCGCAACCCCTGTGCGATGGCCTCGACAGGCACACCAGCCGCCACGGCACAGGCTGTAGCCGCCAGGGCGTTGCGGACGTTGTGCCGGCCAGCGATGTGGATTTCGGTGGTGAAACTGCCAACCGGTGTGTTCACGTTCACTGACCAGGCGTCACCTGTCCAGACGGCCTCGCCGCTGATGTCCGCCCCTGCGTCACCAAAGGTGAGTGTGCGTCGGCCTTGCGCCAGCGTGGTCCACAACCCGGTGTAGTCATCGCCAGCGGGGAACACCGCCACGCCATCCGCAGGCAGGCTACGGAAGCACTCGGCGTTTTCGCGTGCAACGGCCTCCACCGTGGCCATGAATTCCTGGTGCTCGCGCTGGGCGTTGTTGACCAAAGCCACCGTGGGCTGGGCGATGGCCGCCAGACCGGCAATCTCGCCCGGGTGGTTCATGCCCAGCTCCACCACAGCCAGGCGATGTTCCGGACGCAGTCGCAGCACGGTCAGCGGCACGCCTATGTCGTTGTTCAGGTTGCCCTGCGTGGCCAGCGCTGCATCACCTGCCGAAGCGCGGAGGATGGACGCAATCATCTGCGTAACCGTCGTCTTGCCGTTGCTGCCGGTCACGGCGATCAATGGCAGGTGGAACTGCGCGCGCCAGCGGCGGGCCAGTTCGCCCAGTGCCACACGGCCATCGGGCACCTCCACGCCGCACAGACCTGCGGCGGCCAGCCCACGTTCGGCAACGGCAGCCACCGCACCTGCCTCGCGGGCCTGCGCCAGGTAGTCGTTGGCATCAAAGCGCTCGCCGCGCAGGGCCACGAACAGGTCACCCGCGCGCAGCGTGCGCGTGTCGGTGTGCACGCGCTGCACGTCGGCCTTCGCCACATCGCCCACGGTGCTTGCGCCGGGCAAGGTCAGCATCAGCTCGCTCAAAGTCTTCATGGCTGCGCCTCCTTGGGTGAGGAGCGGCGGCGCTGCAGGGCCTGCCGCGCCTCGTCCAGGTCGGAGAAGGGGCGCTTGACGCCCGCTATCTCCTGGTAGTCCTCGTGCCCCTTGCCTGCGAGCAGAACCACGTCACGCACGCCCGCTTGCGCCACCACATGGGCAATCGCGCGTGCACGGTCGGGTTGCACTTGCACAGCGGTGGGTTGGCTCAGCCCTGCCACCATCTGCTGCAGGATGTGGATCGGGTCCTCGGTGCGTGGGTTGTCACTGGTCAGCACCAACTGGGCTGCCTCGCGTTCGGCCACGGCAGCCATCAGAGGGCGTTTGGTGGCGTCGCGGTCGCCGCCGCAACCCACCACACACCACAGGCGGCCGCCGCGTTGCATGGCCAGCGGCTGCAGGGCCTGCAAGGCTTTTTCCAGTGCGTCAGGGGTGTGGGCGTAGTCCACCAACACCAGTGGCAACGCGTCATCTTCCGTGGCCCAGGCCGACTGCATGCGCCCCGGCACGGGTGTCAGGGCACGGCTGGTCTGCACCGCTTCCGTCAAGGCATACCCCTGTGCGCGGGCTGCAGCCAAAGCGCACAACAGGTTGTAAAGGTTGTACTCGCCCACCAGAGGCAACTTGATCTGGTGAACAGCACTGGCGCGACCGTCGGGCAGCTGTTCCACCACATGGAAGCGCAGGCCGGTATCGGTCAAGGTCCAGTCGGGCACATGCAGACGAGCGGGACGCCCTGCCGCAGAAACCGTCCACAGATCGATTTCGCCGCTGTCGGCGTGATGCTGCAGTTCTGCCACCAGTTCTGCGCCACGGGGGTCGTCCACATTCACCACCACGGCCTTCAGGCCGGGCCACGCGAACAACGCACGCTTGGCCTGCCAGTACGCCTCCATCGTGCCGTGGTAGTCGAGGTGGTCCTGCGTGAGGTTGGTGAAGATGGCGGTGTGGATGCGTGTACCGTTGAGGCGGCCTTCTTCCAGGCCGATGGACGATGCCTCGATAGCGCAGGCGCGAACACCGCCCGTGATGAAACGTCGCAATCCGGCTTGCAGCGTGACGGGATCGGGTGTGGTCAAGCCAGTGGCATCAAAATCGGCACCTGGCACGCCAACACCCAGCGTGCCCATCACTGCGGCACGCGTGCCCAAGGCCGTCAGCCACTGAGCCGTCCACCACGCGGTGGATGTCTTGCCATTGGTTCCGGTGATGGCCACGACTTTCACTTCGTGGCTGGGATGGCGGTGGAAGTGATCGGCAATCTCGCCTGTGGCCTGCTTGAGCCCGGTCACAGCAGCGATTCGCGGATCGGTAAAGCCGTAGGCCTCCACGCCATCGCGTTCCACCAGGCACGCCACGGCGCCTGCCTGCAGCGCAGCATTCACGTAACGGCGCCCGTCCTGCGCGGCGCCAGGCCAGGCCACGAACGCATCGCCAGGCTGAACACGGCGACTGTCCACACGCAGCGCCGCAGCGCCATGCGCCTGCAGCCAGCGGGCCGCATCCAGTGCAGAGTGGAGGGTCTGGATCAAATCGATTCCTCCACCGTCTCCGCCACGATTTGCGGCTTGACATTCATGTCTGGCTGCACGCCCAGAATGCGCAAGGCTTGTTGAACGGTTTCGCTGAACACGGGCGCAGCCACCAGACCGCCGTAATACTGGCCATTGCTGGGTTCGTCCACCATCACACCCACCACGATGCGGGGTTTGTCGATGGGAGCCATGCCGGTGAACCAGGAACGGTATTTGTTCGCCGCATAGCCCTTGCCCATCTGCTTGCGCGCGGTACCCGACTTGCCGCCCACCGAGTAACCCACAGTCTGCGCCTTCTGGCCTGTGCCGCCAGGGCCAGCGGCCATCTGCAGCATCTTGCGCACAGCGGCTGCCGTCTCGGCAGAGAACACCTTGCGCCCCATGGCAGCTTCGCTGTTCTTGAGCATGGTGGGCTGGATGATCGAGCCGTCGTGCGCGAACGCGGTGTACGAATGCACCATCTGGAACAGCGATGCCGACAGGCCGTAACCATAGGACATGGTGGCTTGTTCGACGGGACGCCAGCTCTTCCACGGGCGCACGCGCCCCGGCACGGCACCTGGAAACTCGATGCGCGGCTTCTGGCCGTAGCCCAGCGCCGTGAAGGTGTCCCACATTTCCTGCGGGCTCATCTTCTGCGCGATCTTCAGCGCCCCCACGTTGCTGGACTTCTGAATCACACCCTCGACCGTGAGCACGCCATAGTTGTGCGTGTCGGTGATGGTGAAACCGCCCATGGCGTAGCGGCCAGGGCTGGTGTCAATGATGGTTTGCGGATTGATGCGGCCGGCTTCCATGGCCATGGCCACGGTGATGGGCTTCATGGTGGAACCTGGCTCGAAGGTGTCGGTCAACGCCCGGTTGCGCAACTGCTCGCCGCTGAGGTTCTCGCGCCGGTTGGGGTTGTAGGTGGGGTAGTTGGCCAGTGCCAGCACCTCGCCAGTCTGCACGTCGATCACCACCACGCTGCCCGCCTTGGCCTTGTGCTGCTCCACGGCCTCGCGCAGCTTCTGGAACGCGAAGAACTGGATCTTGCTGTCGATGGACAGTTGCAGGTCCTGCCCGTCCACGGGGGGCACGACCTCACGCACGTCTTCGATCACGCGGCCCAGACGGTCCTTGATGACGCGGCGCGAACCCGCCTTGCCAGACAGTTGCTGGTTGAAGATCAGTTCCACCCCCTCTTGGCCCACGTCTTCGACGTTGGTGAAGCCGACCACGTGCGCTGCCGCTTCGCCCTCGGGGTACTGGCGCTTGTATTCCTTGCGCAGATAAACGCCCTTGATGTCCAGCGCCTTGACCTTCAGCGCGATGGGCTCATCCACCTGGCGCCGGACCCACACAAAGGACTTGTCGGTGTTGAGCCTGCGCTTGAGCTCCGCCACGGGCAACTCCAGCAGCTTGGCCATCTCGGGCAGCTTGGGGTGGTTGAGGTCAATGTCCTCAGGTATGGCCCACACACTTTGCGCCACCACACTGGTGGCCAAAATCAAACCGTTGCGATCAAGCACACGGCCACGGTTGGCCGGGAGCTCCAGCGTACGGGCGAAGCGCACCTCACCCTGACGCTGGAAGAACTCATTGCCAAAGACCTGCACGTAGGCTGCACGCCCCGCCAGCCCCAGGAAAGCCAAAGCCAGGCCTGCGACGATCAACTTGCTGCGCCACACGGGCGTGGCGCTGGTGAGCAAGGGGCTGGAACTGTAGGCGATGCTGCGGCTCATGGCTGCCCCCTCGCCTGGACAGCAGGCCCCTGCACCGACTGCACGCGACCACTCACGGCGCCGTCTGCGCCAGCCACGGCTGGCAAGGCCACATATTCGGTGATGGCCGGGTTGGCCGGACGCATCTGCAATTGGCGCACGGCAAGTTGCTGCACCCTAGACGGGGTGGCCTGGGCGCGCTTTTGCACCACCAGCTGCTCGTGGTCGGCAGCCAGCCTTTCACTGGCGGTTTTGGCGCGCTCCAGCGCCACGTACAGGCGGCGCGACTCGTACTGCAGATGCACCAGATAGAAAGCACTGGCCAGCACAGCCACCAGCAGCACGAGGTTGAGCCGCGTCATGCGCGCACCTCCGCAGGTGCATCTGTGCGCTCGGCCACGCGCATCACGGCGCTGCGCGCGCGTGGGTTGGCCGCAACCTCGGCGTCACCCGGCATCACGCGGCGAACGTCGCGCAAGGCCATGGGCTTGGGTGCGGCAAAAGGCGCACGGCGGTCGAACACCTCTTTGGAGTGCTGCGCCATGAACTGCTTGGTGATGCGATCTTCCAGCGAATGGAAGCTGATCACCACCAGTCGGCCGCCTGGGCGCAACACCTTGAGGCTGGCGCTCAGCGCCTGTTGCAGCTCTTCAAGCTCGGCGTTGATGAAAATCCGAAGAGCCTGAAATGTGCGCGTTGCAGGGTCCTTGCCCGGCTCGCGGGTTTTGACCGCGCCAGCCACGATTTCGGCCAGCTCGGCGGTGGTTCGAACAGGGCCCCGTTCCTGTCGGCGACGATCAATCGCCTTTGCAATCTGTTGAGCAAACCGTTCTTCGCCGTATTCACGAATCACCTCCGCCATCTGGGAAATGTCAGCCTCGGCCAGCCACTCGGCCACACTCATGCCCCGGGTGGGGTCCATGCGCATGTCCAGCGGTCCGTCGTGCCGGAAGGAAAAACCCCGAGCGGGGTCGTCAAGCTGGGGCGAACTCACCCCCAGATCCATCAAGATGCCGTCGGCACTGGCGGGCTCCAGCTCGCTCAGAGCCTTGAAGCCCTCGTGGCGCATGGAGAGCCGTGCATCGGCGGCAGCAATTTCCCGGGCCACGTCAATGGCTTGCGGGTCTTTATCGAATACAGTCAGGCGCCCATCAGGAGACAGGCGCGACAGGATTAGCCGCGAATGCCCGCCACGCCCGAAGGTCGCATCGATGTAGTGGCCGCCTGGTTGTATATGAAGGGCCTCGACCGCTTCGTTCAACAAGACGGTGCAATGTGTGAAGGACGCTTGCACCGCCGGGCCTCAGAAAGAGAAGTCCTTGAAGACGTCGGGCATTTCGCCCTTCATCGCCTCGGCCTCCTGGGCCGCGTAGGTCTCGGCGTCCCAGAGTTCGAAATGGTTGCCCATGCCCAGCAGCACCGCTTCCTTGGTGATACCGGCAGCGCCGCGCAGTTCCGGCGAGATGAGCACGCGGCCGGAGCCATCCATCTCGCAGTCCATGGCGTTACCCAGGAAGATGCGCTTCCACCACTGCGCAGACATAGGCAGGGCCGCGATACGCTCACGGAACTTCTCCCACTCGTTGCGAGGAAAGACCATGAGGCAACCGTGCGGGTGCTTGGTGATGGTGAGCTGCCCCCCTGCCGTGGCGCTCAGGACGTCACGGTGCCGGGTCGGCACTGAGAGCCGACCCTTGGCATCGAGACTGAGAGAGGAGGCGCCTTGAAACACGGGATTCAGACCTTAGAAGCCACTTTTCACCACTTAATTGCACTTTTTCCCACTGTAGCACCAAAAGGCATGCGCAACACAAGCGTGCGGAACTTTTTTTGAATGAAATCAAAGACTTAGAAGTGTTTCGAGAGGTAAAAGTTAGAAAGAAAAACCAGCAAAAATAAGCACTTAGAAAACGTATTGAATGTCTTGCTTGAAATGCGAAAAGCGCAGCCAGGGTTTCCCGTAAGATCACCCACCATCCCACCCGTTCATCCGAGGAATTGCCCATGGAACTGCCTGCCCATCAGCTGACGATGACGGTGCTGATGACACCCGACACAGCCAACTTCTCTGGCAACGTTCATGGCGGCACGATCCTGAAGCTGCTGGACCAGGTGGCCTACGCCTGCGCAAGCCGCTATGCGGGCACCTATGTGGTCACACTGAGCGTGGACCAGGTGATGTTCCGCCAGCCCATCCACGTGGGCGAGTTGGTGACCTTCCTAGCCTCCGTGAATCACACCGGCACGTCGTCGATGGAGGTTGGCATCAAGGTGATCGCCGAGAACATCCGCACGCAGGAAAAACGGCACGTCAACAGCTGCTTCTTCACCATGGTGGCGGTGGACGACGAACGCAAGCCTGTCGCGGTGCCGCCTCTTCGCCCGTTCACACCCGACGAGCGGCGGCGCCATGCGGCTGCTGAGGTGCGCAAAACCATGCGGCGGGAGATGGAGCAGCGCTTCGCTGCCATCAAGTGAGTTGACCTGACGACGGGCTCGGCCGAGGCGCGTGTTGCGCCAGGTAGGTGGGCGGCCAAGGCGCGTGCGCCCAGGGGCGGGGGGCGATCTCTGTGGCGGCCGTGGCCGCCTGTCTGGGGCCGGGCGCGCGCAGCGCGCTTCGTAACTGACTTGCGGCGGATGTTCGAGGGGAGAGAGCGCTAGCGAACGGACCGAGTTTCCGCCGCACCGGCCCCAGACAGGTGGACACAGCGGAGTCGGCGCCAAGGGCGCCGACCGTCACAGCATGAGCCCCCGCAGGGCCAGACCTGCCGCAGCTAGCGAGGTGCAGCTCAAACCTTCGACCTGCCCACAGCCAACAGCAACAGGCTCACCAAACTGGACGCCACCAACGCCCCCAGAAACGGTGCCAGCGTAGGCACCCCAGTGGGAAAGCTGGCCTGCAGCAACCCCTGGGCCAAACTGGCGTGCGACACCCAACCCGGCAGCACAGCCCCCACCAGCCCAGCGATCGCACCGCCAATGGCTGCCAAAGGCGTCATGCGGCGCCACAACCCCAGCAACACCGGCACCACCGCCGTGGCACACAGCAAGTCGGCCACCAAGAACAGGCGCAACACCGAAATGCCCTGCAAGGCCAGCACCACCACAGGCACCATCAACAGCACCGTGATCCAGCGCGCAGCGGCCAGCGTCGTGCCCTGACGCGCCGTCACCAGCAGCGACGCCACACCGTTCTGCAAGGTGTCAACCGAAGAGGCCACCAGCGCCACCGCCAAGAGCAAAGCCGGAATGGCCAACCACGAAGGCGACTCCGCCAGCATGGCAAAAAATGGCGTGGGCGGCGTACCCAGATCCCGCCCGGTGCCCGCCATCCAGGCACCAACCATGCCCACCACGGCCACCACCACCACCGAAGTGATGCCGCCCAGCCAGCCGCCACGCACCAGCTCGCGGTCGTCGCGCGCGGCCCACACCCGCTGCCAGTAGCCTTGGTGGAACAGGTTGGCCGCCGTGACGGCGATGACCAGCGTCAGTGCCACCTGCAGGGCGTCGCTCACGGGAATGGACGGCCACACCAGCGGCTTGGGGTCGGCGGGCAAGGTCTGCCATGCCACACCCAACACCAACACCAGCAAGGCCAGCAGCAGCCAGGCTTGCCAGCGGTCCGTCACCAGACTGGCACGCAAGCCACCCCACGCGGTGTAGATCAACGTAGCCACGGCCACGCCCACCACCGCCACGCTGCCCGGCAAGGGCGACAGCAAGGAAGTGATGGCACCGATCGCCGTCAACTCTGCTGTGAGGAAGCACAGCATGTAAAGCACCGAGATGGCCGCCACCCAGTGGCGCAGCCCTGCGCCAAAGCGCGCCTGCGCGTACTCGGTGATGCTGCGCCCCTGGGGCAACAAGCGCCGGATGGCCGGGCCGCACCACGCCAGCACAATGAAAGGGAACGCCGCCCCCAGCGCGTAGCCAGCTACACCCAGCGGCCCGACGAAAGCCCCCACCTCCGGCGGCACAAACAAAATCCACGCGCCCAAACCCGACGCCAGGAAAGACAACCCCAAGGTCGATGCGCTCTGGGAATTGCGCGCGGTCAGGTACTCGTCCAGGTCGCCACCCGCCGTGCGGGCACGCAAGCCGATCCAGACGAAAAAGACCAGTGCCGCACCCAAAGCGGCGGCGGTGGCATACAGCATGTTCATAGGATGTAGCGAGACAGATCTTCGTTGCGGCTGAGTTCGCCCAGGCGGGCATCCACATAAGCTGCATCCACCGTCACGGTCTGACCTTCCAGCCGCGCGGCGTCAAAGCTCACCTCGTCCAGCAGATGTTCCATCACCGTGGCCAGGCGGCGCGCGCCAATGTTTTCAGTGCGCTCGTTCACGTCGTGGGCTATCTGCGCCAGGCGGGTGATGCCCTCGGGCGTGAACTCGATGGTCACCCCCTCGGTAGCCAGCAGCGCCTGGTACTGGCGCACCAGGCTGGCGTGGGTCTGCGTCAAAATGGCTTCGAAGTCCGCCACCGAGAGCGACTGCAGCTCCACCCGTATGGGGAAGCGCCCCTGCAGCTCAGGAATCAGGTCGCTCGGCTTGCTCAGGTGGAAGGCACCGCTGGCAATGAAGAGTATGTGGTCCGTCTTGATCGGGCCGTACTTGGTGGACACCGTGGTGCCCTCCACCAGCGGCAGCAGGTCGCGCTGCACACCCTGGCGCGAGACCTCGCCCGTGCTGGCACCTTCGCTGCGGCTGGTTACCTTGTCAATCTCGTCGATGAAGACGATGCCGTTCTGCTCGGCGTTGGTCACCGCCTGCAGCTTGATCTCTTCCTCGTTGATGAGCTTGCCCGCTTCCTCATCGATCAGCAGCTTGCGCGCCTCGGCAATCTTCAGCTTGCGCGTCTTGCGCTTGCCGGCGTTGAACTGGCTGAACATGCCGCGCAGCTGCTCGGCCATCTCTTCCATGCCAGCAGGCGTCATCACTTCCATCATGGGCTGGGCCGCTGCCAGTTCCAGCTCGATTTCCTTGTCATCCAATTGGCCTTCGCGCAGCTTCTTGCGGAACACCTGGCGGGCCGTGCTGTCAGGCGCGGGCTCGTGGTCACCCAATCTGGGCGGGGGCAACAAGGCGTCCAGAATGCGCTCTTCGGCAGCGTCTTCGGCTCGGGTGCGCAGTCTGGCCACCTCGGCCTCGCGCGTCTGCTTCACGGCCATGTCCACCAGATCGCGGACTATGCTGTCCACGTCCTTGCCCACGTAGCCCACCTCGGTGAACTTGGTAGCTTCCACCTTGATGAATGGCGCATTTGCCAGACGGGCCAGGCGGCGAGCAATCTCTGTCTTGCCCACACCGGTGGGGCCGATCATCAGGATGTTCTTCGGCGTGATTTCGGGACGCAGCTTGGCGTCCACCTGCTGGCGGCGCCAGCGGTTGCGCAGTGCGATGGCCACGGCACGCTTGGCAGCCTTTTGGCCGATGATGTGTGAATCCAGTTCGGAAACAATTTCCTGGGGGGTCATGCTGCTCATTGGTGCACCCTTCGGCCTGCGGCCTGTCCCGCCAAGCGGGAACGAGCTTGCTTGGGGCGGCCCGGCGCGGCGCTCATGCCAGCACCTCGACCGTATGGTTCATGTTGGTGTAGATGCAAAGTTCACCGGCCACCTTGAGCGACTCGCGCACGATCTGCTCAGCGCTGAGCGCGGTGTGGTCCAGCAGGGCCTTGGCAGCCGACTGCGCGTAGGCGCCTCCCGAGCCGATGGCCACGATGCCGTATTCGGGCTCCAGCACGTCGCCATTGCCGGTGATGATGAGGCTGGCCGTCTTGTCGGCCACGGCCAGCATGGCCTCCAGGCGGCGCAGCACGCGGTCGGTGCGCCAATCCTTGGTCAGTTCAATGGCCGCACGTGTGAGGTGGCCCTGGTGTTTTTCCAGCTTGGCCTCAAAACGCTCAAACAGGGTGAAGGCGTCAGCCGTGGCGCCGGCAAAACCTGCCAGCACCTGACCGTGGTGCAACCTGCGCACCTTGCGCGCGGTGCCCTTGACGACGATGTTGCCCAGCGTCACCTGGCCGTCACCGCCGATGGCCACCTGAACGCCCTCGGGCGTTTCGCGGCGCACGCAGACGATGGTGGTGCCGTAAAAAAGCGAAGAATCCTTGTGTTCCATGCTCAGTATTGTCGCAGGCGCACGGTCACAGCCTCGTCAATACCCACAACATGGAAGAAGGCTGCAATCAAGCGGCCCACCTGAGTCAATTCCACCCGAACGCCACGCGAAATGGCTGCCAGCAGCCATTGCAGCAGGCTTCCTGCTGCAACGAAGTCCACCCGCCGCAGGAGCAGGCAATCGATGGAAAACACCTGCCCTGCAGGGTGCGCATCCAATGCTGCCTGCAAGCGGGACAGCGCCGGGCCAATCTCGCCCTGCAGCACACCCGCCAACACCGGCTTGGCAGGCGCGGCGGGCTGGGCATTGGCTGCCGCCTGCGTACCTAACTGTGTATTGCCGAAGAACTGGGTGTCACCAGCCATGGCAGGCCACTCAAGCACGTCCAAGCCACCAAGCTGTGTCACCAGCGGGCGAATAGGCTCCTGCAACACCGACGCCTCCGGCTCCGGTGAGGTCTGCTGCACATCGGCGGGCAGGCTGTCCGACAGTTCAAAACGGCATACAGGCAACTCCCACACGGGGGGCAGCACACCGTAGGTGACACAAAAATCCAACGCAGCCAGATCGAACTCTTCGGCCCTGTGCATCAGGCGCAGCATGGCCAATCGAAGGTGCCACCAGACGGGCTCGTTCTCGCGGCGGCCCGAGGGGGTACTGGCCTTCAGACGGCGGCGCAACACGCTGCTGCCCAGGAAGCGGAAAAGCACAGGCTTGCCCGACCACTCCCTCACCAATGCCAACAACGCTTCTGCAGCCACCACGTCGGCAGACACCAGCTCAGTCCAGTCCAGCCATTTGACCGTGCCGGGCGTGGACACGACAGCCTTGAGCGACTGGACCGCTTCGGCATCCAGGAACGGGGGACAGACCCAGACCGAAACGCCAGCCATGGCTGCGTCGGTGGCGGACTCCGCCAAAGCCGAAGAGGCAACATCTGCCTGCATGGAAGCAGGCCAGCGCGGCACAGCCACACCAAAGGCCTCGGCATACTCGGCAGCCGACTCTTCAAAACGCTCCAGACTGCCCTGCCCGTGAAAGATGTCCAACAAGGACAGCCAGGCGGCACGGGCGGCGGGGCTGTCCACCTCCTGCGCCATGAAGGCTCTGAGGGTCTTTTCGGCCTCGGCGTCATCGCCATTCGCGAAACGCACCGACGCTTCTTCTATCGGCTGCGGAATTTGATGGCTGGGTGTGGGAAGTCCGCCCCCCGAGGCAGCTGGCTCCTCGGCCAGCATGTCGATCGGCAAAGATGGCGCCGCAGGCCGCGCAGGCTTGGCGGCCGCCTGTAGGTGAGAAGGTACGGTGACGCCACCCTCAAGCCGGGCGGGGATCGTGGTGCCGCTGCCTATGCGCACCCCGGATTCACCACTCGCGGCCTCCCCTGGCTGGCGGCTGAGCCAGTGCTGCGCCATCTGCGCCTCGATACGGGCGATTTTTTCGATGGTGCGGGCCTTGTCGGGATCGCTGGGCGGCGTGCTGGACAGGATGTCCTGCGCCCCTCCGTCGGACAGCTGCGCTTGCTGTGCCCGCTTGCGCGCCAGCGCTTCGCGCAAGAACTCGAACTCGCGCTTGCGGATCTGGTCATTCCGCCGCTTGCGCTCTATGGCTGCCTTCAGAGCGCGCCGGTCCTGCTGTGTGCCGGCTCCCGGCAGGCGGTCGTCCAACTCCGACCAGTTCACCGTCGGATGTTTGACGAACTGGGCTACCTTCGACAGGAAGCCGCCGCCGGAGTCTCCCTTGCTCATGGTTATTTCATCCGCTCACGCATGGTTGTTGATCGTTATCGCGGCGGTGTTGGGATATCAATCCCCAAAGAGTTTCTGTTTGAGTTCGCGGCGCTGCTGAGCTTCGATGGACAGGCTGGCCGTAGGACGGGCCAGCAAGCGGCCCACACCGATGGGCTCGCCGGTTTCGTCGCAATAGCCGTAATCACCAGCGTCAATGCGTGCGATGGCCTGTTCGATCTTCTTGAGCAGCTTGCGCTCGCGGTCACGCGTGCGCAGTTCCAGGGCGTGTTCTTCCTCGATGGTGGCGCGGTCCGCAGGATCGGGCACCACCACAGTGTCTTCGCGCAGGTGCTCGGTGGTCTCGCCAGCGTTCACCAGGATGTCCTGTTTGAGCTGCACGAGCTTGCGGCGGAAGTAGGCCAGCTGCACATCGTTCATGTACTCGCTGTCGGGCATGGCCAGCAAGTCCTCGTCGGTCAGGGCCTCCAGCGGTTTGTTCTTCCAGTTGTTGGCCAGCTTGGGGTCCTTGCGGGCTGGAGATTGGACAGTGGTCGTCATGGCTCGCTCGATCTTGGGTGAAAAAGTGACCGCTCAGGGCGGGTGAGGAACGCTGGCCTCGTGGCGCGCCGCCTCGGGAGTGGCAGCTCAGCATTTCGCCTGTTGTAGTTATACCCGCTTATGTTCCGGCCGGGCTTTTCGGCGGCGCCGATTGTACCCATTTGTGCCGGATTTGGCGCTTACAACCCAAAACGGTCAAGCCAGGGACTGTTCCAGCCCCTGAATAAGGATGTCCTTGGGCAGGTCGATACCTATGAACACCATCTTGCTCAGGCGCTTTTCGTCGGGTCCCCACAGCGGCCCTAGGTCGCTGCCCATGAGCTGGTGCACGCCCTGGAAGATCACCTTGCGGTCGGTGCCCTTCATGCTCAACACACCTTTGTAGCGCAGCAGCTTGGGGCCGTACACCTGCACGATGGCACCGAGGAAATCCTCCAGCTTCACCGGGTCGAACGGGCGCTCTGCACGGTACACAAAGCTCTTCACGTCATCGTCATGGTGGTGGTGATGGCCGTGCTTGTGCGACGGGTGGTCGCAGTGCTCGCCATGCTCATGGTGATGGTGCTCGTGACCGTGGTCATGGCCTTCATGCTCACAGTGACCATGATCGTGGTCGCAATGGCTGTGATCGTGGTCATCTTCCACCTTGAGGAAGTCGGGGTCGATGTCGAGCTTGGCGTTGAGGTTGAAACCACGCAGGTCCAGCACCTTGCTGATGGCCACTTCGCCGAAATGCGCCTTCTCGATGGGCGCGCGCGGGTTCATGTGCTTGATGCGGTGGATCAGATCGTCCAGCGCCTCGTCGTCCACCAGGTCGGCCTTGCTGATGAAAATCTGGTCGGCGAAACCCACTTGGCGGCGCGCCTCCTGGCGGTCATCCAGCTGCTGCTGGGCGTGCTTGGCGTCCACCAGCGTCACGATCGAGTCCAGCAGGTAGCTTTCGGCCACCTCGTCGTCCATGAAGAAGGTCTGCGCCACGGGGCCGGGGTCTGCCAGGCCGGTGGTCTCGATCACAACACGTTCAAAGTCAAGCAGGCCCTTGCGCTTCTTGGCCGCCAGCAGTTGCAGCGTGCTGCGCAGATCTTCGCGGATGGTGCAGCACACACAGCCGTTGCTCATCTGGATGATCTGCTCCTCGGTATCGGCCACCAGGATGTCGTTGTCGATGTTTTCTTCGCCGAACTCATTTTCGATGACGGCGATCTTCTGGCCGTGCGCTTCAGACAGCACGCGCTTGAGCAGCGTGGTCTTGCCGGAACCCAGAAAGCCAGTGAGGATGGTGGCTGGAATAAGTGCCATGATGGATCAGAAATGATGAGGAACCGGCCCGCTATGGGGCCCTTGCAATCAGTGTAGTGCGGCTGTCAAGACCAGGGATCAGCTGCGCTTTACAACCACCAGCCCCTTGAGGTATTCGCCTTCGGGGAAGTTCAGCGACACGGGGTGGTCGGCGGAGCCGCCCTGGCGCTGCACGATAGCAGCATCCACGCCGGCGTCCAGCGCGGCACCGGCCACGATCTTCTGGAACAGCTCCACGCCAATGCCGCCGGAGCACGAGTAGGTGAACAGCACCCCGCCCGGGCGCAGCAACTTGAGGCCCAGACGGTTGATGTCCTTGTAGGCACGCGCAGCGCGCTCGGCGTGCGCCACCGTGGGCGCGAGCTTGGGCGGGTCGAGCACGATGGCATCGAACTGACGGCCCTCAGCCACAAAAGCGCGCAGGCTGGCGTTCACGTCGGCATCCAACCAGGTGGTACGGGACAGGTCAAAGCCGTTGAGGGTGACGTTGTCACGTGCCCGCTCCAGCGCCGGGCCGGACGAGTCGATGGATGTGACGTGCTGCGCACCACCCGCGAGCGCGGCCACGGTGAAGCCACCGGTGTAGCTGAAGCAGTTAAGCACCTCGCGCAGGCCCAGGCGGCGCACCCAGTCGGCGCAGTCGCGGCGGCTGTCGCGCTGGTCCAGGTAGTAGCCGGTCTTGTGGCCCTGAGCGACGTCCAAACCCAGACGCCAGCCGTGTTCCTGAATAGTGAGCGCCGTCTCGCCACCACCACGCAGCCAGCCGGTGACTTCGGGCAGTCCCTCCAGCGCTCGGGCGCTGGCGTCGGACCGCTCGTACAGGCGTTGCAGGCCGGTGGCTTCCAGCAATGCGTCGGCCAGCACAGCCTTCCAGCGCTCGGTGCCACAGCTGGTGAACTGTGCCACCAGGGTGTCGCCGTAGCGGTCCACCACCAGGCCGGGCAGCCCATCGGATTCGCCATGCACCAGCCGCACGCCATCGCTGGGCAGGTTCCAGTTGGCGCGCAGTTCCACGGCACGCTTCACCAGCGATGCCAGGAAGGGGGCGTCGATGCGCTGGGTTTGCTCAAAGCTCCACACCCGCACGCGGATGCGCGACTGCGGCGAAAACGCCCCCCATGCCAGGAAGGCGCCATCGTGGCTTTCCACGCGCACGGTTTCGCCAGGGTCCCCGCCACCTTTGGCGATGGCGCCGTCAAACACCCAGGGGTGCCGGCGCAGCAGGGACTTTTCCTTGCCCGGCTTGAGTCGAATGATTTTCATGGGGCGCTATTGTGGCCCCGAACACTCACGGACGCAGGTAGACGTAACCTTCCTTGGCTTGCAAGCGTGCGACCTCGGCCACGCCGGACGGCACGATCTTGGTCTCCATCAACAGCTTGTCGGGGGAAATCTTGCGCGAGACCAGGGTGTTGTTGCAGACGCGGAACTCCACGCCCTTGGCGGCCAGATCACTAACGGAGCCAGCAAAGGGCTGCTCCATCTGGTTGGTTGCTCCTTCCAGCAGAAAGTCGATGCCCAGGCCATGTGTGACCACCACGATTTTGGCCGTGGGGTCCGCCGCCAGATGGTTCCGGATGTTCTGGATGGCGCGAGACGCCTGGGGTATGCCCTCGCTCATGTGGTAGACCACCTTCACGTTGTCAGCCGCGTACGCAGACACACTGAACACCAGCCCCAGCAACAAGGCCTTGATGGCCGTCATCCATTTCAACATCGCGCATCTCCTGCGTATAAGGCACCCAGCATGGGCAAATCAGAATTCTCCAATATTGTGAAGAATCACTTCTTTGATGTTAGAGGGCTAACCCTGTCCCCTGCTGCCTGGGGGTCTTCTGTGGAACGAGTTTCTGAAGAACCGCGCTGGCCCGCCCTGGGGTGCGCCGCCTCGTACACCTTCGCCAAGTGCTGGAAGTCCAGCCGCGTGTACACCTGGGTGGTGCCGATGTTGGCGTGCCCAAGCAGTTCCTGCACGGCGCGCAAATCGCCGCTGGACTGCAACAGGTGGCTTGCAAAGCTGTGCCGGAGCATGTGTGGGTGCACTGGGGCCATCAAGCCCGCCTGCACGGCACGTTGCCGCAGGCGCTGGCGCAAGGCCTGTGGCGTGAGGCGGGCCCCGCGCTGCCCCACGAACAAGGCACGTTCATCCTTGGCCCACAAGGGCCGCTGCACCAGCCAATCGGCCAAGGCCTTCAATGCGTGCTGGCCCACAGGAACCGTGCGCCACTTGCCGCCTTTGCCAAGCACGTGCGCCTCGCCCGCTTCGGCGTCTATCCACCCACGGGCTTGCGGGCTGGCCGCAACGTCCAGGCCCAGCAATTCGCCCAGGCGCAAACCGCTGCCATAGAGCAGTTCGGTCGCGCAACGGTCACGCGCGGCCTGCACCGGGTCGTCCTGCTCTGGTTCGTGAGCGGCCAGCCGCAGGGCGTCTTCCACGCCAAGCGCCTTGGGCAGTGGCCGCCCAGCCTTGGGCGCGCGCACGCCCTGCACCGGGTGAACGCTGATCAAACCCTGCCGCCCCAACCAGGTGTAGAAGCCCCGCCAGCTAGATAGCACCAGCGCAATGCCGCGCGGTTCGCGCCCGCTGGCGCGCAACTGGGCCACCCAGCGGCGCACGTTGGCATCGCGCACGGCGGCCAACGCCAGGTTCTCTTGAGCGCAACGCTGGGCTAACCCTTGCAAATGTTCGGCGTAGAGGTCTTGCGTGCGAGCAGCCAGGCGCTTTTCTACGCGCACGTGCTCTAGGTAGCGGTCCAGCCAGGCCTGGTCTTCGGCAGACAACTGCGCCGCCATGCGGAACCTTTGTCAGGCGTCGCCGCCCTCGGGGAGCAGGCGGGTGAGCGCTGCCGACGCCTGTTCGGCAATACGCTCCAAAAAGTCCGTCCCCATGGAGGCGTGGAAGCGCTGCGAATCGCCCGACGCCAGCACCAGCAGGCCGAAGGCGCGCGTGCCCTCGCTGGCGCGCAGCGGCAACAGGGCTATGGAAGCGGCAGAAGATGGGGCATCCAGCCACTGAACAGCCTCCAATCCAGGGTTGTTGCCGCAATAAGGCAACGTGAGCGACACGGCAAATGCCTGTGCGTCGGCACTGGCACCCTGGGCCCAAGGCTGGCTGGCATAGTCCGGCGCCACATCCCACAGCTTGATCGCGGCCTGGGGCACCTGGAACTGCGCCTGAAGCTCTTGCACGATGACGTTGGGCAAATCCGCAGCGTCGCGCGTGAGCAGCAGTTGGCGCGTCCAGCATTGCAGCTTGTCGGCGATGTTCACGTTCTCCTGCCCGTGGCGGATCATCTCGGCGGCCTTGAGCTCCAGGTGGCGGATTTTTTCGCGCAGCATCTCGGCCTGACGCTCCTGCAGGCTCACGGCTCGCTGACCGTGCGGACTGGTCAGCTGCACAGCGGCCAGCAGCTCAGCGTGGCGCTCAAAAAAGTCGGGGGTGTTGACCAGGAACTGGGCGATGTCGTCTTCGGTGATCGGTGGCAAGGCGTTGGTGTCCAAGGAAGGCACTCCGGCTACAGATGGGGTGTTGGGAAAAATCAGGTCAGGTCAGGCACATCGATGGCGCCTTCGAACACGGTGACGGCCGGGCCGGTCATCATGACCGGAGCCGACAGATCGGCCTGCCCAGCCCAGGCGATGGTGAGCCGCCCACCGCGGGCGTGCACATCCACGCACTCGTCCAGCAGGCCCAGGCGTATGCCCGCGACCACGGCGGCACAGGCACCGGTGCCGCAAGCCAGGGTTTCGCCTGCACCGCGTTCGTACACGCGCAGCTTCACCTCGGTGCGGCTCAGCACCTGCATGAAACCGGCATTGACACGCCGGGGGAAGGCTGTGTGACGCTCGATCAGCGGCCCCCATTCCAGCACGGGGGCGGTCTCCACGTCATTGACCAGGCAGACGGCATGCGGGTTGCCCATGGACAGCACGGCGACCTCGGCCGATGCCGCACCGCCTGGCAAGACCAGCGGCAAGGGCCAGACCTGCCAGCCACCTCTGGGCAGCGACGCCAGCTCCGTGGCATCGAAAGGCACCTGGGGCAAATCGAACACGGGCGCGCCCATGTCCACGGTCACACGGCCGTCATCGTTCAGGCGCAGCGCCATCTGGCCGCCGTGCACCTGCACGCGCACCACGGGTTCGCGCGTCAGCCCGTGTTCGTGCACGTAACGCACAAAACAGCGGGCACCGTTGCCGCAGTTCTCCACCTCGCCGCCGTCGGCGTTGTGGATGACATATTCGAAATCGACCCCCGCATGCGGCGCGGGCCGCACGGTCAGGATCTGGTCTGCACCGACGCCAAAGTGCCGGTCGGCCAGGAAACGGTATTGGGCAGCGCTCAGGCCGAAGCGGCCACGCGTTTCGTCGAGCACGACAAAGTCGTTACCCGCGCCCTGCATCTTGGTGAATGGAATGCGCATCAGCGCATTATCGTGCCACGCACCTCAACGCGCAGGCTCGGCCATGAAGATCTCGACCCGGCGGTTGCGCGCACGGCCATCCGCGGTGTCGTTGCTGGCCACGGGTTCGCGCGAGCCGCGGCCGTCAATGGCGATGGCCGCCGCCGGCACGCCACGAGCCGTCAGGTAGTCGCGCACACTGGCCGCCCGGTTCACCGACAGGGGGTTGTTGATGGCATCGCTGCCCGTGCTGTCGGTGTGGCCGATGATGCTCACACGCGCTGCCGGGTTGCGCACCAGCCCCTGCGCGAAGGTGTCCAGAATGGGGCGGAAATTCGGTTTGATGTCGGCACGGCCCACGTCAAAGGAAATGTCGCTCGGGATGTTGAGCTTGAGCTGGTTGTCGGCTGTCTGGGTGACTTCAACACCCGTGCCGCGGGTGCTCGCCTCCATCTGGCGCTTTTGCTCTTCCATGCGGGTCGACCAGACGTGCCCGCCCACGGCACCCACGCCCGCGCCGATCGCAGCGCCCGTCACCGCACCCTTGCTGCCGTCAGCAGCGGCACCCAGCACCGCGCCAGCAATCGCGCCGATGGCGGCCCCTTTGGCGGTGCCACTCTTCTGCTCCTCGGACATGTTGGCGCAGCCCGCCAACACCACAGCCGCAGCCACCGCAGCCAGGGTCCCTTTCAAGCGTTGACCGGTCATATTCACGGCTCTCTCCTTGTTACTTGCGGCTTATTGCCGCTCTCATCATTTTGCGCCTCAAACGCCGATGCGTACACCCATGCCGCGGGTGTTTACACACATTTACGCCCTTTGCCAGCCCGCTGGGGCGCGGCTGCACTCCCAGGCCGGACACTGCACAATGGCGGGCATGGTCCGCCTCTCACAACTCATTCACTCGCAACGGGCAGCCGCCCCCACGCGCGCGGCTGCCACCGTCCTGCTCTTGCGCGACACGCATGACGGCCTGGAGGTGCTGATGACGCGCCGCTCGATGACGGCCAGCTTCGCGCCGGGGGCCTACGTCTTTCCCGGCGGCGTCATTGACCCGCAGGACGCCAAGGCTCACGGCCTGGCGGACAGGCGCCCCGCACAGAACGAAGAGGCGCTGACCCAAGCCATCGCGGCCATCCGGGAGAGCTTCGAGGAACTGGGCGTACTGCTGGCCCGCCACGCCGATGGACGCTGGGCCAGCGAGGAGGACATTGCCGCGCTTTCATGCCAAGCACCTCTGCTCCCGCAATGCGCAGAACACGGCCTGCGCCTGGCGGCCGACCAGATGTTCGTGCTCGCTCGCTGGGTCACCGACCGCGACCTGTCCCGGCGGTTCGACGTGCCCTTCCTGGTGGCGCGCATGCCCGAAGGGCAGACACCCGAAGCAGACGGCAACGAACAGTTCGAACCGGTCTGGGTTCGCCCGGGGGACGCCCTGGCGCGCCACGCGGCTGGCGGCTTCTTCATGGTGTTTCCCACCGTGCGCACGCTGGAGCGGCTGAGCGGGCATGCCGACGTGGCATCTGTCCTGGCCGCCTGCGCCGCCAGCGAGGAACCGCTGTGGACGAGTTGCCCCCGCGCTGGCTGGCTGGAGGGCAAGGAAGCTCGCTACATGGAACACGAGGCGCCGTTTGGCGAACTGGCCCTGGTGTGCCCCGACGGCCAATTGCTGCACCCCCTGGACTGGCAGAGCGACCACCCGGTGAGCCTGTTGAAAAACGTGCAGCGCCTCACCGCGCCCAACCCGGGCGTGATGACCGGCCCGGGCACCAACAGCTACCTCGTGGGCGACCCGGTCACCGGCCACATCGCCATCGACCCCGGCCCGCAGGACACGGCACACCTGGAACGCCTATGGCGCGCCGCCGGGGGCGACATCCGCGCCATCGTCTGCACACATTCCCACCCAGACCACTCCCCCGGTGCCGCTACGCTGCAGGCGCTTTGCGCGCAGCAAGGCAGACCGAAGCCCCCCATACTGGGCCTGGCCAGCGCCGCCACGGCGCGGGCCAACAGCCACTTCGCGCCCGAGCGTGAACTGGCCCACGGCGAACGGCTGGTGCTGCAAAGCACCGACGGCACGGTAACGCACACCTTGCGCGCGCTGCACACCCCCGGCCACGCGGCCAACCACGTGTGCCTGGTGCTGGAAGAAGACGGCCTACTCTTCAGCGGCGACCACATCCTCAACGGCAGCACCACGGTGATCGACCCGCCCGACGGCAACATGGACGCGTACCTGCGTTCGCTGGACCTGCTAAACCAGGCGTGCGAAGAACACGGCATCGAATTCATCCTGCCCGCCCATGGCTACGTGCTGGGCCACGCGCCCGAGGCCATTGCCCAGCTCAAGGCACACCGCCTCAAGCGGGAGGCGAAAGTGGCTGCGGCGATGCGCGCCCTGCCCCAGGGCAGCCACGATGACTGGGTGAAACTCGCCTACGACGACGTACCCCCCCGTTTGTGGCCGGTGGCCAAACGCTCGCTCCTGGCCCATGTGGAACGTATCGAGAGCCTGGGGGGCTTCAACCTGTAAACCTGCCGCTGGTCAGCAGGGTCGTCAGGAGCGGATCAACTCCTTGACCAGCACGTCCCACGGGCGTGTGCGCCCCCACTGCTCCAGCCAGCCAGGCAACTGATCCGCTGGCATGGGGCGTGCGAGCGCATAACCCTGCGCAAGGTAGCAGCCCATGGACAACAAGGCACGGGCATGGGCCATGCTTTCCACGCCTTCCGCCACCACAGAACGGCCAAAGGCCTGGGCCAGGTACGTCACGCTGTGCACGATGTTGTGGTCGTCGTCGTGGTCCAGCATGTTGCGCACGAACCCCCGGTCGATCTTGACAGTATCCAGCGGCAACGCACGGAAATACGCCAAGGACGAATAACCGGTGCCGAAGTCATCCAGCGCGAAGCGCACACCCGCCGCCCGGCAATCCGACATGACGCGAGCGGCCAGTGTCAGATCGGCAATGGCCGCCGACTCCAGCACTTCCAGCTCCAATTGCTCGGTCATGCCCCCTGGGTGTTGCTCCAGCACGCCTTCCAGCCAGTTGCTGAAACCCGGATGCAGCAGATGGCGGCTTTCCAGGTTCACACTCACCCGCGTTTCCGGCGTCAAGCCTATGCCCTGTTTCAACCAGGTGCCCAGTTGACGCAAAGCCGTTTCGATCACCCATTCGCCCACCTGGATTTCCAGCTCCGCGCCAGCCATCTGCGCCAGAAAAGCCTCCGGCGCGAGCAGTCCGGCCTCGGGGTGCTGCCAGCGCAGCAATGCCTCCAGTCCGACCACCTCCCCTGTCTGAAGGTTGACCTGTGGCTGGTAATAGAGCACAAACTCTCCGCGCTCCAGCGCCTGCGCCAACCTCGTGGTTTGTTCGCGCTGAGTCTGCACTTCGCGGTCCTGAGCCATGTCGAAGAGCTGGAAACGGTTGCGCCCGCTCTGCTTGGCCCGGTACATCGCCTGGTCGGCATGGCGCAGCAAGGTGTCGGCGTCTACGTCGTCTGACGGGTACAGCGTCACCCCCACACTGACCGAAGCCGTCAATGCGTGCTCGCCCAGCATCACTGGTTGCTGCACCTGCTGCATCACGCGCTGCAGAATGTTTTGCCACTCGGTGTTGTCTTCCAGGTCGTTGAGCAGCAAAACGAACTCGTCACCGCCCAGGCGGGCCAGCGTGTCCTCGCCACGCAAACTCAACTGCAGGCGGCTGGTGACCTCGACAAGGAACCGGTCTCCCACCGCGTGGCCGAACCGGTCGTTGATCGGCTTGAAGTCGTCCAGATCCAGGTAGCAGACGGCCAAGCGGTGACCGCTGCGGCGCGCCCGCGCCACCGCCTGGTTCAGCCGGTCCGCCAGCAGGCGCCGGTTGGGCAGGCCGGTCAGCGCGTCGTAGTTGGCCATGCGGTCCAGCTCTGCCTGGTGCGCCTTCAGGTGGGAAATGTCGGACAAAACCGCCACATGGTGCGGGCTGCCCCCCGAAGGCGCGGCGACCGCCGAGATCGACACCAGACACACTCGCTGGCGCCCTTCCCGGTCACGCACCGGCAGTTCACCTTGCCAATGTCCGTCGGCATCGACGGCCTCGCGTAGCGCTTCAAAGCCAAGCCCCGCGTCCTCCCAGACGAAGAGGTTGTAAAGGCTCAAGCCCTCCACATCCTCCGCCCCCAGACCGGTGATCCGCGTGAAGGCCGGGTTGATCTCGCGCACGCAGTGACGGTGGTCGGTGACCACCACGGCGTCGTAGCTGTTTTCAAACACACTGGCTGCAAGGCGCAACTTCTCCTCGCGGGCCTGCTGCTCGGTGATATCCCGCCAGACCCCCAGCGCCTCGGCCACCCCTTCCCGTTCGGGCAGAAGCCGTATCTCATCGTGGATCCAGTGGTATCGCCCAAATGCGTCCGCGAACCGGTACACCTGATCTATCCTGCCATGCAAGTGCAAGTTTTGCACATTCTCTTTGGCTTTTTTCAGGTCGTCAGGGTGAACATTGGCGCGCCACCATCCGCGCTCCATGGCCTGCTCCAGGGAGTACCCCAGCAGCCACTGCACGTTTGCGCTACCCCAGGTGATGCGGGTTCGCGGACCGTCCACCTCCAGTGTGTAGGTCATGACCGGGCTGGACGCCATCAGGAAGTTGAGGCGGGCCGTGGTTGCCTGCAAGGTCGTCCGCTCGGCCTGCAGGTGCGACTTGGCCACCATCAAGCGCCTGGTGTTGATCGCCAGAACACCCATCAGGCACACCACAACCACCCCAGCCAGCCCCAGGGTGATGATCCAGGGCTTGTAGCGCAGCCACAGCTCTGCCCAACTGGGCTCAGGCGCCCGCTCGAAGGGCGGCATGCGCACCTCGCGCATGGCCTGCTCCACCGATGAGTAGTCCGCCGGAATGGTAAAGCCGTAGAGACCCGCCGAGGCTGCGGCCGGGTGGGAACGCGGCAAGTCCAGCAGGGCCCCGGCCACCCGGTGCGAGACAGCGGGAGGCACGTGCGCCGCCGCCAGAAAGGGCCATTCCGGGTACAGGCGGGTAGACACCTTGTACGGAAAGCCCAGGTGCGTCTGCTGGTTGACCACTTCCAGTGCGCCTGGCTCAAGCTTGCCCTCGCGCTCCAGTTCCTCCAGCACGCCGGTGCGCACGAACCCAGCGTCGACCTGCCCCTCGAGCACCGCCGAAATGACGCGGTCCACCGGCTGCGTGGCTTCCTCGAACACGATGGAGCCCAGGTCGACGCCCGCCCGTGCCAGTTCGGCGGCAGGCGCCATGTAGGTCCCCAGGTACTGCTTGCCGGTGATGGAGACACGCTTGCCGCGCAAGTCCTCCAGCGTGCGAATGTCGGCCCGCTCGGGACGCCGCACGATCACACCGCCAATGCTGTGCACCGGCGTGTTGCCGTCGCGCAGCACCATGGATGCCAGCGCCCCCGACAGCCGCCCGTACTCGCGCAGGCTGATGTAATGGCTGGGGTTGGTCAGGACAAAATCCAGCGAGCCGTCCGCAATGCCAGCCTCCAGCTCGGCGTCGGTCATCGCGATTGCCCGCACGCTATGGCCGTTGATGTGCTCACTCAGATACCGGCCCAGCTCAGCGAAACGCTCATCGATGACAGGCTTGGGCCGGAACGCCAAGATGCCCAGCGTCAGTTCCTTGCGCGGGTCTCCGGTGACGGCACCGGTCTGCACGTCTGCCCAAGCCACCCCCATGCCGAGCAACCATGCCGACAGCACGCCCCGCAAGGCGAACCACAGGAAAAACGCGCGCCTGTGCATGCCCCGGGGAATGGGGGTATTCCGAACGACGCCCTCCATGCTCTCCTCACGGTTGTTGGGCTTGGCTCGATGATAAGTTCAGAAGCGCTCTTGTGGGGGCAAATAAGCCCACTTCCCCTCAGCCAACCCACGCAAGGGAACACGCCCCAGCCGGAGCCTGCGCACGGTAGCCGCCTTCAGGCCAGCAAGTGCGCACAGCGCATCCACCTGCCCCGGCTGCAAGCCCTTCAGTGCCAGGCGCAGGCGGCGCTCGCTCTGCCAACTTGCCTTGACCGGCACCCCCTGGCTCATGGCTGCATTCAGTTTCTGCAGTGCGTCTGGCGGCACGTCGCCCAGCACGTCCACCAGCAGCTCGCTTTCGGTACGCGTCCAGTCGTCGTGCAGCTTGCGCAGCACAGCCACGTCTTGCGACCACACAACCAGACCGCTGGCCTGGGTTTCCAGGGGTGCCACCAGTGTCTGCCGCGAAAAGTGACGCCGCAGCAAGCGCTTGCCGGGAATGGCGTCGGGCACATGGCTTGCAGGCAGGCTGGCCACGTCAAAGTTGGACAGATCCAGCCCAGCTGGTTTGTGGAACAGCAGGGTCACGGGCGGCACGGGCCGCGCCACCGCCCCGGGGGCCAGGGTCACCTGCTGGTCGGGCGTCACCCGCGTCTGCGGCTCTTCCACGGGCTGCCCGTCCACCAGCACCCAGCCGCCTTCAATGTACAGCTCCGCCTCGCGGCGCGAGCACGGCAACAGGGCGGCCAGGTGTTTGGCCAGTCGAAGGGGTTCTGTCATGGGAGGGAAGAATAAAGTGTGAAGTCTGCCGATACGCCGGATTCTGTGCACTGCGGTTGCCCGCAGCGTGACCGCCATTCCTCTGGGCCGCCGGTCACCCGGGCGGCTCGGTGCCACCTACCCGCCAACTCGCCTTGCGGAACCACAAGGTCGGAAGAGGTTGCCCTGCTCCCGTGGCTAGCCTACTTGGTGTTGCTGCGCGCAGAGATTGCCCGTTTCACCCCACAGGCTCCTGCCGCCGAAGCGGGTGGTTCCAGTGGACTCGTCTCTGTTGCTCTGATCCTCACCTCGCGGTGGAGAGCCGTTAGCTCCTGCGCTGTCCTGTGCAGTCCGGACGTTCCTCCAGCGCGCCCTTTCGGGACTTGCGCCAGCGGCGGTCTGGCAGGCTTCACGGGCGTGATTATCCCCTTATTCCGCTTTGTGCGCAGCGAACCGTCCGTCTAATCACGCCGCCACATAAACATATGGCCAAAAGGATCGCACATTTGTTTCAGAATAGCGCCACACCCCACACAAGAGAGGCCCCCATGAGAGCAGACAACGTCCTGGCCACCATCGGCCAAACCCCGCACATCCGCGTCAACCGCCTGTTCGGCGGCGCCAACGTCTGGATCAAGTCCGAACGCAGCAACCCGGGCGGTTCCATCAAGGACCGCATCGCCCTGGCCATGGTGGAAGACGCGGAAAAGCGCGGTGTGCTCAAGCCCGGCGGCACCATCATCGAGCCGACTTCTGGCAACACCGGCGTGGGCCTGGCCATGGTGGCGGCCGTGAAAGGTTACAAGCTGGTGCTGGTAATGCCCGACAGCATGAGCGTGGAACGCCGCCGCCTGATGCTGGCCTACGGCGCCTCGTTTGACCTGACACCACGCGAAAAAGGCATGAAGGGCGCCATTGCCCGCGCCGAAGAACTGGCCGCGCAGACGCCGGGCGCCTGGATTCCCCAGCAGTTCGAGAACCCGGCCAACGTGGACGTGCACGAACGCACCACAGCCCAGGAAATCCTGGCCGACTTCCCCGAGGGGCTGGACGCCATCATCACCGGTGTGGGCACGGGCGGCCACATCAGCGGCGTAGCGCGCGTGCTCAAGGCGGCCTGGCCGCAACTAAAGGTCTTCGCTGTGGAGCCCACGGCGTCCCCCGTCATCTCGGGCGGGCAGCCTTCGCCGCACCCCATCCAGGGCATTGGCGCGGGCTTCATACCCAAGAACCTGGACACCACCTTGCTTGACGGCGTGATCCAGGTGGAAGCCGAGGCCGCCCGCGAGTACGCCCGCCGCTCGGCGCGCGAAGAGGGTCTGCTGGTGGGCATTTCCAGCGGCGCCACCCTGGCCGCCATCGCGCAAAAGCTGCCCGAACTGCCCGCAGGCAGCCGTGTGCTGGGCTTCAACTACGACACGGGTGAGCGTTACCTGTCGGTCGAAGGCTTCCTGCCCGCCTGAGCCGGGCTAAAGGCGGCCAGCCTGGAGCAGGCTGGCCGTATCATTCGCGGATCTTGATGCTTGATGGACACAAGCCCGCCATGATCCGAATTTCTGAACTGAAGCTGCCCCTGTCGGCGCTGCCGGTAGAACACCGCCGCGCCGCCGACGCCCCCGCCGAAACCGACGAAGACCGCGTTCCGCCGCCCCACCCCTTGGAGGCCCTGCGCCAACTGGCTGCCCAGGCCTTGAGCATTGCCCCCGAGGACATTGCCGACCTGCAGGTGTTCAAGCGCAGCTTCGACGCGCGCAAGGCAGATCTGCTGGCGGTGTTCATCGTGGATGTGACCCTGGCGGAACCGGCCCGCGAAGCCGAACTTCTGGCCCGCCACGCGCAGCACCCGCACATCCAGCCCACGCCTGACATGGACTGGCACGCGCCCGCCCATGCCCCCGCCGGTTGGCCAGCCAACGAAGCCGAACGCCCCGTGGTGGTGGGCTTCGGCCCATGCGGCATCTTCACCGCGCTGGCCCTGGCGCAGATGGGCCTGCGCCCCATCGTGCTGGAGCGCGGGCGCCCAGTACGCCAACGCACCAAGGACACCTGGGGCCTGTGGCGCAAGAAGGTGCTCACGCCCGAGTCGAACGTGCAGTTCGGCGAAGGCGGCGCTGGACTGTTTTCCGACGGCAAGCTCTACAGCCAGATCAAGGACCCGCGCTTCATCGGCCGCAAGGTCATGCGCGAGTTCGTGGACGCTGGCGCGCCTGCTGAAATTCTTTACATGGCCCACCCGCACATCGGCACCTTCAAGCTGGTAAAGGTGGTGGAGGCCATTCGCGAGAAGATCGTTGCGCTGGGGGGCGAGATACGCTTCGAGCAGCGCGTGACCGGCGTGCTGCTGGCGCCCGATGAAGGCGCCGTGCAACCCCACCCGGCAGGCCTGCCTGTGCCCCCCAGCCAGCGCGTGACCGGACTGCGCGTGCAAGACCTGGCCAGCAGCGAGATACACGACATGCCCTGCCAGCACGTGGTGCTGGCCCTGGGCCACAGCTCGCGCGACACCTTTGCCATGCTGCATGACGCCCATGTGTTCCTGGAGCCCAAGCCGTTTTCCATTGGCGTGCGCATTGAACACCCGCAGAGTGTGATTGACCGCGCGCGCTGGGGCCGCCACGCCGGGCACCCGCTGCTGGGCGCTGCCGACTACAAGCTGGTGCACCACGCCAACAATGGCCGGGCCGTCTACAGCTTTTGCATGTGCCCGGGCGGCACCGTGGTGGCTGCCACCAGCGAACCGGGCCGCGTCGTCACCAACGGCATGAGCCAGTATTCGCGCAACGAACGCAACGCCAACGCGGGCATGGTGGTGGGCATAGACCCGCCCGACTACCCGCTGGACGCCGAAGCCTGGGTGGCCGCCTTTGGCGAAGACGCCGGTACGCGCTACGCCGCCGAAGCGCAAGCCCTGCATGCACAGGGCCGCACCCACCCACTGGCAGGCGTGGTGCTGCAACGCCAGTTGGAAACCCGCGCCTTCGAGGCGGGCGGCCGCAACTACGAAGCCCCCGGCCAACTGGTGGGTGATTTCCTGGCAGGCAAACCCTCCACTGCCTTTGGCGAGGTGGAGCCGTCGTACAAACCCGGCGTGCGCCTGGGCGACCTCGCCCAGGTACTGCCCGACTATGCCGTGCAGGCCATGCGCGAAGCCCTGCCCGCCTTCGGCCGCAAGATCAAAGGCTATGACATGGCCGACGCCGTGATGACCGGCGTGGAAACACGCACATCCTCGCCACTGCGCATCACCCGCGGTGACGACTACCAGAGCCTGAACGTGCGCGGCCTGTACCCGGCGGGCGAAGGCGCGGGCTATGCGGGTGGCATCCTGTCGGCGGGGGTGGATGGCATCAAGGTGGCGGAGGCAGTGGCGCTGGCTGCTGTGGGGTAAGCGGCTGTTTTAACGACAGCAAGCGACTCAAAAATGTTCGCCATTATGGACAAATTATTTCTATTTTGCCTAAAATGGCAACATGCCCAGCAAACCTCCGGTCGTGTTTCCACAAGAACAAAGGCTGCTCCAAGACTTCGGTGAGCGGCTTCGGCTGGCGCGCCTGCGGCGCAAACTCAGCAGTGCCGTGGTCGCCCTGCGCGCGGGCATCTCGCGAACGTCGCTCTACAAGGTAGAAAAGGGCGACCCCACAGCCACCTTGGGCACCTACCTGAGGGTGATGGCGGTGCTGGGGTTGGATGGAGACATCCACACCCTGGCAGCCGACGACAAAGTGGGCCGCAAGCTTCAAGATCTGGCACTGACCACGCCAGCCGCCAAACCAAGGCGCAGCCGGACCGTTGAACCGCCTGCCACGCCCAAGGCATTGGGCGACCTGACATGAGTACGATGGATAACACCCTGGAGGTGTGGCTTGACTGCGAGCTGGGGCCACCCTGCCTGGTAGGGCTGCTCGCCCATGACCGTGGCCAAATCCGGTTTCACTACGACCGCCATTGGCTGCAGCAGCCCTGGGCCTTTGCGCTTGACCCGGACCTGTCGCTCGACGAACACCCTTTCTTTCCGAAGCCCGAACTGGGCAACTTCGGCATTTTTCTCGACTCGTCCCCAGACCGCTGGGGGCAGACCCTGATGAAGCGCCGCGAAGCACTGCAAGCCAAGGACGAGGGCCGGACCCCGCGCACCTTGTACGCCTGGGATTTTCTGGCTGGCGTGCAAGACATGACGAGGCAAGGCGCCTTGAGATTCTGTGCGCCGGGCACGGGAGAATTCCTGGCCCACGAAGGCCGAGCCGCACCACCCGTGACCACGCTACGGGAACTCGAAGCCGTGGCCTACCAGTTGACGCACAAGCGCATTGACGACCTGGATGCTTTGCGGCGCTGGTTGCTGGTGTTGGTGGCGCCCGGGGCATCGCTCGGCGGAGCCCGCCCGAAGGCAAACTTTACCGACGATGACGGCTCGCTGTGGATTGCCAAGTTCCCCGCCCGGGACGACGACCGCGACGTGGGGGCCTGGGAATACGTGACGCACCAGCTTGCCCGAGCAGCTGGTATTGACGTGCCTGCAGCCCGGTTGCTGCGCCTAAATAACGAATTCCACACCTTCTGCGTTCAACGATTCGACCGTTTGGGTGGCAAGCGCCGCTTTTACGCGTCGGCAATGACGCTGCTGCGCAAGAACCAAAGCGAAGGCACAAGCTATCTGGAGTTGGCCCAGTTCATCCGTACCCATGGCGATGCAGGGCGGGTGAAGTCAGACCTTGAACAGTTGTTCCGGCGCGTGGCCTTCAACGTAGCCGTGGGCAACCGGGACGACCATCTGCGCAACCACGGCTTCGTGCTTGCCCAAGACGGATGGCGACTGGCCCCAGCCTTCGACGTGAACCCAAACATCGACAAGGCAGAGCATGTGCTCAACCTGGATGACATGGACAACCGACCCAGCCTTGACACCGTGCTGTCCACGGCCATGTTCTATGGGCTGACGGAAGACCGCGCCCAACAGGTATTGGCTGAGGTGAGGCAAGTTGTAAGTGCCTGGCGAGAGGCGGCTAAAAGGGCGGGGATTTCCGGCGCGGACACTGAAGTTACAGCAGCGGCTTTTGCTGGGCTTGATACCCTTCGCCCGTGAAGGGCTCGGCACTCATCACCCCTTCAAACCTCACTGCAACCGCAGCCCCCCATCCGCCTTGCCCTTGCCCGCACGTGCCGGGGGCTTGCACAGGCCGCAGACGAAGTGGCGGGCGTTCTGGTATTCGTCCGTCACGAACATGCCGCCGCAGCAGGTGCACTTGGTCTGCGTCAGCATACCGGCGTCCATGAACTTGCTCAGGCGCCAGGCGCGGGTGAAGGTCAGCATCGGTTCGATGCCGCAGGCGCGCATCTGCTCGTCGTAGAGCTTGTAGGCCTTCATCACAGCGTCGATGCTGTCCAGCGCCACCGTCTTGTTCAGGTACTGGTGGATGTTGACGTACAGCGAGGCGTGGATGTTGGGCTGCCAGGTGAGGAACCAGTCGGTGGAGAACGGCAGCTGGCCCTTGCTGGGGGACTTGCCCGTCACTTCCTTGTACAGGCGCAGCAGGCGCTCGTAGGACAGCTTGGTCTCGCTCTCCAGCACCTGCAGGCGGGCACCCAGGCCGATCAGCGCGACTGCGCGCTCAATGTCCTTGCTTTCGTTGACGATGCTTTTGACGGCGGCCATGGTGTTCTCCTGGAAATCTGTGGGCTTGGGGGCGTTGGGGGCTGGGGCGAGTGGCTCAGGCGGCGAGGCGGCCAGCCATCAGGATGCCTGCGTGCAGGCGCTGGGTGGCGTCGTTGGCGGCGCGCTGGGGAGCGTGGCTGCTGGTCAGCAGGCTCCACACCATCTCGTCGTCGGCGCGGAAGCTGCACAGCAGCGTGTTGGTGGAGCTGAGCTTGAGCACTTGTGCGGGCGACAGCGTGGCAATCATCTCTGCCGATGCCTCGCTGATGCCCAGGCGGTACACGGCCTCGGTCTTGTCCTGGCGGATCAGCTGCTGCGCCAGCATCAGGTACGTCAGGTTGGCTTCGCGGATTTCGGCCAGCAGTTGGTCGGCGATCTGTGCGGCGTTGTTCTGGGCGGCTGCGGTCATGTTCACACTCCTGTTTCGGGGCAACGTCTGCGGCCTAACACGGCTTGCAAAACGTTGATTCGTTGAAATGGATTGTGAAAGTCGGCCTGTTTTTCTTGAATCGGAAGTTGCCTGTTCGCGCCGTCAGTGCCGTGCACCTGGTTTGTAGGAAAAATGCCTACAAGACAAGACATAAAAAAAGCGGCCCAATGAGGGGCCGCTCTGGTGTGGGGCAGAAAAGGGTCAGCCCTGCTGCAGCGCCTGGATGCGCTCTTCGATAGGCGGGTGGGTGGAAAACAGCTTGCCCAAACCACCGGTGATGCCCATGGCAGCCATGCTCTTGGGCAGTTCGCCCGGCTGCAGGCCACCCAGGCGGGCCAGCGCGTTGATCATGGGCTGCTTGCGCCCCATCAACTGGGCGGCGCCTGCGTCGGCACGGAATTCACGCTGGCGGCTGAACCAGGCCACGATGATCGCGGCCAGGAAGCCCAGCACGATGTCCATCACGATGGTGGTGACCATGTAGCCAATGCCAGGACCAGAGTTCTGGCTGTCGCCACGGCGCAGGAAGGCGTCCACCGCGTAGCCGATGACGCGGCTGAGGAAAACCACGAAGGTGTTCATCACGCCCTGGATCAGGGTCATGGTCACCATGTCGCCGTTGGCCACGTGAGCCACCTCGTGGCCAATCACGGCCTCAACCTCGTCGCGCGTCATGTTCTGCAGCAGGCCGGTAGACACCGCCACCAGGGCAGAGTTTTTGAACGCGCCAGTGGCGAAGGCGTTGGGCGCACCGTCGTAGATGGCGACTTCGGGCATGCCGATGCCTGCCTTGTCGGCAAAGCGGCGCACGGTCTCCACAATCCACGCCTCGTCAGCGTTGCGCGGCTGCTCGATGACATGCGCGCCCGTGCTGAACTTGGCCATCGGCTTGCTGATTAGCAGCGAGATGAAGGCTCCGCCAAAACCGATGACCAGCGAGAAGATGGCCAGTGCGGTCATGTTCAGGCCGTTGGCCGTGAGGAAACGGTCCACGCCCAGGATGCGGGTGGTGATCAGCAACACGGCCATCACGGCGATGTTGGTCAGAACCAGCAGAAGAATGCGTTTCATGTGAGTGTTTGCTCCAAAGGATGGGTCAGCTTGAGACACCGAACCGCCCCCACAGGTTCCCTGCAGTGCATGGCGGCATGCGCATCATACTGAGGGCGAACGCCAAAAACTCAAGCCGTCTGCATGGCCCCAGCCGACGCCCGGGCAACGCCCGGCACCTCTGCTGCCTTGGCCCTGGGAGGGCGAAAAACCGTGGCGTCGTCGTAGAACGCCGGAGTTTCGTTGTCGGGCCACCACCCTGGCGTACCCAGCACCGGCATGGGGGTGTAGGGCTTGGTAGCCAGCATTTCAGGCGAAATGGCCCCGGCCAGCCAGGCGTCCCACGGGTGGATTGGGGTGTCATCAACGGCTGGCAGGCCCATGGGCACGGGCAGGCACAGCACGTGGGCGGTGATGGACTTGTAGGGTGTGACCAGCTTTTCGGTGAGCGCGTGGCCGAACAGCGCCAGCCGCGCCTGTGCCCACAAGGGCCGCAGTCCGACGAAGAGCGTTTGCCAGTCACGCGCCAAAAGCGCCTGCCACAACGGCTCTGGCGCCTGCAGCAGGGCCACGTTTTCGTCGAACAGGGTGAGCGCGTCGCGTAGCGGCCCGCGCGTGGATTGCACGCCCCCAGCCGCCTCAATGGCCTGAGCCTGCCAGCGGTTCAACAGCCGCTTGGTCTGGGGAAAGCGCATCCAGCACAGGGCATTGAAGAAATCGTGCAAGCCTTCGCGCGTGGGCACGCCGCCCGTGGCATAGATATGGCTTTCGTAGGCCACGCCATCGGGCAGATCGGCCTGGGGAATGAAGCGCACGGGCGCCAGCCCGGCAGCGTTGAGCGCACCAGGCAGGTCAGCACCCGCCAAGGCTGCACGGGCCACTGGCTCACCCAGCATGCGCCAGGGCTCGAACCAGGGGTGCGACCAGTCGACGGCTTCAGCGAAATGCAAGGTGCCCTGCTCTCTTTCGGTCAGACCAGCTTCCAGGGCAAGGCCTCGCCCGCGCGCAGGGGCTTGAGTTCGGCCTCGCCAAAGGCAAAGCTCTCGGGCGGGGTCCAGGACTCGCGGCGCAGAGTGATGGTGCCGCTGTTGCGCGGCAGACCGTAGAAGTCTGCCCCGAAGAAGCTGGCAAAGCCTTCCAGCTTGTCCAGCGCGCCTACGGCGTCAAAGGCCTCGGCGTACATCTCCATGGCGGCATGCGCGGTGTAGCAGCCCGCGCAGCCGGTGGCGTGTTCCTTCAGGTGGGCGGGGTGCGGCGCGCTGTCGGTGCCCAGGAAGAACTTGGCGTTGCCACTGGTAGCGGCTGCCACCAGGGCTTGGCGATGTACCTCGCGCTTGAGCACAGGCAGGCAGTAGTAGTGCGGGCGAATGCCACCCGTGAAGATGGCGTTGCGGTTGTACAGCAGGTGGTGCGCGGTGATGGTGGCGCCCAGGAAGCGGTCGGCTTCAGCCACGTATTGCGCTGCCTCGCGGGTGGTGATGTGCTCCATCACGATCTTCAGCTCGGGGAAGTCGCGGCGCAGCGGGGCAAGTTGCTGTTCGATGAAGACGGCCTCGCGGTCGAAGAGGTCGATGTCTGGGCTGGTGACCTCGCCGTGAACGAGCAGCAGAATGCCCTCGCGCTGCATGGCCTCCAGCGTCTTGTAGGTCTTGCGGATGTCGGTCACACCCGCGTCGCTGTTGGTGGTGGCACCGGCGGGGTACAGCTTGCACGCCACCACGCCCGCAGCCTTGGCACGCGCAATCTCTTCGGGCGGTAGGTTGTCGGTCAGGTAAAGCGTCATCAGCGGCTCAAAGCTGACGCCAGCAGGCACCGCTGCCAGAATGCGCTCCTTGTACGCCAGCGCCTGGGCCGCCGTGGTCACGGGCGGCTTCAGGTTGGGCATGATGATGGCGCGGCCGAACTGCGCGGCCGTGTGCGGCACAACGGTGTTCAGCGGCGCGCCGTCGCGCACGTGGAGGTGCCAGTCGTCGGGGCGGGTGATGGTGAGGCTGGTGAGGGGGGCGGATGAACTCATCCTGCTATTTTCTCACCAGCGCCATCCTCAAAGGGTGTAGTCGCCGCTGGCCTCGGGCTGGAAGAGAATGTCCACCACCCGTGCGTCAACCTGTTGCCCCGCTGGCGTGCCCCAAGTCACCGTGTTGCCCTTGCGTGCACCCAGCAATGCAACACCCAGCGGCGACAGGACAGACACAAAGCCTGCGGAGGGCTCGGCGTCTGCGGGGTAACACAGCGTCACCTTGCGTGGAGGCTCGCCCGTCTGGTCGGCCAGCAGCACCTGTGAATACATGGTCACCAGCCCCTCCGGCACTTCACGAGGCAAGAGCAGGTCGGCATTGTCGAGCACGTCACGCAATCCGTCGTGCTGGCCCTGGCGAGGCAGGAGCTTGAGGATTCGGGCGTGGTCAAGCGCACTCAATGTGCGAATGGTTGAGGAAACAGTCATGAACGCTCTCTGGGTGTGCGGCCTTGATAGCCGACAGCGCCTGGGAGAGGCCCGGTGGTCCAGAGACGGCGCGATGATGGATGAGTTTGGACCGCCGGGCTCAGGACTCTGCGGGGACGAACGTCCACAGCAGAGCCACTGTCAGGCAGGGGCGCGCACCCGCCTCACGACCAAACAGGGCGTGACGGCGGTACGAAGATGCTCGCGCGCGATTGTCCATGGAGCCGATTGTAGGCAGTCTGCCCCTTTTATGCTTGGGCGGGCAAACGCGGCGTGCCGCCAGCACTGGGCAAACGACGCAACGCCTCACCTTGACTCGCGTCATGGCGGCTGTCCAGGTGAAAGGCAGAGATGGCTCGCGCAAGGCCTTCTGCCTGGTCGCGCAGGCTCAAGGACGCAGCAGCACTTTCCTCGACCAGCGCGGCGTTTTGCTGCGTAACGTTTTCCAGGGAGTCGATCGCGGCGTTGATATCACGGATGCCCGAGCTTTGCTCCCGCACAGCCGACGTGATTTCACCCACGATATCGGCCACGCGCTGGATCGACTGCTGGATTTCCTGCATGGTCTGCCCGGCAGTGGCCACCAACCCCGCGCCCGTTTCCACCTGCGCCACGGACGTGCCGATCAGATCCTTGATCTCTCGGGCCGCTTGCGCACTGCGCTGCGCGAGCGTGCGCACCTCACCAGCCACCACGGCAAAGCCGCGCCCTTGTTCACCCGCTCGTGCGGCTTCCACCGCTGCATTCAACGCCAGGATGTTGGTCTGGAAAGCGATGCCGTCAATCACGCCGGTGATGTCGGCAATCTTCTTGCTGTTGATGTTGATGCGGTCCATGGAGGTAACCACATCGCCCATCACCTGCCCACCCTTGCTGGCCACCGCCGACGCATGTGAAGCCATTTCGCTGGCCTGCTGGGCATGGCGGGCGCTCTGGTCGACCGCCTGCACAAGTGTGTCCATGGTGGCTGCAGTGCCTTGCAGGTTCCCTGCAGCCATCTCGGTGCGCTGGGACAGATCGGCGTTGCCCTGCGCAACTTCGCTGGAAGCTGTGCGGATTGAATCCACGCTCTGGCGCACATTGCTCACCAGATCGCGCAAGGCATCCTGCATGGCGGCGATAGAGGTCAGCAGTCGACCTGTTTCGTCTCGGCCAGACGCCGCCACTGACGTGGCGAGGTTCCCCGACGCGATGCGCTCTGACACGCCGACAGCCTCCTGCAACGGCCCGATCACCGAGCGGCCTATGAGCCACGACATGAAGGCAGACAGGAAAAGCGTGAGAGCAAACACGCCAGCCAGCGTCATCAGCGCAAGGTCGATCGTGGAAAGCACCTTACCCTTCACGGCCCCCACTTGCGACTCCAATGTCTCGGCGTACTTGGCGGCCATCTTCTTGGCCTCCTCGAAGCGCGCCAGCGGCTCCTTCAATGCCTCGAACGCGCCGTCGGCATCTGCAAAACGGTTGTCGGCAAGCTGCACCGCGAATTGTTCGACTCCTGTGCGGTATTGCTTCACCACGGCCCACATGCGGTCCAGCTCCGCCTGTCCTGCAGGGTCGGCTGTCATGTCGCGCAGGCGCTTGAAAGCAGCTTCTGCACTGGTTTGAGAAGCCTCCCAGAGTTTCCTGTGCCGCTGCACCTCTTCGGTGTTGAAGTTGCTGGCCACCATGTCCGATTCGCTCACCCGTGCCTGGAGCAGGTGTTCAAGCATTTCCGCGTGCGCCAGACGCATGGGGTAGTAGCGCTCCGTCATGTCCTGCAAGCCGTTGCGTCCGGCCGTCAACCCGAAAGCCGAAACCGCAACCACCAGTGCCAGGAAGAAGCACGCGACGACGGCATTGGCCGCCAGGCGTGTGCGGATCGAGAAGCGATTCAGCATGACACTCTCCTGCCTTTCGAATCAAACACCTGTGGCAAACGCAAACAGCATGCCACCACAGCCCGCCGTTACATGGCGGGCATGGACAGACATCGGGCCAAGCAAGGAGTGGCCGTCAGTGCTGGAGGATCTTGTTCAGGAAATCCTTGGTACGCGGCTGGCGAGCTTCGGGGTTGCCGAAGAATTCGTCCTTGCTGCAGTCTTCCAGGATCTTGCCGCCAACGTCCATGAAGATGACGCGGTTGCTGACCTTGCGCGCAAAGCCCATTTCGTGCGTGACACACATCATGGTCATGCCCTCGCCTGCCAGGCCGACCATCACGTCCAGCACCTCGCCCACCATCTCGGGGTCGAGTGCGGAAGTGGGCTCGTCGAACAGCATGACGATCGGGTCCATCGACAGCGCGCGCGCAATGGCCACGCGCTGCTGCTGGCCGCCGGAGAGCTGGCCGGGGAACTTGTCCTTGTGCGCCATCAGGCCCACACGGTCGAGCATCTTGAGGCCGCGCGCCTTGGCGTCGGTGATGTTGCGACCCAGCACCTTGACCTGGGCCAGCGTGAGGTTCTCGGTCACGCTCAGGTGCGGGAACAGCTCAAAGTGCTGGAACACCATACCCACGCGGCTGCGCAGCTTGGGCAGGTTGGTCTTGGGGTCGTGCACGGCCTGGCCGTCCACGTAGATCTCGCCCTTCTGGATGGGTTCCAGCGCGTTGATGGTCTTGATCAGCGTGGACTTGCCCGAGCCCGACGGCCCGCAAACCACCACCACCTCGCCCTTGCTGATGCGGGTGGAACACTCGTTGAGCACCTGCACGGGGCCGTACCACTTCGAAACGTTCTTCAGTTCAATCATGGATGATTCTCCAACTCGGTTCAGCCGCTCAGCGGATGATGGCGATCTTCTTGTGCAGCCGCTTGACCAGCCAGGACAGCGCGTAACACATGGCGAAATAAACGACGGCGGCCATCAGGTAGGCCTCGATGGGGCGGCCAAAGTTCTTGCCGGCGACTTCAAAGCCCTTGAGCATGTCGTAGGCGCCGATGGCGTAGACCAGCGAGGTGTCCTGGAACAGGATGATGGTCTGGGTGAGCAGCACCGGCAGCATGTTGCGGAAGGCCTGCGGCAACACCACCAGCTTCATGTTCTGGCCATACGTCATACCCAGAGCAAGGCCTGCGAAGACCTGTCCGCGCGAGATGGACTGGATACCGGCCCGCATGATCTCGCTGAAATAGGCAGCCTCGAAGGCAATGAAGGTAATGACAGCAGAGGTCTCGGCACCGATGGGCCGCCCGATCAGGAAGGGCACCAGCAGGAAGAACCACAGGATCACCATGACCAGCGGAATGCTGCGCATGCCGTTGACATAAATGGTGGCGGGAACCACCAGCCACTGGCGACCAGACAAGCGCATCATGGCCAGCAAGGTACCGAACAGCACACCACCGATGGTGGCCACGATGGTCAGCACCACGCTGAACATCAGCCCCTTGAGGACAAAGCCGCTGATGACGTCCCAGTTGACGAAGGACCAGTCAAGATTGTTCATCATGTCAGTGGCCTCCTGCGCCGCCACTGGCGATGAAGCCCGGCACGCGGGCGCGTTTTTCAATGAAAGCCATGATGCGGTTGATGGCAAAGGCCGAGACGACGTACAAACCAGTGACGGCCAGGTAGACCTCGATGCCGCGCGAGGTTTCTTCCTGCGCCTGCATGGCGAACATGGTCAGTTCGGCCACCGACACGGCGAACGCGACCGACGAGTTCTTGAAGATGTTCATGGTCTCGCTCGTCAGCGGAGGGATGACGATGCGAAACGCCATGGGCAGCAGCACATAGCGGTAGGACTGCATGGTGGTCATGCCCAGTGCCAGGCTGGCATAACGCTGGCCACGCGGCAGCGCCTGTATACCTGAACGCACCTGCTCTGCCACACGCGCAGAGGTGAAGAAGCCCAACGCAAAGACAACCAGCACGAAGCCTGGAACGTCCTTGAGCGCCGGAAAAAACGCGGGCACCACGTGGTACCAGAGAAATATCTGCACCAGCAGCGGGATGTTGCGGAACAGCTCCACCCAGGCATTGCCGAAACGCACCACCCAGGGACTGTCGGGCAGGGTACGCAAGGTACCGATGACTGCACCCACCACGAGCGCCAACACCAGCGCCAGCAGCGACACAGACACTGTCCAACCCCAGGCAGACAGCAACCAATCCAGATAGGTGATGTCCCCTCCCTGGCCAAAACAACGCTCACCCACTTCTCGGGTGATGGTGTCCTCACAGAACACCTGCCAGTCCCAACTCATTGCGGACTCCTTTTTGTGGCAACTAAAAGCCCCTTGCAGCCTTTAGACAGCAAGGGGCTACGGATGGGAATGCGCCTTTATTTCTTGGCGTAGTCTTCCGTCGGCTTGTCGTTGGGGTTAGCCAGCGCGGCCTTCAGGTTGTCGCTCATGGGCAGCCCGACCTTGGCGTTGGCAGGCGGAATCGGCTGCATCAGCCACTTGTCGTAGAGCTTGGCGATTTCACCAGACTTCATCATGGCCTTGAGGCTGTCGTCCACGGTCTTCTTGAACGCAGGGTCGTCCTTGCGGATCATGATGGCGATGGGTTCGACGCTCAGCACTTCACCCACGATCTTGAAATCGGCAGGGTTCTTGGACTTGGCGATCAGGCCAGCCAGCAGGGAGCCGTCCATGATGAAGGCGTCGGCGCGGCCGGACTCCAGCAGCAGGAAGCTGTCTGCGTGATCTTTGCCATAGACCTCTTTGAAGTCGATGCCTTGGGCACGCTCATTCTTACGCAGGGTCTGCACCGAAGTGGTACCCGTGGTGGTGGCCACGTTGCGGCCGTTCAGGTCCTTGATGGAGTTGATGCCGGAGTTGGCTTTGACGGCCATGCGCACTTCTTCCACGAAGGTGGTGACCGCGAAGGACACGTCCTTCTGGCGGGGCGCGTTGTTGGAGGTGGAGCCGCACTCGATGTCCACGGTGCCGTTCTGCACCAGGGGAATACGGTTCTGGGAGGTGACGGGCTGGTACTTGATGTCCAGCTTGGCCAGGCCCAGCTGCTTCTGAATGTCAGCCAGCACCTTCTGGCAGATCTCGACGTGGTAGCCCGTGTACTTGCCATCACCCAGGGTGTAGGAGAGCGCGCCGGAAGACTCGCGCACACCCATGGTCACGCTGCCGCTGGACTTAATCTTAGCCAGGGTGTCGTTTGCCTGGGCCCAGGCACCACCTGCAGCCAGCGCCAGGGCGACCGCAGCAAACATCACATTCGGTTTCTTCATCAGTGTTTCCTCTGTGTAGTCATCACACGCGAGCGGGTAGCTCGCGCGCCCATCATGACCCGAAGCAAGGTCGTTTGCAAGACGCGAAATCACGTAGGCAATGCGACCGTATCGGCGGGGTCCATATCCTGCAAGCACGTCGCGTGCCAACAGAGATGGGGGACTCTAACAATCTCATCGCTGAAATACCAATACCTTTTCGCTTATGGGTCATGCAAAAAATTTATAAACCAAACAACATCAACCCTGAGCGGAGTGGGTGTTCTGCAGATAGGTCCAAAGACTCTGTACTGCGCGCTTGGGCCTTTGGGACTCGGTCGCCTTACTCCGGTAGGCCCGGATTTCCATGTTCATCTCCAGGTGCTTGTCATCACGCGGCGCCGCGCTCACCAGGCGGCCGTTTGCCAGTTCCTGCTTGACGGCGCTGAGCGGGAGGAAGGCAACACCATGGCCTTCAACAGCCATGGCCTTGAGGCCTTCGGCCATGTCGGTCTCGTAAACGCGGTCGAGGTGAATGGCCGTGGGCGACTGCTTGAGCAGAAGATCCACGACCCGGCCAAGGTAGGCACCCGGGGCGTAGCCAAGGTAAGGCAGGGGCTGCGAACTTGTACCCGGCGTTTGCCATAGCGGGTGCCCGCTCGAATCAGGTTTGACGTAAGGCGCGAGCAGCTCATGCCCCAGCACGACCATCTCGTATTTCTCAGGGTCCAACGACAGTGGCTGAGAGGGATGGTGGTAGGCAATCAGCAAGTCACAGTTGCCTTCGACCAGCCGCATCATGGCGTCGTGTACGTTCAGCGCGATGAGCCTGCTTTTGATGGGGCCGAAGTTTTGGCGAATGTCTGACACCCAAGACGGAAAGAAAGTGAACGCCAGCGTGTGAGGCACGGCAAACTCCACCACATCCTGCCCGGCGGAGGCATAGGCACGCAACATGGCGCGCGAAGCAGACAGCGACTGCAACACCTCCAGCGCCTGCATGTAAAGCGTCTGTCCGGCTGGCGTGAGCCGCGTGGGGTAGGAGCTGCGGTCCACCAGTTCTGTACCAGCCCAGGCCTCCAGCGACTGGATGCGGCGCGAGAAGGCGGGCTGCGTCACATGACGCAACTGCGCCGAGCGGCTGAAGCTGCGCGTCTCGGCCAGGCTGACGAAGTCTTCAAGCCACTTGGTGTCCATGCGTTCCTCCGGCTGTTGCGGCCGTTTTCTGTTCTTCGGTTTCGCCACCGCTTTGCTGCAGCGCCCACATCTGCGCGTAACGTCCGTTGGCGGCCAGCAGTTCGGCATGGCGCCCGCGCTCGACGATGGTGCCATGCTCCAGCACAATAATTTCGTGAGCGTCGACCACCGTGGAAAGACGGTGCGCAATGACGAGCGTGGTCTTGTTGCGCGCCACGCCGCGCAGCTCGGCCTGGATGGCGCGTTCATTGGCGGAGTCGAGCGCGGAGGTGGCCTCGTCAAAAATCAGAATGGGCGGGTTCTTGAGCAGTGTGCGGGCGATGGCCACGCGCTGCTTTTCGCCACCTGAGAGCTTGAGGCCGCGTTCGCCCACCATGGTCTGGTAGCCCTTGGGCAGCCGCTCGATGAAGCCATGGATGTGCGCGGCCTGGGCGGCCTTGACGGCTTCGTCGTGCCCGGCCTCGGGGCGGCCATAGAGGATGTTGTATTCGATGGTGTCGTTGAACAACACCGTGTCTTGCGGCACGATGCCAATGGCCCTGCGCACGCTGCCTTGCTTCACGGCACGGATGTCCTGCCCGGCGATGGTGATACGCCCGGCGCCCTCCCCCGGCGCGTCACCGGGCCGACCTACGTCGTAGAAGCGGTAGAGCAGGCGCGCCAGCGTCGATTTGCCGGAACCGGACGGCCCCACCACCGCTACCGTCTTGCCCGCAGGCACGGTAAAGCTTACTCCATGCAGGATTTCACGCTCGCGCTCATAGGCGAAGTGCACATTCTCAAAACGCACCTCGGGCGCGCCGTCCAGTTGCAGATCCTGCGCGCCCGGGGTGTCGGCGATCTCCCGCTCCTTGTCGAGCAGCGTGAACATCTTGTCGAGGTCGGTCAGGCCCTGCTTGATCTCGCGGTAGAGCACGCCCAGGAAGTTGAGCGGAATGTAGAGCTGGATCATGAAGGCGTTGATCATGACCAGATCGCCCAGCGTCATCTGCCCCTGTGTAACGGCAGCAGTGGCACGCCACAACATGGCCACCAGCGCGGCAGCAATGATGAGCTGCTGCCCGGCGTTGAGCATGGAGAGCGTGACCTGGCTCTTGAGGCGCGCACGGCGCAGCTTCTCCAGACTTTCGTCGTAGCGACGGCTTTCGAAAGCCTCGTTGTTGAAGTACTTGACGGTTTCGTAGTTCAGCAGCGAGTCGATGGCCTTGGTCTGGCTGACGGACTCCATCTCGTTCATCTGACGGCGGAACTGCGTACGCCATTCCGTCACTTTCACGGTATAGGTCACGTACAGCACCAGCGCGGCCAGCGTCGTCCAGACGTACCACATCTCGAACTTGGCGCCCAGCAGCGCCAGCACCAGTGCCACCTCCAGCAGCGTGGGCAGGATGCTGTAGATGGAGTAGGAGATGAGCGACTGCACACCCCGGGTGCCGCGCTCGATGTCACGCGTCATGCCGCCGGTCTGGCGCTCCAGGTGAAAGCGCAGGCTCAGCTCGTGCAGGTGCCCGAACACCTGCAGCGCGATGTGGCGCGTGGCACCTTCGGTGGCCTTGGCGAAGATGAGTTCGCGCAGCTCGGTGAACAAGGTGGTGGAAAAGCGCAGCAGGCCATAGGCCAGCAGCAGACCGACTGGCACAACGAACAGAGCCTCGGTGCCCGCAGGCAGGCCGAGCAGCGAGCCGCCCGGCTTGGGCGTGAGGGCATCCACCAGTTCCTTCAGCAGCAGAGGCACCCCCACGTTGGCCAGCTTGGCCGCCACCATGAAGGCCAATGCCGCTGCAACGCGCCAGCGGTACTCCCAAAGGTAGGGCAGCAGCCTGCGCAGCACGGCCCAGTCGCCACGCGGCTGGGAGGTTTTCGGCTCTTCAGGCGGCGCGCCCGTGGCAGGTGTGGCAGACGAAACAGAAAGGTGGCGCATTTGAGGCAGCTATGGGGGAGAATGGAGGCATGAACTCAGCGATTTTGCCCCCAAGCCAAGGGCCTGGTGCAACCCAGGCTGTCCAAGAACACCCGTCGGACAAAAGCCTGGTTCTCAAAGTCATTCCCATGCCCGCCGACTGCAACGCCAACGGCGACATTTTCGGTGGCTGGGTGATGGCTCAGGTGGACCTGGCTGGTGCGGTGCTGCCCGCACGCATAACGCAAGGGCGGATCGCCACCGTGGCGGTCAACCAGTTCGTGTTCAAGCAGCCTGTGCGCGTGGGAGACATCCTGAGCTTTTACGCCCACGTCACCCGCATTGGCAACACGTCAGTCACCGTGCAGGTGGAGGTGTTTGCAGAGCGCCTGGGCAACCAGGGTCAGTTCGTGAAGGTGACCGAGGCATCCCTGACTTACGTGGCCATCGACGAGACTGGCAAACCCCGTCCTGTTCCAAAGGGCTGATCGCTCAGTCCGCCAGCGGCCATCACGTCCCAGCAGGCGCCCATAGTGTGGTAGTCCGTCTTGCCCGCAGGGGACTTGGTGTCCTCCAGTTTGCCGCCGTCAGCCGCCAGGATGCGGTACCAGGCGCCGTGGTGGTGATCGACCATGTGCTGCCAGCTCCACGCCCACAGGTCGAGGTATTGCTGGCGGAAGGTGGCGTCACCCGTGACGCGCCAGAGCCGCCACGCGCTGGCAAAGGATTCAGCCTGCACCCAGAAGTATTTGTCGGTGTCGCAAGGTGAGCCGTCTGGCGCGAAGCCGTAGATGAGGCCGCCGTGCTCTGCGTCCCAGCCGTGGCGCCAGGCGCTGAGTTGCAGTTCAGCGGCACGGTCCACCCAGCGCTGCTGGGGCCGGTGCGTGTGCGCCTGCAGGATGAGCTTGGCCCATTCGGTCTGGTGACCGGTCTGGTAACCCCAGGGTTTGAAGATGTCGCCCGGGTTGTCGCGGTTGTATTCCCAGTCTGGCGTCCAGGCCGTGTCGAAATGCTCCCAGATGAGGTGATCAGGCCCGGTCGCGGCCTCGAAAGCGAAGCGCTCGATCAGTGATTCGGCGCGGTCGAGGTAGCGTTGGTCGCCAGTGGCCTCGAAGGCGGCCAGACAGGCCTCGCAGGTGTGCATGTTGGCGTTCTGCCCCCGGTAGGCAGCCAACTCGCCTTGAGGGCTGAGTTCGTCGGCGTAAGCCCGGTTCGCGGGCTCGTAGAACACGGCCTCCATGCGGTCAAAGGCGTCGGCTACGTCTTGCTGGCTGACCAGCCCGGCCATGTGCGCATGGCTTTGGGCCAGCAGCACGAAGGCCTGGCCGTAGGCCATAGCGCGCTCGTCTTCCAGCCGACCGTCCTGCAGGGTCCAGGCATACAAACCGGCCCCCGGGTGCCCGGGTGGCAGGCGGAACACGTTGAGGTGAGCCAGCGCGTGCGCCGCCCAATCCCTGTAGATGCTGCGCCCCGTATGGCGCCATGCCTGGCACCAGTTGAAGACAAACCGTGTGGCGCTGACGAGGTGGCGGTGCCCCCGGTTGTAGACGGTGCCGTCGTCCAGAAAGTAGTGAAAGAAGCCCCCCTCGGGGTCGTAGGCAGACCGTTCATAGAACCGCAAGGTGTCGTCCACGTGAGCGGCCAGGAAATGCCGGTTCTCAAAAGATGCGGGGGGCAATGAACTCATGGTCGTGGTGATGGGAGCGGGTGTTGTCACAAGGAGCAAACGGCATGGGCGCGTGGTCTGCATTGCTCGATGAGCCGGGCATTGGGTTCGTCAGTCTGCTCCACCCAGGCCTGGGCAGCCTGTGGGGTTCGACCGAAGCGTACGTGCCTGTCAACAAGCCGCTGCCTGCGCAGATGCTCATCTACGCTGACGTACCAGACCTCGTCAAGACAGGCCGCCACGCGGTTCCACGGATAGGCGTCGAGCAACAGGTAGTTGCCTTCGGTGATGATGAGCTGGGTTTGTGGATGAACGGCGATTGAGCCTGCCACGGGTTCTTCGATTTCGCGCCGGAAGGCTGGCGCGTAGATCAGCTCGTCGGGAGCTTGCTGACGCAGCCTGTTCAGCAGTTGCACGTAGCCGTGGGCGTCAAAGGTGTCGGGCGCCCCCTTGCGATGGGCCCGCCCCAGCCGTTCAAGCTCGACCTGAGCCAGATGGAAACCATCCATAGGCACCAGCTGCGCGCGTGAACCCAAACGGTCAAGCAGCTGTTCAGCCAGCGTGGACTTGCCCGCACCTGGTGGCCCCACCAGACCGAGCAGGCGGCGCTGTCCGCTGGCCAGCAAGGTTTGCAAGCGGGACTCCAGCTCCACAGAGAGATAGGCATCAATGGACATGGTTTGCGTCGAACTGAACAGCAATGAACCAGCCTGCTAATGTAACTCAGTTACCAGAATATGAGCACTGATTGTTCTGGTACAACCAAGGGTATTCAAACTCCGTGTCACATCACGAACCATGGCCGCCACGACCCTGCTTGCTCTTATCGACGACATCGCTTCCGTGCTGGATGACGTGGCCACCATGACGAAGGTGGCTGCCAAGAAAACTGCTGGCGTTCTGGGTGACGATCTGGCTCTGAATGCACAGCAGGTGACGGGTGTGCGCGCCGACAGGGAGTTGTCCGTGGTCTGGGCGGTAGCCAAGGGCTCACTCATCAACAAGGCCATCCTTGTACCGGCGGCTCTGCTGATCAGTTGGCTGGCGCCTTGGGCCATCACGCCGTTGTTGATGCTGGGCGGAACCTTCCTGTGCTACGAGGGTTTTGAGAAACTGGCGCACAGGTTTCTGCACTCGGAACAAGCAACTGCCGCCGAGCACCAAAAGACGGTTCAGGCGCTGGCAGACCCGACTATTGATCTGGTGGTTTTTGAAAGGGACAAGATCAAAGGCGCAGTGCGCACTGATTTCATCCTCTCTGCAGAGATCGTTGTGATCACACTTGGCGCGGTGGCGGACGCCGCGCTGGGGCAACGCGTGGCGGTGCTTGTGGGAATTTCGCTGCTGATGACGGTCGGCGTTTATGGGTTGGTGGCTGGCATAGTGAAGCTCGACGACCTGGGCCTGCATCTGCAAAAAGGCCCAAAGGGCTGGAAAGCGGCAGTGGGAGTTGGCCTGCTGAGAACCGCCCCTTGGCTGATGAAGACCCTGTCTGTGGTGGGTACCGCCGCCATGTTCATGGTGGGTGGCGGCATCTTGCTGCACGGTTGGCCTGCGCTGGCACACGCCGTTGAAGGATGGGCCATCACCTTTGGCGGCCTGACGCAGTTCTTGATCAACACCGCAGCCGGTGTTGCATTGGGTGTGGCAGCAGGTGGCCTCGCCCTCGCTGCCGTAAACGCCTTGCAGAAACTGCGGGCTCGAACTGCCTGAAGATGTTTACCGGCCAGAAGCGCGGCTGTCGAGCACGCAGGCGGTGCCCGCCAAGGCTGGCGAAAGGGTAGCGGTTATGACCCACACGGGAATGGTCGTCAGGTAGTCGCGGAAGCGCCCCTTGGCTTCGAAGCGCTGGCGAAAGGCTGTGCCATCGAACCAAGAGCCCAGCCGAGGCACGATGCCACCGCCGATGTAGATGCCGCCCTTGGCACCCAGCGTGAGTGCCAGGTTTCCCGCCACCGTGCCCAGGAAGGCGCACATCATGCTCAAGGCCTCGGCACAACGGGCATCGCCCGCGAGCGCGGCTTCGCTGATCTGCGCTGCGCTGAGTTCCGGGCTGGGTGCAGCGTCGGCAACACAGAGCGCACGGTGGATGTCCATGAGTCCCATGCCGCTGACGGCGCGTTCGGCCGATGCGTGACCATGTTGGCTGACGAGCCAGTCGATCACCACCTGCTCGCGCGGCGTGACGGCGGCCAGCGTGACGTGCCCACCCTCCCCCTGCAGCGGCACCCAACCCCCACGCCCGTCGGGCAGCAGGCCGGAAACACCCAGGCCCGTGCCCGGGCCGATGAGGCCGATGGCCGATTCGGCCATGGGTGCCACACCACCCACCTGGCGCTTGTCGCTGGCAGGCAGGCCCGGCAAGGCCAATGCCAGGGCGGTGAAATCGTTGAGCACGGAAAGGTGTTGCAACCCCGCGGACTGGCGCAGCGCCTCGATGGAGAAGGACCAATGGTGGTTGGTCATGCGCACCTGGTCGCCCGTGACGGGATTAGCGATGGCGATGGCGCCCAGCTGCGGGCGCGGGCGGTCCAGAGTGCCGAGGTAGGCCTGGATGGCGGCGTCGATGGTGGGGTAGTCGGCACAGGGCAGCGTGCGTTGCGCCTCGATGGGCGCGCCAGGGCCGGCTTGCCAGGCAAAGCGTGCGTTGGTGCCGCCCACGTCGGCGAGCAGGCGCGGCAGGGAGTCGTCGGAACGGGTCATCTTGTCGGAAAAGTCAGGCGTAGCGCTTGTTCTGCAGGTTGGTCTTCATCTCGCGCAGCAGCGGCTGCAGGGTGGCCGTGCCGATGCGCAGCGCCAGGCAGGTGGCCAGGATGTCGATCACCAGCAGGTGCAGCAGGCGCGAGGTCATGGGGATGTACTGGTCGTAGAACTCGGTGTGGTCGGCGGCCAGGTGCAAGTCGGTGGTCAGCGCCAGCGGCGTTCGCGTTGCGGTGATGGCCACGGTGGTGGCACCGTGCTTGCGTGCAATGTCGGCGGCGTCGATCAGGTCGCGCGTGCGGCCGGAGTTGGAGATGATGATGGCGACGTCGCCCGGCTTGAGCAGCGCCGCACTCATGACCTGCATGTGGCCGTCGCTGTAGGCCACGGAGTGCACACCCAGGCGGAAGAACTTGTGCTGCGCGTCCTGCGCGACGATGCCGGAGTTGCCCACGCCGT
>JAYSGB010000009.1:0-121581 GCA_041913045.1 Burkholderiaceae bacterium | reverse complement strand
GTCACATGGGATTGGACTCCAAGCTCACCTGCTACTCAAATCCGGGGGGACGTCGCACCCAATGGAATTGACGCAAATCGCAATCTGGTCAGACACGCTCCAGAACCACAGCAATTCCCTGCCCCACACCAATGCACATGGTGCACAGCGCGTAGCGCCCGCCGGTCCTGTGCAACTGATTGACAGCCGTGGTCACCAGCCGCGCGCCACTTGCTCCAAGAGGGTGCCCCAGTGCGATGGCTCCGCCATTGGGATTGACTCGCACATCGTCATCTGCAATACCAAGTTGCCGAAGGACTGCCAAGCCTTGGGCAGCAAACGCCTCATTGAGCTCGATGACGTCCATCTGCGCCAACGTCAACCCCGTCAGTGCCATGACCTTCTGGGTGGCGGGTGCAGGACCGATACCCATGATGCGCGGGGGCACGCCAGCCGTGGCCATGCCCACCACCCGCGCTCGCGGCGTCAGTCCATGCCTGCCAATGGCGCGCTCGCTGGCCAGCAGCAAAGCTGCCGCACCGTCATTCACGCCCGAGGCATTGCCAGCCGTAACAGAGCCATCAGGGCGAACAACACCTTTGAGCTTGCCAAGCGCCTCCATCGAAGTTGCGCGGGGATGCTCATCCTTGCTCACCAAAAGGTCCTCGCCTTTTTTCTGGATGATGCGGACGGAAACGATTTCCGCGTCGAAGAAACCTGCGGCCTGCGCGGCCAGAGCCTTAGTCTGCGAAGCCAGGGCCATCTTGTCTTGGTCCAGACGGGAGATACCGAACTCCTGCGCCACGTTTTCGGCAGTCTCCGGCATGGTGTCAACGCCGTACTGTGCCTTCATCAGCCGGTTCACAAAGCGCCAGCCTATCGTCGTGTCCTCCACGCTGTTGACGCGGGAGAAGGCCGAGGTCGCCTTGGGCATGACGAAGGGCGCACGGCTCATGCTTTCCACCCCGCCGGCGATCATCAATTCGGCCTCCTCACTGCGGATGGCGCGGGCCGCCGATCCGATCGCGTCCAGCCCCGACCCACACAGACGGTTGACCGTGGAGCCTGGGACTCCCACCGGCAGGCCAGCCAGCAGAGCACTCATTCTCGCCACGTTCCGGTTGTCCTCACCCGCTTGGTTGGCACACCCATAGACAACGTCCGTAACAGCGTCCCAGTCGAGGTTAGGGTGGCGCTCCATCAGCGCGCGCAGCGGAATGGCTCCCAAATCATCGGCGCGGACGGAGGACAACGCACCTCCGTAACGTCCAAAGGGTGTACGGATAGCGTCGCATATATAGGCGTGATTCATGTTCTTCTCCGTTCAGGGCAAGGTGGCACTTTCATGCAACCGCCAGATCCGCTTGAGCAATTCACGCGCTGGCGCATCACCCACGACTGGACTGGCCAGCTCCAGCAGCTTTTCTTCAAGGTCGGTATCCGACAACGGCAACTCCGGGTCACCCTTGCGGTCAGGCTGCAAGCACTCGAATCGTTTTCCGTCACGCAGCACGATGACGACGCGGGCTCCGCGACGCCCCGGAAAGGCTGCATCCACCTCCGGGTCAAGCGCCTTGGATATCCGCTTCATGAGTGCGCGTGTCGCGAGGTCGTTCAGACGGGCAGGCTCGAACGCAGACAGGCGAACGCTGCCATGCACCAATGCGGTTGCAACCATGTAGTGCAGGCTGAAGCGGGCTTGGTCGGCAGTCTGCGGGTCCACATGCGGAGCGATGTCCAGCGTCGGCCTGTACACCCCCAACGACACCTGCTCGATAGCTTCATGGCTGAAGCCGTGCAGTTTCTGCAATGCCAGTACACCGTCAATCGCGGCAAATGTGTGTCCGCAGCCGATGTGGTTCTTGAAGGTCAGGCGGGTGATGTGGAAATCCACCCCCAGCGTCTGGCCGATCTGCGCCCAATCTGCCCCTTGACTCATGGCATTTCCCAGTCCCGCTTCTCCCTCCAGGACGTCAAGCGAGCTTTTCATGCCACGGGCCGCCATCTGCGCGGCCAGGACTCCAGCCTCAGCGGCACGCCCCGCGTGCAAGGGCTTGGCCATGGCATCGAGCCGGAACGCCTGCTGCAATCCCGCACTGAACGTCGCGGCGATGGCGAGCGCATTTGCATAGGTAGTCTCATCCAGCCGCAGCAAACTGGCTGCAGCAGCCGCCGCGCCGAAGACGCCTACCGAGCCGGTGTTGTGCCAGTACTTGTAGTGCGGCCGCCCAAGGGCTACGCCGATTCGGGTGGAAATCTCGTAGCCCAGCACGACCGCTCGCAACAAGTCGGACCCTGTAGCCCCCACGGCGTGTGCCACCGACAGCGCCGCCGCAATGGTCGCAGCACCCGGGTGGTACATCGCATCTCGAAAGGAGTCGTCAACTTCTGCCGCATGCGCGGCTGTTCCCTGAAACAGTGCCGCAGCCCTTGGCGTTGCAGGGCGTCCACCCACCAGGCAAGAGGCCCCATGGTCCAGGTCATCGGCCAGGGTATCGGCCAGCACTTGCACGGCAGGCATTGCCAGACCTGGGTAGTACGAGGCATACCAGTCCATCAACGCCCGCTCGGTATGGTGAGCCACTTCCGCAGACAGTGGTTGGCCGCCGAACTGGGTCGCAAAGCGCGCAAAGGTTTCGGTTACGTACATATTCATTCTCCAGAAACCAGCAACCCGCTGAGTTGCTGAGCAGACGCCTTGCGCAATCCCGGTCAACCATTTGGTCTATCAAACCCCATTCAAGCGCGCGGGCGGCCTGCACCTCCTCAGCGAAGGAAATGTGCAGGTTTGCACACTGGGCCGTGGTCAACCTTCAAGCCAGAACGGCCACGCCGTCTGCGGCACGAACACCCTGCCCACAAGGCAAAACGAACACGGGGTTGATTTCCGCTTCTACCAGGCGTTCGCCGAGCTGCGCCGCCATGTTCGAAAAAGCCACGATGGTGTCCACCAACGCGTCAACATCTGCTTTTGGCCGCCCACGAAAGCCATCCAGCAGTGGCCAGGTCTTGAGCTCATGGGCCATTGACAAGGCCTCATCACGGCTCAAACCACCTTGGGTAGGCAACAGACGCATGGTCGTGTCCTTGAACAGCTCGGCCGTCACCCCGCCCATTCCTAGCATGACGGCGGTACCCAAACCATCGCGGTGCATGCCCAAAATCAGTTCAACGCCACCGCTCACCATGCTCTGCACCAAAAACTGATCAGGAACCACACCTGCCTTGGCCTCGACGTCTGCAATCATTTGGGCCAGTCGAGGCCCCATGCTCTCAGGCGTCAAGCCAACGGCAACACCGCCCACATCACTCTTGTGCGTGATCTGAGACGACAGGATTTTGAGCACCGTCTTGCCGCCCAGCTCTCGAGCAGCAGCTTCGGCTTCTGCCGCAGACGCGACCACTCGCTCGTCTGCACAAGGGATGCCAAACTGTCGAAACAGCGCCTTCGCTTGAGCTTCATCCAGGGAGCCGGACGTCATACCGCCGACATCGATGAGCGGCACCTCACCATACGTTGTCGATGTGGGTTTGAAGGCACCTGCCTTCAGCATTCCGTCCAGTGCAGCCGTGCAACTTTCAGCAGCTGCAAATGCAGGAACCCCGTTGCGGGTCAACAAGGCGCCGACCTCGGGAGCGTGCGGGCTCACATAGGCAAGGATGGGCTTGTCTGAGTTGGGTAAACAGTCCTTGATGGCACCTGCCATGAGTTCCGGCATTGCCAGACTGGAAGAGCCAACGATGATGACCAGCGCGTCGTAGCTGGGACTGGCCAGCAAGGTATTGATGGCTCCACGCAACAGGTCGGGGCGCAACCCAGCCAGCGTAACGTCGATGGGGTTGCGGTCAAGCACAGCCTCGCTGCCAGTCTGCAGCGCGCGAAGGGCTTGCGCTGTGGCTTCATCTGGAGCCGGTGTGTCGAACCCGGCCACACCCAGGTCATCCGAAACCAGAGTACCTGCGCCCCCCGTGGAAGTGAGAATCGCAACGCGGTTGCCGCGGAGCTTTCGTCCGGTCGACAACGCGGCCGGAACGTCCAGCAGATCAGAGAAGCTGCGTGCACGGATGACGCCCACCTGTTTGAAGAGCGCATCGTACATGCGGTCTGCACCAGCCATCGCGCCGGTATGGGACACCGCGGCCTTGGCGCCTGCCTCCGATCGGCCAATCTTGAATGCCACCACTGGCTTGCCCGCGCGTGCAGCCTTCAAGCACGCAGCGCGGAACTTCTCCGGGTTGCGCACTGTTTCGATATAGAGAGCAATGACCTTGGTTGCGGGGTCATCGGCCAAGTGATCGATGAAATCCGCCAACTCCAGATCCACTTCGTTGCTGGTGGAAATCAGCTTCGACAGGCCCACACCCCTGGCGGCTGCCCGAGAGAGCAAAGAGCCGAGAATGCCGCCGCTCTGCGACACCACACCAATACCGCCAGCCGGAAACTCATCCATCTCGAGCGCCCCTGTCGCCGACAGAACGATTGCATCCGTCAGGTTCACCAGACCGATGGTGTTGGGCCCCAGGATACGCATCGAACCTGCAGCCTCAACCAGTTGCTTCTGACGCCGAGCGCCATCTTCACCGGTTTCGGTATAGCCACTGGCCAGCACGATGGCCGCCGCACAACCGCGGGCAGAAAGGTCTCGCACAGCCAGGTGTGCACGCTCGGCCCCCAGCAGGACGATAGCCACATCGGGCACCTCCGGCAGTGACGCTACGTCGGGATAACAGGGCAGATCGCCAATGCGGTCAGCCTTGGGATTCACCGGGTAGATTGCCCCTGCGAAGCCGTGTTTCTGGAGATAGGCCACGGGGCGCCCAGCCGTCTTGGCCGGATCGGCAGATGCCCCGATCACGGCCACACTGCGGGGTTTGAGCAGTCGGGTAATAGCATCCATGAAATTCACTCCTTCGCTGCGGCCTTGGCCAGGAAAGCTTCTACCGATGCACGGTGCTCGCTGCTTGTGTAGCAAATACCCTGGGCCTGGCTACCCTGGGCAAACACATCGTGTGACGACAGCTCGAAGCTCTGGTTGATGATGGTTTTGGTCAGCGCCAGCGCCGTGCTGGATGCTTGGCTGAGTTCAGCCGCCCACGCTTGTGCATCGGCAAGCAATGTGTCGGCACTGGTCTTTCGGTCGACAATGCCCAATGCAAGTGCCTCGTCAATCTTGACCTGGCGACCGGTGAAGATCAGTTCCTTGGCTTTGGCCAACCCCACCCGGCGCGGCAGGAAATACATACCGCCACCATCAGGAATGATGCCGCGCAACACGTAGGACCACGCGAAGCTGGCCCATTCGCTGGCCATGACAAAGTCGCATGCCATGGCCGTGTCGGCCCCAAGACCGGACGCGGCGCCATTGACCGCGGCGATGACCGGCTTGGGCATGGTGTGCAGCAAAGCCTGCGTGTGGTGAACGCGTTGCTGGCGGTGCCAGCCATTGAAACCCACTTCGCCGGCAGGTGCGTTCATCCGCTTCTGCATACCGCTGATGTCACCACCGGCACAAAAACCTTTTCCGGCACCGGTGAGGACGAGCGCCCTGATGGCCTTGTCTGCGGCCACGGTTTCGAGTGCATCTATGAACTCTGAGCGCATGTCATCGCTCATGGCATTTCTCTTGTCGGGGCGATTGAGCGTGATGGTCGCGATGGCGTTCTCGACCTTGAAGTTCAACAGGGTGTATGTCATATGGGCTCCAGAATGGAATGCGCGTACAGGCGGCTGGCAGCTGTCTCGCTAGCAGGCCTCAGTCGGCCTTGATGTTGTTTTCCTTGATGATCTTCTGCCAGCGTGCTTCCTCCGCCTTCACATAGCGGTCGAACTCGGCAGGGTCAGAGGCTGTGATGACCAGTCCCTCATGTGCCACCTTCTGAACAAACTCAGGGCTCTGAGCTGCCTTCTTGACTGCAGCATTGAGCTTGGCAATCACGGGCGCGGGTGTGCCAGCAGGGACGAAAATGCCATACCAGCTTTCAACGGAGTAGCCCGGAACGGTCGACGCAATGGTCGGAACTCCCTTGAATGCCTGGGACGGCTCTGGCGTCGTCACGCCCAATGCCCGCAACTTGCCCTGCTCGACGAAGGAAGAGACGGCAGCGGCGGTGCCGAAGAAAAGATCAACCTGTCCGCCCAGCAGGTCCGTCATGGCCGGTCCCGCCCCGCGGTACGGGACATGAAGCAAATCCACCTTTGCCAGATTGGTGAACATCTCTCCAGCCAGATGAGCAGAGGTACCATTTCCCTGAGAGGCATAGCTCAGTCGCTTCCCAGATTTGGCTGCGTCCAGAATGTCTTTCACCGACTTGTACGGGCTGTCGTTGCGAACGACCAGCACATTGGGACCTTTGCCAATCAGACTGACAGGCGCAAAAGCAGTAGCGTTGTTGTAGGGAAGCTTGTTCAACAGGCTGGGGTTGACCGCATGCGCCAACGTGGCAATCACCATCGAGTAACCGTCTGGAGCACTCTTGGCCACCAGGTCCGTCCCAATGACCGTACCGGCACCTGGCTTGTTGTCAATGATGACCGGCTGGCCGAGTTCCTTGGCCATACCGAGCCCCAACATGCGCGCAATCAGGTCGGTACCACCGCCGGGCGCGAAGGGAACAACAATCTTCACGGGTTTATCGGGATATTGCGCAAATGCAGCTGTGCTGATGGCGGCAAACCCGACGAGTGTTGCGCATGCGACGTTACGCAGTGTGGAAGCAAAGGAAGGCATTGTCGTCTCCGATCAGTCAAGAACACCAAGAACTCTGCACGGCTCTCAGTAGGTCTTTAGCTTATTTCGGAGGACAATGCTTTTGACCACCCATATTCCAAGGAATGGAATTTCCCAGACCGTATCTACCCTGTTCATCAGTCGCTGCGGTCGCCAGTTCGCACAGAGGAGCCATGACGTGAACGAAACCAATGCCCTGGCGGAAAACCCTGGACGGTCTGCATCCAATCGGTCCTTGCTCAGGGGGGCCGACATCCTGCGCGCCTTCAAGCCTGGGTCGGACCTGCTAGGCAACAATGAAATTGCCGAACGAACAGGCCTGTCCAACTCGACCGTCAGTCGACTGACGCAGACCTTGGTCGCTGCTGGCCTGCTGCAACAGGACCGCAGTCGCCGCGCTTACCGGCTGGCGCCCCTGGTCCTCAGTCTTGCGCACGCCATGCGGTCAGGTTCGTTGGTGTTGGCAGCTGCAGCACCGCACATGCGCGCCTTGGCAGAAAAGGAACACATCAATGTGGGCCTTGCGTGCCCTGACCGGGACGAAATGGTCTACGTTGAATCCATCCGTTACGCCCGCCGGATAGCGCTGCGCAACATCGTGTCTGGTCAGCGGGTCCCCATGGAACTGACCTCGCTGGGAAGGGCCTATCTTGCGACTGTGACTTCGGCAAAAAGGAGTGCACTGGATGCCGTCTTTGCGCAGCGCAATGGAAAAAACTGGCCCGCCATCCAAAGCGCCATCGAAGACGCACTGCGCTCCGTCAATGAGCGCGGGTATTGCAGCGCAAGTTGGCAACCGGAAGTCGTTGCTCTGTCAACACCGCTGAGCAGCCCAGACGGAGTTTACGTTTTGAACGTAAGCATTTCGACCAAGGAAAGCATCGACTCCGTTGAACGCGACTTGGCCACCAAGTTGTTGCGGCTGAAGGCACAGGTCGCTCATGAAATTGAAAGACGGCATGGATAGCACCGCTCCCGCCAAACCGCAGTCGGCCTTTCCGATGAAAGCTTTTTGACATGGCGCTATCACGCCCCCTCCTCTACACATACCGCCGCTGCCCCTACGCCATGCGTGCCCGCATGGGCTTGCTGCTGGCTGGGGTGGCTTTCGACGCTCACGAAATCGTGTTGCGTGACAAGCCTCAAGCCATGCTGAGCGCATCACCCAAAGGCACCGTACCCGTGCTGGTGCTGCCAGATGGCCGGGTCATCGAGCAGAGCTGGGAGATCGTGGCTTGGGCGTTGACACAAGCAAACGCACCCGCCAAAACCCAGGACTGGTGGACCAGGGCCGAAACGCCTGACAACCAGGAACTGCTGCGTCGCAATGATGGTGAATTCAAGTTCCATCTGGACCGTTACAAGTATCCCGAGCGGTTCGGCGCCATTGGATCCGAGTCAATCCAAAGTCAGAAGGCAACTCACAGGGATCAAGCCATGGAGGCGCTGCTTCAGCCCCTGGAGGCTCGACTGACCCATCAGCCGTTCCTCGGCGGCGACACCCCTTGTGCAACCGATTTCGGAATATTTCCTTTCGTGCGGCAGTTCGCCGCGGTGGACCCGGCATGGTTTGCCGAACAACCGCTGCCAAAGCTCAAGGCGTGGCTTGACTACTGGGTAAACCACCCTTTGTTTCTGGCGAGCATGGTCAAGCTGCCCAGCAATCAACCAGTGCTCATGTCGATGGAGGCGTCGTAAATGGCGACGAGCTTTGAGCGCTACATCGGCATCGACTACTCGGGCGCCCAAACCCCGAGTAGCAGCCTCAAGGGCCTCCGTGTCTACATGGCCAGTCGAAACGAAGATGCCACAGAAGTACTGCCGCCACCGAGCCCGCGCAAATACTGGACACGCCGGGAAGTGGCCCACTGGCTGCTGGAAAGACTCTCCGAGGCAACACCCACCATCGTAGGCATCGACCATGGGTTTTCTTTTCCCATCCGGTACTTCGAGGTGCACCAGATCGTTCCGGACTGGGATGTGTTTCTGCGCGACTTTCACCAGCACTGGCCCACCGATGGCCAGCATGTTTACGTAGATTTCGTTCGCGATGGCTCGGTGGGCAACGGCGCGCAACGCACGGGAAGCGCCAAATGGCGCCGCCTTACCGAGCAGCGCTGCCGAGCCAAGTCGGTGTTTCACTTTGACTGCCAGGGCTCGGTAGCAAAGTCCACCCACTCTGGCCTCCCGTGGCTGCTCTTTCTGCGGGAAAAGCTCGGAAGCCACCTTCACTTCTGGCCATTTGATGGCTTCACGGTGCCGTCAGGGCGTTCAGCGGTGGTGGAGGCTTACCCTGCCCTTTACAAAAACCGCTTCCCTGGAACTGCCAGCATGACTGGCGACCAGCAAGACGCCTATGCGATTGCCAGCTGGCTCAAGCATTCTGATTTCACGGGGGAGCTGCACACAGCCATGCACCCGACCATGGACCCTGCCACGCAACTCATGGCACGAACCGAGGGCTGGATATTGGGCGTGGGCTGACAAGGCATCGCCTGCTCATCCAAGTCACACCGCTCAGCCCGCAAGACCCTTCGCCCTATCGCTGCTACCTGCGCCTGAAGCCAACGACCAGCAACGTCCCGGTGATGACCCCGGCCAGACCGGCCACATGCCAGGACGTCACCGGCTCTGCCAGGAAAAGCGCCCCGAAGGTAACGCCAAATATCGGCACCCATGAAAGATAGGTAGCCGTCTGCCCCACACCTATGGTGGCAATGCCCCTTGACCACACCACAGAACCGATGCCCGTGGCCAGAATCGCAGAGAAGGCTGCCATGCCCCATTGCCAGGCACCCATGGCACCAACTTCAACAAGGGGCTCGTCCACCGAAAGCCCGACATGCGACCAAAGCAGCAGAGCTCCCACCACATGCACCACGAGGCTTACCGACACAGGTGAGGAGTCCCGCGTCAGCTTCTGCAGGCACAACCCACCCAATGCGAAGAACAGCACCGATGCCAGCACATACGCGTCGCCCAGCGCGGCAGCGGTGAGCTCCGCGTGCGGCCGGTGCAGCACAACCGCAGCCACACCGCACAACGCAAGCAAAACGCCCAAAACCTGGCGAGGCATAATCGCTCGCCGAAAAACCATTGCTTCCAGCACCAGCGAAACTGCAGGCCCCAGCGCCATGACAAGCGATGCATTGGTGGCCGATGTTCTTGCCAAGCCGCCTGCAAAGGCAATCTGCTGGCAATACACCAGAAAGAACGCAGCCAGCAACAGCAGAGACCACTCCTGAACCCTCCACCGCCTCCTTGCACCGCCCCACTTCCATGCCAGCACGGCAAGCACGCCTGCGGCCATGGCCATGCGCACGGCGGCCACCAGCAAGATGTCCAGCGAGGCCGTCAGCACCTTCACCGCCGACAGGTTCAAGCCCCACACCATCATGGTGAAAAACAGGGCCAGATGCACCCTGACCACGGGGGAATAACGCTCAGACGACGACAAAGGGTTCCACCAGGAACGTTGTGATCTCGTCAATGAAGGTGGTTGCATGCTGCATGGTTTCCACACCCTGCGGCGACGCAAACGCGGCGTTGAGGGTATCGGTGCTCTCAAACCACAGCTCAACAATGCCGTCGATGGGCAGGCCCTCATACCCAACCACCACGCCTTTGGGCGACTCTCGGTGCGTGATCAGGTTCTGGCGGTAACCCAGAACGCCGGGAAGCGTCTTGACCAGGGCCGCGTGGACCACGCGCCATTCGTGCTCAAAGGTTTCTGGCGAAACGTCTGCACGCCTGCGAAGAAACGACATCCTCTTGAGCGCTGCGCCTGGGGGCGGCGGAGCAATCACCTCGTTGGGCTCTGCCGTGACGATGCGCAGCCGCCCGATGAAGTGGTTCTCGTCGTCCACCAGCTTCTTGCCCAGTGCCTCGGCAAAGGCAGTGTCCATGTGGCGAGAGCTGTCAAACCAAAGCTGCGAGATACCGTCCACAAGCTCTGGTCCGCGCTTGTAGGCAATGCCACGTTGAGCCGAATCGGTAACGTGGTTCTGGTGGTACGCCAACAACCCAGGCAGCTGCGATGCAAGCTGCGAATGCTGGTCGCGCCAGTACGCGCGAAACTGCTCCGTTGTCCAGTCGCTCTTCTTGTTCAACAACCCCATTCGAACTTGCATCTCTTGTCTCCTTAATTGTTTCGTGATCGTCAATACCGGCAGGCTCAACCTTCAAGGGCCAGCCACATCTGGCGGTCGCGCTCGGCGGTCCAGATGCGGGGGTCGGGGAACTGCGTGGCCTCGTCGTAGGCGCGGGTCACGTCGAACGGCATGCAGTGGTTGAAGATCACCCACTCGCCATACTTGGGCTGCAGCTTGGCAAACGTCTCTTCATAGACCTTGCGCAGGTCGTGCCCGGCGTCGGCACCGGCTTTCACGCTGGCCCACACGTCGCTGATGAAGGAACGCGTGACTTCCAACCCCTTTTGCACCTGCGCTTCGCCGCGCAGCGCCGGGCCACGCCCGGGCACCAGGGCCAGCGGGTTGAGCTTGGCGATGTTGTCCAGCGTGTTGGGCCAATCCTGGAAGTAGGCGTCACCCGCGTAGGGGGTGGCGTCGAATTCGACCAGGTCGCCCGACAGCAGGGTCTTCTCGCCGGGCAGCCACACCACGGTGTCACCCTTGGTGTGGCCACGGCCCAGTTGCAGCAGCTGCACTTCCAGCTTGCCCAGCCACAGGGTCATCTTGCCGGTGAAGGTCATGGTCGGCCAGGTCAGGCCTTCGGGCACGGTCTCCAGATTGCGGAACAGGCGTGGGAAGCGGCCGATCTCGCTGGCCTTGTCCTGCTCGCCGCGCTCGACGATGAGGTCGTAGGTGTCCTGGCTGGCCAGGATCTGCTGCGGCTGGTAGGCGCTGGCGCCCAGCACGCGCACGGCGTGGTAGTGGGTGAGCACCACGTACTTGATGGGCTTGTCGGTGACTTCGCGGATGCGGCGGATCACGTCGGCGGCCATGGCGGGCGTGGCCTGGGTGTCGGCCACCAGCACGGCGTCGTCGCCAATGATGATGCCGGTGTTCGGGTCGCCTTCGGCCGTGTAGGCCCAGGCGTGTTCAGAGATCTGTTCGAAGGTGACCTTTTTTTCTTCAAGGTCGGCGGCAGAGGCGAACGTCTTGGTGCTCATATTGGGTTCCGTTGAGAGTTGAGGAATGAATTCAGGCGGGGAACTGGTCCAGGAAAGCCTGCCGCTTTTCCAGCCAGACCCGGTGGCGCACGTTCCAGTCGGAAAAATGGGGGTCGCGTTCCAGGGCCCATTGCGCATGCAGCGGCCAGTAAGGGTCGAACAAGGCCTCACGGCCAATAGCTACCAGGTCGGCACAACCCGATGCGATGATCTCTTCAGCTTGGCGCGGCTCCAGGATCATGCCCACGGCCTGCGTCAGCACGCCCGTTTCGGCACGCACTTTCCTGGCAAAAGGCACCTGGAAGCCCAGCCCGCGCGGCACGGGCAGCGCCTTGGTCTGTTCCGTCAGCCCGCCAGACGAGCAGTCGATGACGTCTACGCCCGCCTGCTTCAGACGCCGCACGAGTGCCACGGTGTCGTCTTCGCCCCAACCGCCGACCGCCCCATCCACCACAGACAGACGGCACCACAGCGGCTTGCCGCTCGGCCATTCAGCGCGAACACGCGCGGCAATCTCCAGCGCCAGGCGCATGCGCCCCTCCCGGCTGCCTCCGTATGCGTCGGTGCGCTGGTTGGAGATCGGCGACAGAAAGCTCGTGACCAGATAGCCGTGCCCAAAATGGAGTTCCACCACATCGAAGCCTGCCTGGTCGGCCCGTCGTGCGGCCTGGCCAAACTCTTCGACGACCTGCGATATGTCGTCGGTCGTCATGGCGTGGGGCGTTGACCAGCCGTCACCTGCGGCAATGGCACTTGGCCCAATGCGCACCCAGCGCGGATCGGCTTCGGCCATCTGCTCTGGGGTGAGCGCTTCGCCCCCTTCCCACAGCGCTTTGCTGCCCGCCTTTCGGCCTGCATGCCCCAGCTGCACGCCAATGGCCGCACCGCTGCCATGCACAAAGTCAACCACCTCTCGCCAAGGTTGAATGTGCTCGTCTTGCCACAGGCCTGCGTCGTCCTTGCCAATTCGGCCCACTGGCGAAACCGCCGTGCTTTCCGTGAAGATAAGGCCTGCACCACCCAAGGCAAACTTGCCCAGGTGAACAAGGTGCCAATGGTTGGCAAAGCCACCCGGCGCCGCGTGTTGCATCATGGGCGAAATCGCTATGCGGTTCTTGAGCACGAGCGAACGCACCCGCAGCGGCTGAAACAGCGCTGTCGTCATGGTTGTGGCTCCTGTCAGTGTGAACCGAGGTACGCGGCCCGCACAGCGGGGTCGCGCAGCAGTTGGGCGCCCGTGCCTTCCAGCGTGATCCGCCCGGTTTCCAGCACGTAGGCGCGGTCAGCCACGGCCAGGGCCTGGTTCGCCATCTGCTCCACCAAGAGTATGGTCAGCCCGGACTCGCGCAGCGCCCTGATGGACTTGAAGATATCGGCAATGATCAAAGGCGCCAGACCGAGCGAGGGCTCGTCCAGCAGCAGGAGTTTGGGCTCGCTCATCAAAGCCCTGGAGATAGCGAGCATCTGCTGCTCGCCGCCCGACAGGGTTCCAGCCATCTGCCCCGCGCGCTCTTTCAGCCGAGGGAAGCGCTGGTATTCGCGCTCCACCAGCCGCTGCACCCTGTCTTCATCAGACCGGATGGAGTAGGCCCCCAAGAGCAGGTTTTCGTAAACCGTCTGGTCTGCGAACACACCCCGACCTTCGGGCGACAGCGCCACACCAAGCCCCACGCGCTGGTGGGCCGACACCCGGGTGCAGTCCACACCGTTGATGAACACCTTGCCTGCGGCCAGGTGCTCCAGACCCACAATGCCCTTGAGCAAGGTGCTTTTGCCAGCACCGTTGGCACCGATGATGGTGACGACTTCGCCAGCCCTCACCTCCAGGGACACACCTTTGACTGCCTGGATGGCTCCGTAAGACAGTTCTACCGATTCGAGCTTTAACACGGCTTACCTTTCACGCGGGAGTGGCTTCAGCCGCCTCGGTACCGAGGTAAGCCTCAACAACTTTCGGGTTGGCCTGCACTTGCGCAGGCGTGCCTTCAGCAATCTTGATGCCGTAATCCAGCACGATGACATGGTCAGAAATGCGCATCACCAAGTCCATGTGGTGTTCCACCATCAGGATTGACAGCCCCATGCGGCTGATTCGGATCAACAGATCGCCCAGTTCGGCCGTTTCCTGCGGGTTCAGGCCAGCGGCTGGCTCGTCAAGAAGCAGCAGTTCCGGGTCTGTGGCCAAGGCGCGCGCCAGTTCCACGCGGCGCTGCAATCCATAAGGCAGGCTGCCTGCCGGGGCTTGTGCCAGGTGGGAAAGTCCAACAAGCTTGAGCAGCGCCATGGAGCGATCCCTGGCTGCGGCCTCCTCTCGCCTTGCGCTGGGCAAAGACAGCAACGATGAGAAGAAGCCATTGTTCATACGGGTATGGCGCCCCAGCATCACGTTGTCCAGCACCGAAAGCTCGCCGAACAAACGCAGGTTCTGGAACGTCCGGCCCATGCCCATCGCACAGATGGCGTGCGCTGGCTTGCCCACCACGGTCTGCCCAGAGAAATTGATGGCACCCGAATCCGGCGGAACAATGCCCGTGAGCATGTTGATCATCGTGCTCTTGCCGGCGCCGTTGGGGCCGATCAGCGCGTGAACATGGCCACGCTTGAGGCAGAACGACACATTCTGCGCGGGCTTGACGCCACCGTACGCCTTGGACACGGCCTCCACCTTCAGCAGCTCGGGGGTGCCACCCTTGCACAGCGTGATCTGCACCTGGTCGCCCGAGGTGTCCCCTGCCGCGTTGGCGGCGCCCGCCCGCTTGCGGAAGAACTGGTTCACCACGCCCATCACGCCGCCCGGCATCACGAACAGTGCGAACAGCAGCAAGGCACCGTACACAAAGTGCTGCACCGAAGGCCAGCTCGACAGGCTCGCTTCAATCAAGGTCAGGCTAACAGCCCCCACCAGCGGCCCATAGATGGAGCCTACGCCGCCAAAAAGCACCAGCAACAGAATGAAGATCGACAGGTGAAAGTTGATGAAGTCAGAGTTGATGTACTGGTTCTGCTGGGCCACCATGGCACCGGCCAGCCCGCAAGTCACGGCCGCCACCACGAAGGCCGTTACCTTGCCACGGTAAACACGTACCCCAACGGATGATGCGGCGATCTCGTCTGCCTGAATGGATAACCATGCACGCCCCAGACGGCTGGACACCAGGTTGCGGATGAGCAGGTGCGCCACAGCCGAAAGGCCGATGGCGAACCACACCCACTGGTGCATGGACAGAGGCTGCTCGTTCCACGTCAGTGGGCGAATGCCAAACAGCCCCTGCGCGCCGCCAAATACATCGGTCCATTCGGTGACCAGCTTCTCCACCACAATGCCGAAGGCCAGCGTCACCATGGCCAGGTAAGGCCCCTTGACGCGCAAAGAGGGCAACGCAATCAGCACACCACAGACCCCGGAAATGGCCCCACCCAGCGCCAGCGCCAGCCAAGGGTCGATCTGCGTTCTGGTGGTCAGGATGGCCACCGAATAGGCACCCGCCGCAAAAAGCCCGGCTTGCCCCAGAGACTTCTGCCCCGCATAGCCCACCAGCACGTTCATGCCAACTGCGCACAGGTAGTACACGCACATCATGAATGCGATGCGCAGGTAGTAATCGTTTCCAACGCTGCCAGTCACCGCGACCAGCACCGCCACCATGGCGGCAACAGCGATCAAATGTTTGAGGCTCTTCATACTTTCTCCACCATCTTGGTGCCGAAGAGACCGTTGGGGCGGAACGCCAGAACCATGATCACCAGGGCAAAGATGGCCACTTCGCGCCACTGCGCCGACCACAGATTCACGAAAGACTCAAGCACCCCCAGAAGGAAGCCGCCAATCACGCAACCGCGTGCATTGCTCAGGCCGCCAACCATGGCCGCAGAAAACCCCTTCAACCCCACTGCCAGGCCCATGAACAGAGAAGCCTGTGCAATAGGCGCCAGCATGAAGCCAGACAGGCCGGCCAGCGCCGAACTGATGACGAACGCGCCGATCATCACCAGCGTCACGTTGATGCCCATCAGGCTGGCAACGCTGGGGTTCTGTGCAACGGCACGCATGGCCTTGCCCATCATCGTCTTGCGCATGACGTGGTCGAACGCCAGCATCACCACCACGGAAACCCCCAGCATCAACAGCTCCTGCGGGCGAACGCCAACGCCTGCCAAGCGCATCACGTCGTCTCCCACGGGGCTGGGTACCACCACCGGCTTGGGCCCCCAGATGGCCAGGCCAATGCTTTGAAGAATCACGCCAAAACCCAGCGTGCTCATGACCCAGGCCATGCCAGGGCGGCGTGCAAACGGGCGCACACCCAGCACAAACAGCAGCCAGCCGATGACTCCCATCACAGCCAGGGCAACCAGCAGCGCGCCGATTTGCGCAAACGCCCCCGGGTCCACCCCACCGAAGGAGGTTGAAGTCAGTGGCTTGCCAATGGCCAGAAACAAAACGCTCATCCCGATGAATGCGCCAGCCGACACAAACTCGCCATGAGAAAAGTTCAACGTCTTGGTTGTCGTGAACGTAACGCTAAAACCCAGCGCAACCAGGGCGTAGGCGCTGCCCACCGCCAGGCCGCTGATGAGTGCCTGCAACAATGCTTCCATCGAGATTCCCCTTCAGACAGAGCGAGACGTGCGCCCGCCCTGCCTTGGCTTTTTTTCCGCTTAACGCTTGTAGTCGCTGGCCGTCATCGACTTGATGATGTTGTCGGTGTAGGGAACCAGCTGGTCGTTGTTCCACTTCACGAACGCCAGGTCACTGGCGGTCAGGGCTTCATGGTCGGTCTTGTTGAACGGCTTGTTGTAGGTCTTCATGACGCCGTTGACGGGCGCATTCAGGTTCTCAAGCGCATCTTTGAGCTTGGCACCGTCAGTGCTGCCAGCCTGCTTGATGGCCTCGGCTACCAGCAGCACGGCGTCGTAGCCGTGGATCACGAACGGGAATGCGCTAGGCGCTGCCAGCTTGGCCACCGTGCGGTCATAAAGCTTCTTCTGAGCAGGTGTGCTGGGGCTCACCATGGTGCGCATGAAGATGGGCTTGCTGGCCAGGTTCTTGCCTGCGGCGTCAAAGAAGGTGATGTTGTCGGCAGCCCAGGAGGTCAGCATCGTGGGGAAGTAGTTGATCTTCTCCATGCTGCGCACCAGCTGACCCGTGGGTGTGCCCTGCGCCCAGACGATGATGGTGTCCACACCAGCAGCCTTCATCTTGTTGAGCTGCGAGGTCATGTCGGTATCAGCCACGCCAAACTTTTCGCTGGCCAGCGGCGTGACGCCGTGCAGCTTGACGATCTCCTCCATGTCTTTCATGCCCCCCTGGCCGTAACCAGTGGTTTCCGCCATCAGGCCGATCTTCTTGCTGCCGCTCTTGACGGCGTAGGTGGCCAAAGCCGCCACCTGTTCGCGGTCCACCATAGATACGCGGAACATGTAGTTGTCAGCCCCCGGGCTCATCGGCTTGGTGATGTCGGTCCCCGAACCGATCATGCCCATGGAAACAACCTTCTTCTGGTTGGGAATATGGCGCCATGCCAGGGCGTTGCCCGAGTTGGTGGGGCCAAAGACCGCAACCACCTTCTCGTTGTCGATCAGGTCGCTCATGTTCTGGATCGACTTGGGCGGCTGCGACTGGTCGTCACGCACCACCAGCGTCAGCTTGCGACCCAGCACGCCCCCAGCGGCGTTGATGTCGGCAATCGCGGCCTCAATGCCGATGACGCCTGCCTTGCCACTCTGCGCAGACGGCGAGGCGGAGAGGTCGCCGTTGAATCCGAGTTTGATGTCCTGCGCATGCGCGGCGAAAGCGGCGGCCATCGTCGCAGCAAAAGCCGTGCGTTTGATGAACTTGGAAATGCTCATGGTTGTCTCCTGACTTGGGTGAATGGGCCTGAGGGCCGGGGGTTTCGCTGAGCGAATCTGTTGTGAGGGTTGCTTCAAGAAGCGAGGAATCCGCCGTCAATGGGCAGCGTGACGCCGGTGACGTAAGTGGCCATATCCGAGGCCAGGAACACCACGGGGCCCACCAGTTCCTCTGCCTGCCCGACGCGACCCATGGGCGTGCGCATCATGAACTTCTCAAGGCGTTCGGGCGCTTCGCGGGTGTAGGAGGTCATCGGCGTTTCGATGACGCCCGGTGCAATGGCGTTGACGCGAATACCGTCCTTGGCGAGTTCTACCGCCAGGGCCTGGGTCAGCATCTTCACGGCGCCTTTGGAGGGCGAATACCCGACCACATTGGGAATGCCCGTGGTGGATGCAATGGAGCCCACGTTGATGATGACCCCCCTGGATGCGCGCAGCGCCTTTAGCCAGGCGTTGGTAGGGCGGAAGGTGCCCATCACGTTCACTGCCATGGTGCGCTCAAGATTCCCGTCCACCTTTGGGCTGTCGATACCCTCGCGGATGATGATGCCCGCGTTGTTCACCAGGATATCGATGTTGCCCACATTGGCTGCGACCGCTTCGCACTGCTGTGCAGAGGTCACGTCCAGGCGGTACGCGGCTGCACTGCCACCGGACTGCTCAATTTCCGAAGCCACTGCCTTGGCGTTGTCTTCGTTCAGGTCCGTGACGATGACTTTGGCACCTGCCTTGGCCAGGCCCTTGGCGATGGCCCTGCCGTTGCCCTGCCCCGCGCCGGTGACGAGTGCTGTCTTGCCCGTGAGCACCTGCGGCGCCATGTTTGCTGTGATGTCCATTGCTGTCTTTCTTGTGTATTGGCGCTCGCTCAGGCGGCAAGCGCTTCCCGTGGTTTGTCCGCTGGTGCGAGTTCGTTCGCATTGGCCAGGGTCTTGCCCACCACATAGCCGAAGGTGAGCGCGGGCCCCAGGGTGATACCCGCGCCGGGATAGTTGCCACCCATGATGCTGGCGGCATCGTTCCCAACGGCGTACAGGCCCTTGACCTGCCGTTTGTCCTTGGTCAGCACTTGGCAGGATGCATCTGTTGCCAGGCCCGCGAAGGTGCCGATTTCTCCAACAACCACCTTGATGGCGTAATACGGCCCCTTTTGGATGGGCGCCATGCAGGGGTTGGGCGTGACCAGGGAGTCGCCCTGGTAACGGTTGTATGCCGTGCTGCCCTTGCCGAACTTGGAATCAACGCCCTTGACGGCATCGCGGTTGAAGGTTTCGACCTCGGACTTGAGCGCAGAGACGGGCACACCGATCGTCTGTGCGAGTTCCTCCAGGCTGTTGCCGCGCTTGAGGTAACCACTCTTGAGGTGCTTGCCGATGGGCAGCGGGAACGGCGCCACACAGCCCAGACCGTATTCCCGCAGGTGGGCGTGGTCGCAGATCAGCCAGCAACTCACTTCAGATGCACCCTTGCAGGCTTTGACCAGATCCTGCACGAAGTCGTGGTACGAAAGCGCCTCGTTGGTGAAGCGCCTGCCGTTGCGGGTAACCGCAATCACGCCTGGCTTGGCTCGGTCGATGAAATGGGGCATCACGCCCTGGGTGCCGTCGCTGCGCTTGGTGACCGACGTGGGACACCAAGCCGCGGCGTTGGGAATGGTGGGGTCCACCCAGCCGCCAACGGCCTCGCCCAGCCGCAGACCGTCGCCGGTGTTGGCCTCGGGCGAAGGTGTGAAATGCTCGCGACCCGTAGGTGCATGGGGGAAAAGTGCCTTGCGGCGCTCAATGTCGTGCGGAAAGCCACCGCAGGCCAGCACCACACCCCGCTTGACGCGGATCTCAACGGGCTCGCCTTCGTGGATGACCGTTGCACCCACCACGGCATCACCTTCAACAATTAGCTTTTTAACGGGAGAAGAAAGCCATACCGGCACGTTGAGGTCCATTGCTGCCTTGGCCAAGCGCCCAGCCAGCGCGTTGCCGTTGGTCAACGTCATGCCGCGGCCGAAGCGCAGCACGTCCAGAAAGTGGTGGGCAAAACGCTTGGTGACGTACCAGAACGACTCCAGCGACTTGAAGGCACGCAGAAAGTGCCACAGCTCCTTGCCTGAGCCCAGCATCATGCCGAACACCGTCAGCTCGGGCACAGGTGGCGCCAGCTGTTCCACCCGCGAACCCAGTTCGCGGGCGTCGAACGGACGCGTCACCATGGAGCGACCACCGGGCAACCCACCAGGGGCTTCGGCGTGGTAGTCGGGGAACACCGGGGGCATGTCGAACTGAACGCAGGTGTTCTGTGTAAAGAAGTCGATGGCCTTGGGACCGTTTTCCAGGAAGGCATCCACGCGGTCGCCATCAAAGTGCGTTGTGGCCTCGTGCTTGAGGTACGCCCGTGCCGCGCCTGCCGGCTCATTGATGCCCTGCTCCTTCGCCAGACGGGTACCCGGAATCCAGAGCCAGCCGCCCGAGCGGGCCGTAGTACCGCCGTACACAGGGGCCTTTTCAACCACAAGAACCTTCAAACCTTCGTACGCCGCCGTGACTGCCGCAGACATACCGGAAGCCCCGGTACCCACCACCAGCACGTCGTACCCCACCTCTTGCCTTGCCATTGCCATCTCCACCAAAAAGAAGTCTTTCATTTGACCGATGGCGTTAGTGTATGGAGAACGCATCTTTCAATAGCTAATGGTTTACCCTTATCTAATGCACTTGTTATAATCTAACGACCAGGAGGTGCCCATGAACACATCCCCAGAGAACGAGCCCAACGAGCCGAGCAGCGAAAAAGAGCGGCGCGGCATACAGTCCATTGAGGTAGGCGGACAGCTGTTGCTTGCGCTGGGCGCACACGGGCGACCCATGCCCTTGAGAGAACTGGCCCGGGCGGCCAACATGCTTCCAGGCAAGGCACACCCGTACCTGGTGAGCTTCTCCAAGCTCGGGCTGGTCACCCAGGAACCATCCAGTGGCTACTACTGGCTGGGCCCCACCGCCATGCAGTTGGGGCTGGTCAGCCTGCGCATGCTCAACCCAGTGCGCGAGGCCATTCCCTTTGCCGAAGACCTGGCACGCGAGTCCGGGCACAGCGTGGCACTGTCGGTCTGGGGCAACCAGGGGCCCACAATCGTTTACTTGTTCGATGCGATCTACCCACTGCACGTCAACCTGCGTACAGGTACGGTGATGTCGCTTGCCGGGACGGCAACGGGTCGGCTGTTCGCGGCCTACCTGCCAGCCAGGCTGATAGAAGAGTCCATGCTTGAGGACAACCGGCGGCTCGGCCCCGACATTGCCAGCCCCATTGACCCAGAGAATCTGCAAAAGCTGCTTCTGGAAGTGCGCGAACATGGCTTGTCGCGCTCGGTGAACAATCCCACACCTGGTGTTTGCTCATTCGCGGCACCAGTGTTTGATTACTCCGGTAACATCGTGCTCGGCATTACCCTCATGGGGCGTTCCAGTTCGTATGACACGACCTGGGAAGGCCCCCAGGCTCAGGCAGTCAAGGGTTGTGCAGCGGAGGTTTCGAAGCGGCTTGGGCACCAGGCGGTCAATCGAACCTGACCTTAGACCCTAGCTCACACCACGCTTCTCCATGGAACTCTCCACCTGGCTCGCCTTCTTCGCCGCTTCCTGGGCCATCAGCATTTCGCCGGGCGCGGGTGCGGTAGCCGCAATGAGTTCCGGCCTCAACCATGGCTTCAAGCGCGGTTACATCACCACGCTGGGCCTGGTGTTGGGTATCTGGACACAGCTCATCGTGGTGGGCCTGGGCCTGGGTGCCATCGTCGCCACGTCAAGCACGGCATTCCAGATCATCAAGTGGCTGGGTGTGGCCTATCTGGTGTGGCTGGGCATTCAGCAATGGCGTGCCCCTGCGCGGCCCTTGGCTGCTGCGTCTGGCTCTGCCAGCACCGTGTCGGCCCGGCAGATGATTCTTCGCGGCTGGATGATCAATGCCGTCAACCCCAAGGGCACGGTGTTTCTGCTGGCCGTGGTGCCGCAATTCCTGGACTTGGCCGCGCCAATGTGGGCGCAGTACCTGGTGATTGGCTGCACGCTCATGTTCACCGACCTGGTGGTGATGGCGGGCTACACGGCGTTGGCGGCCAGGGTGCTGAGCGCGCTGAAGTCTACCGCGCACATGCGCGCCATGAACCGCGTGTTCGGCGGGCTGTTTGTGCTGGCAGGCACACTGCTCGCCACCTTCAAGCGCGCTGTCTGAGAGGTCTGCCGTGCCGTCGAGGTGCTCAGGCGTTCAGCGCCAGGGCATCACCGGCACTGTTGAAATACTGTTGGCGGGCGCACCTTCAATCAGCTTGCGGCTGATGCCCAGGTACACCAGGGTGCGGTGTTTTTCGTCCCACAGGCGCACCACACGGGTCTCTTTGAACAAGATGGACGTGTCCTCGCTGAACACCACCTCGTCGCTAGGCAGTTTGGCGGGCAGCGTGATGGGGCCCGTCTGGCGGCAAGCCAGCGAGAACTGGCTCGGATCTTCAGCCAGCCCCAATGCACCGCTGACGCCGCCAGTTCGAGCCTGGCTAACGTGACAGGTCACGCCCGGCACCTTGGGGTCGGCAAAGGCTTCAACGCAGACCTTGTGGTTGGCACCAAACAGTTTCCAGGCAGTGGTGACGCAACCCACCGTCTCGGCACGGGCGGCAGAGGCAGCGGCCAGCAGGGCCGCCGCCATAACCAGCCTTGCCTTGAACATCACCTGGCTGCAGCCCGGCTGGCCATGCGCTTGGTGCGCGCACGGATATTGAGGGCTTCCACCGCCAGCGAGAACGCCATGGCGGCGTAGATGTAGCCTTTGGGCACGTGCATTTCAAACGCTTCGCCCGTCAGCGCCATACCCACCATTACCAGAAACGCCAGGGCCAGCACCTTGACTGACGGGTGACGATCCACGAACTCACCAATGGGCTTGGCGGCAAACAACATGACGGCCACGGCAGAGACCACGGCGGCAACCATGACGCCCAGGTTGTCTACCATACCCACAGCGGTGATGACGGAGTCCAGGGAGAAGACGATGTCGATGACCGCGATCTGGGCGATGATGCTCCAGAACAGGCGGGTGCCACCGGCCTTGATGGCACCGGGGTCGGTCTCACCAGGGCCATCTTCCTCGCGGGCTTCCACCTCAACGAAGATTTCGTGCGAGGCCTTGTACAGCAGGAACAGGCCGCCTGCCAGAAGCACCAGATCGCGCCCGCTGATGCTATGGTCGAACACATTGAACAGCTCTGCCTTCAGGCCCATGACCCAGCTGAGCGACGCCAGCAACAGCAGGCGCGAGATCATGGCAAAACCCAGGCCCAGACGGCGTGCCTTGTCGCGCACATCGGGCGGGAGGCGCCCCACCAGAATGGAAATGAAGATGATGTTGTCGACCCCGAGCACGATCTCAAGGGCGGTGAGCATCGCGAAGGCGATCCAGATGTTGGGGTCGAACAGAAATTCTATGGTGCGGGGAGGTAAGTTGAGTGGTGCCGAAAGGCAAAAAAGCCCGCCAGCATAGCGCCAGTGGCATGCACAAAGAAACAACTATTTTGGGACTGACATTCCGAAATTTACGAAATGTTTCCGCAGACGGCAAGCCTGACTATTTTTCCACCGGCACACGACGCCCCACCTCATCGATGACCACTTCGCCGTCTTCCTTGGTGAAAGGGCCCTGCTGGGGGTTGGGCAGGATGTCCAGCACCGCCTCTGAAGGCCTGCACAATCTGGCCCCCAATGGCGTGGCGACGATGGGGCGGTTCAACAGCACAGGATGCTGGCCGATGAAGTCCAGCAACTCGTCGTCGCTCCACTTCGGGTTGCCCAGGTCCAGTTCGTCAAAGGGCGTGCCCTTCTGGCGCAGCACTTCGCGCACGCCAACGCCCATGCGTTGGAGCAGCGCTTGAAGCTCCCCTTTGCCGGGTGGGGTTTTCAGGTATTCAACCACCGTGGGTTCGACGCCGCTGTTGCGGATCATGGCCAGCACGTTGCGCGACGTGCCGCATTTGGGGTTGTGATAAATGGTGATGTTGCTCATGTTGTCACCCATGGGTCAGGTTGTTGGGGCGCCGGGCATTCACGATAGCCACCAGCGACAGCATCACCGGCACTTCCACCAGCACGCCCACCACGGTAGCCAGCGCTGCGCCGGAATTCAAGCCGAACAGCGAAATGGCCACGGCCACCGCCAGTTCAAAGAAGTTGGACGTACCGATAAGGCACGCCGGGCCCGCCACATCGTGCGGCAGCTTCAGCATGCGTGCGCCCCACCAGCCAATGAAGAAGATGCCGTAGGACTGCAGGATAAGGGGCACCGCAATCAGAACAATGACCAGCGGCTGTGCCACGATGGTTGTGGCCTGAAAGCCGAACAACAGCACCACGGTGGCAATCAAGCCCACGACAGACCAGGGTTTGAGCGCTGCGACGTAAGCCGTGAGTGCCTGCTGTGAACGCCGCAGCAACAGGTGGCGGGTAAGCATGCCCGCAGCCAGCGGCAGCACCACGTACAGCACGGTGGACAGCACCAGCGTCTCCCACGGCACCGTAACGTTGGTCACGCCCAGCAAAAAAGCAGCAATGGGGGCGAAAGCGAAGACCATGATGAGGTCGTTGACCGACACCTGCACGAGGGTGTAGTTCGCATCACCCTTGACCAGTTGGCTCCAGACAAAGACCATGGCCGTGCATGGCGCCACCCCCAGCAGAATCATGCCTGCGATGTATTCGCTGGCCGATTGCGGATCGACCCAGGGCGCGAACAGGTACTGAAAGAACAGCACGCCAAGGGCCGCCATGGTGAACGGTTTGATGAGCCAGTTGACCACCAGGGTAAGCAGCAGGCCCTGCGGGCGCTTGCCCACGTCCTTGACCGCGTGCCAGTCGATCTGGATCATCATGGGGTAGATCATCACCCAGATGAAGACTGCCACCACCAGGTTGACCTGGGCGTATTCCAGCGCTGCAACAACCTCGAAAACACCCGGCAACCACAGGCCCAGAAACACGCCAGCGCCTATGCCCAGCGCGACCCACACGGTCAAGAATCGCTCAAACAAACCCATATTCCACCCTATCCTGAAACGAAAGAAGCCAAGCCCTTGCAGGCCTGGCCCGGCTAACAGCAGTTGCAACGGTCAGCCGCGCTGCGCCGCAATGCTTTGCAGTTCTTTTTGCAGCGAGAGCCTATCAAGCTTTTCGATAGGTAAGTTGACCAGCAGCGCAACGCGGGTGCGCAGGGTCATGAACGCACTGGCAAAGGCTCTTTGGCGATCATCCTCGGAGCCCCCTGCCTGAACCGGGTCCTCCACCCCCCAATGAGCAGACAAGGGTTGGCCGGGCCACACAGGGCAGACCTCGCCAGCAGCCTTGTCGCACACCGTCAGAACGAAGTCCATCACCGGTGCGTCAGGCTGCGCGAATTCGTCCCAGCTTTTGCTGCGCAGGCCTTCCACGCGAAAGCGGTTGCGCTGCAGAAGGTCCAGGGCATAGGGGTTGACGTGGCCCGCAGGGTGGCTGCCGGCGCTGTACCCCCGGAACATGCCGCCACCCAGCTGGTTCAGGATGGCCTCGGCCATGATGCTGCGCGCCGAATTGCCAGTGCACAGGAACAAGACGTTATAGACACGAGAAGACATGTGTGAACCTCAACAGCAGTGGCCGACAGCAGCTTTGGCACCAGTAGCCGGAGCACAGCACGCGGATGCGTCCTCGGCAGCAACGCTGCCGGGCGCGCAGCAGGCTGCGGCAACCGGCTCGTCGCGCTTTTCACGGAAAACCGGGATGTTGCCCAGGGTGTGGAAGTGCTCCCAGGCAATGCCTTGGGGGTCGGTCACCCAATGTTTCTCGCTGCGGGCGTAGCAGCAGGTGGTCTGCCCTTCGTCCAGCAAGGCCATGTCGGCGGTCTGCGCCCGTTGCTTGAGTTCCAGCAACTCCTGCTCGCTGTCGGTTTGAATGCCCAGGTGGTCAATGCCGGGCGCATCGCCCCGGGTGGAGATGGCGAAGTTGACTGGAGGGTCCTCCAGCATCCACTTGGCGTAGTCGGCCTCGACCCGGGTGGGCATGGCCGCGAACAGGCGGTTGTAGAAGGCCATGCTCTGGGCAAGGTCCTGAACGTGGAGATGGACGTGAAAGCGCTTCATGGAGACCTCCTCAGCAGTTGGTACAGGTGGCAGTGGTTACATCAAGACAAGGTTGCCCCTGGCAGCACTCGGCGGTCAGGAAGGCCAGCAGGTCGTTCATCGCCGCAAAGGCGGCCCGGTAGATGATGTTGCGACCATCACGCTGGGTACTCACGAGCCCAGCGTTGTTGAGTTCCTTGAGGTGGAACGACAGTGCCGTGGTGGACACGCCCAACGATTCGGCCATGTGGCCTGGGGTCAGCCCCTCCTGACCGGCCACCACCAGCAGCCGGAACAGTTTCAGGCGCGTCTCCTGTGCCAGGGCGGCCAGGGCCTTGACGACTTCAGCTTCGGTCATGGCAATCTCCTCAGGATGGAAGCGCGGTGTGCTGCTGCGCACGGGTAGGCAGGTTGAGCGTGACGAGCCAACAGACGGCCAGCATCACTGCCGACCCCATCAAGGCGTACAACAACCCACCCCACTGGTACAACAGGCCCGACAGCAGCGTGCCCAGGAAGCGGCCCAGCGCATTGGCGGCGTAATAGAAGCCCACGTCCTCGGCGGCCTTCTCGCTGCCTGCATAGGCCAGCACCAGGTAGGAATGGACGGACGAGTTCACGGCGAACGCAAAGCCGAACAAGGCCAGCCCAGCCACCACGACCCATTCCAGCGCGGGGGCCCCGAGAGCAACCGCCGCGGCCAGCCCGGCTGGCACGACGGCGAGCATGGCCGACCAGCGGCGCGCCGCAGGGACTTCCGAACTCAGGCCATCGGCGCTGCGCTTCACGATCTGCGGGGCAAGGGCCTGCACCAGGCCGTAACCGATGGTCCACGCCGCCAGAAAGCCGCCCACCATGGTGAAGTTCCAGCCTTGCGAATACAGGAACACCGGCACGCCCACCACGAACCACACGTCGCGCGCGCCGAACAGCGCCACGCGGGCGGCCGCCAAGGCATTGATGCCCGCGTTCTTGGCAAACAGTTCCTTCGCCGACTTCGACGCCTTGCTTTTGCCCATCATCCGGGGCAGCGAGGAGACCACCCCTGCCAGCACCACGGCCAGCAATGCGGCCATCAACCACAGCGAGCCCTGAAAGCCCAGCGTCTGCAACAGCACGCCGCCCAGGAAGAAGCCGAAGCCCTTCATCGCGTTCTTGCTGCCAGTGAACCAGGCCACCCACTTGAACAGCTGGCCGTTGTCTTGTTCCTTTGCCGCTGCCTGCGTCACCTTGATGGCAGATTTGCTGGCGGTTTTGGTCAGGTCCTTGGCCACGCCGCAAACACCTTGCGCCACCACCACCCAGGCCACCGACAGCGCCGCCGTCCAGGCCGGGTTGAGCAACGACAACAGCGTAAAGCCGGTGATCTGCGTGAGCAGCCCCACGGTGAGCATGCGGGTGATGCCGTAGCGCGTGGCCAGCCAGCCCCCTATCAGGTTAGCCAGCACCCCAGCGGCTTCGTACAGAAGGAACAGGAAGGCCAGGGTGAAGGGCGAATACCCCAGCTGGTAGAAGTGCAGCAGCACCAGCATGCGCAGGGCGCCGTCGGTGAGCGTGAAGCCCCAGTAGGCGGCCGTGACGATGGCGTAGTTGCGCGCAGCGTGCTGCATGGTCAGATGCCCACGTTGTTCATGTGGCCGGCCAGGTCCACCATGCGGCAGGCGTAGCCCATTTCGTTGTCGTACCAGGCATAGACCTTGAGCAGGGTGCCGTCAGTCACCATGGTGGAGGGGGCGTCAACGATGGAGCTGCGCGTGTCGCGGGCATAGTCGGCGCTGACCAGGGGGCGCTCCTCGTACCCCAGAATGCCCGCCAGGTAGGTTTGCGCCGCTTCCTTGAACAGGGCGTTCACCTCTTCGGGCGTGGTGGTGCGCTGCAGTTCGAACACGCAGTCGGTGAGCGAGGCGTTGAGCACGGGCGCGCGCACTGCGTGGCCGTTGAGCTTGCCCTTGAGTTCGGGGTAGATGAGCGCAATGGCCGTGGCGCTGCCCGTGGTGGTGGGGGCCAGGCTGGCCATGGCGCTGCGGGCACGGCGCAGGTCTTTGTGCGGGGCGTCCACCACCAAGTTGGTGTTGGTGGGGTCGTGGATGGTGGTGATCTGCCCATGGCGGATGCCGATCTTCTCGTGCACCACCTTCACCACGGGGGCCAGGCAGTTGGTGGTGCAGCTCGCGGCGGTGACGATGCGGTTGGCAGCCGGGTCGTACAGCTGTTCGTTCACACCAACCACGATGTTGAGCACGTCGCCTACCTTCACCGGCGCGGCCACGATCACGCGCTTGGCGCCGCGGTCCAGGTGGCCTTGCAGCGTTTCGGGCGTCAGGAACTTGCCGGTGCATTCCAGCACCACGTCCACGCCCAGCTCGCCCCAGGGAATATCGGCCGGGCTGGCATGGCTGCTGAAGGAAAGCCGCTTGTCACCGATCAGGATGGCATCGTCACCCTCGGCGCGGATGTTCTCGCGCCACTTGCCTTGCACGGTGTCGAAGGCCAGCAGGTGCGCGGTGGCCGCCGCCCCGCCTTTCAGTTCGTTGAGGTGCACCACCTCCAGCCGGTTGCCAGCACGGGGGTCGTCTGCCTGCCGTTCGGCGGCGCCGAAAGCCGCGCGCAATGCCAGCCTGCCAATGCGCCCCATGCCGTTGATGCCTACTTTCATGTTCATGCCTCGTTTGCAATTTAATTCAATATTTGTTGAATTATTGCATAAATATGTGACAAAGCCGTGTCAAGGCACGGCATTGGCAGGGCTTATTCGGCCGAAGCAGCGAAATTCGGCGGCAGTTGCTTGGCAAGCAAATTGGCCACCTGCTGGCGCAGTTGCTTGTTCTCGGCAGTGAGCTGATCAACCTGCTTGCGCAGGCGCTGGAGTTCGGCCTCGGCCTCGTCACTCAAGGGGGCTGCGGCCATGTCATCCGCAGCAGTGCCGCTGGCTTCACCCTCGGGCTTTTGCGACTCGCGGTGTTTGCGCTTGGCGTCGCGCACGCGCTTGGCGGCCTGTTTGAGTTCGCCCGCGCCACCGGTAGCGGCTTGCTTTTGTTCCTCGGGCGGCAGGGTAGCCACAGCAGCGGCAGCGTTGAGCGACAAGGCCCCGGCCTTCACGGCCGCCACCACCTCGGGTTCGGCCTGTTTGTGGATTTTTTCGATGAGTGCGACCTGGCTGCTCGAAATGCGCGCTGCCTTGGCAATGTCTTCGCGGCTCTTGAGCGGCTGGGTCAATGCCGCAATGGCGGGCGTGGGTTCGCCTTCCCAGGGCAGGTCGCCGCCCGCCTGGTCGTCAGCGGCTTCTGCAGGTGCCTTGGCTGTGGCTTCGGCCAGGAAGCTGGCGCGCTTGCGATCGACGATCTCGCGCTTGCGCAGCGCCAGCACACCGCGCTGGAAGTCCGACACACTGCGGCGCCCCAGATGCTGGTCGATCATCCACAGGTGCACGTCTTCTATGGTCTTGAACAGCTGGCTCTGCACCGTGTTGAACGGCAGGTTGTGCTTGGTGCAGATCTCGTGGCGGTTGTGGCCGTCCACCAGCATGTCGCCCCACAGCACCAGGGCATCGCGGCAACCTTCGGTGAGCAGACTGCGTTCCAGCGCGGCGTATTCGTCGGGCGTGAGGGGGTCGATATAGGCTTTGAGGTCGGGGTTGACGACGATGTTCATGACGACGGAGGCTGGCTAAGACAAGGGGCCGGATTGTAGGGGCCCCTTCGGCCTGCACTAAAATCGCCTTGCCCCCAGACAAACCCGAGGCTTGCGTTATTGAACAGCGCAAGCCTTTGTTCATTGGGCAGATCAATATCCACACCGCCTGACGCCTGGCCCCCGGCCGGGTGGCCACATCACATGTCTGCACCAAACGCACTCACCAGCTCGCCTCTGGTCCGTCTGCTGGACGGATGGGGGAGCGCGCCCAGCGCAGACCCCGTCGGCGACATGGCAGAGCGCTGGAGCCAGTGGCTTGGGCCGCTGGACGCGGTGCGCCTGCAGGCGGCGCAGCAGTCGATCAAGGCCATGCCAGCGGCGCGACCCACGCCTGCACCTGCGGCCACCGGTCCCCTGGAAGATGAATTGCGCAAGCTGCAAGCCTCACTCAGCGCCACGCTGCAACAGGCCCAGCCCGCCGAAACCGGGGAGACGGGCTTTGCCCCCTACCGCCGCCGCCACACCGAACTGCAGCGGCTGATGGTCACGGCCATTGCACCGCTGCGGGCGCGGCTGCGCCAGGCCCTGGCCCGCGCGGCAGGCCCGCTGCGCCAGCTGGCCGCGCTGGATGCGCTGCTGGAGCAGCAGCTTGACGTCCACGAACACAAACTACTGGCCACCGTGCCAGCCCACCTGGAACAGCGCTTCAAGCAGTTGCACGCCCAGGCCAGCGACGATGCCGCCCCGCCCGCCCTGCGCTTCGAGCAGGACTGGCGCGCCGCCCTGCTGGCCGAACTGGACCTGCGCCTGCAACCCCTGCACGGCCTGCTGGAAGCCCTGAAGAACGAACACCCTGCCAAGCCATGAACCGCACTGTCTTTGCCACCGCCTTCGCCCTCGGACTCGCCGCCCTCATCTGGATTGGCATCGGCTTCATCGGCACCAGCTGGACCGCGCTGCTGATGACGCTGCTGATCGCCGCCGTGTACCTGCACGGTGCGCGCGAGCTGCAACGCTTTCGCGCCCACACCGCACAGCTGCACCAGGCGCTGGACAACATTCCCGCCCCCCTGCCCGACGTGGGCAGCTGGCTGGAGCAGGTGCCCGCGCCGCTTCGCCAGGCCGTGCGCTTGCGCGTGGAAGGCGAACGCGCCACCCTGCCCGGCCCGGCGCTCACGCCCTACCTGGTGGGCCTGCTGGTGATGCTGGGCATGCTGGGCACCTTCCTGGGCATGGTCATGACCTTCAAGGGGGCCGTGTTCGCGCTGGAAGGCTCGGCCGACCTGCAAGCCATCCGCTCCGCGCTGGCCGCGCCCATCAAGGGGCTGGGGCTGTCGTTTGGCACGTCGGTGGCCGGTGTGGCCACTTCGGCGATGCTCGGGCTGATGGCCACCTTATGCAGGCGTGAACGGCAGGAAGCCTCGCGCCTGCTGGACCAGCGCGTGGCCAGCGTGCTGCGCCCCTTCTCGCATGCGCACCAGCGGCAAGCCTCCCTTAACGCCTTGCAGGCACAGACCGAAGCCCTGCCCGCCGTGGTGGACCGTCTGCACGCCGTGCTGGACGGCTTGGAGCAGCGCAGCCAGCAGTTGAGCACCCAACTCGCCAGCCAGCAGGACGCCTTCCACCGCGAGGTGAAAACCACCTACACCGATCTGGCGGCCCAAGTGCGCCAGAGCCTGCTGGACAGCCTCACCGCCACCGCCCAGGCCGCTGGCGACAGCCTGCGCCCCGTGGTGGCCAGCACCATGCAAGACCTGAGCGCCTTCGCACAAGAGACCCAGCGCCGCCAGGCAGACGCCATCCAGGCCCAGTTGCAGACACTCATCACCGAATTCAACGCTTCTGCCAAGCAACAGCAGGCCGCTCAGGCCCAGGCCGAAAGCGAACGCCTGCAAACCTGGACCGGCGCCCTGCAGACCATGGCTGCCGACCTGCACGGCGAATGGCAGCGGTTGGGCGAACAGTCGCTGCAGCGCCACCAGGGCATCTGCGCGGCGCTGGAACAGGCGGTGGGCGACATCACCCAGCGCACCAGCCAGCAGGCGGGCGCCACCTTGCAAGAGGTGTCGCGGCTGCTGGAACGCTCCGAAGAACTGGTGCGCCACCGCACCGCGTCTGAAGCGCAGTGGCTGGAACAGCACGCCCAGCGCATGGACCAGCTCGCCCACACGCTGCAAGCCGAACTGGGCCAGCTGCGCACAGACGAAGCCGCGCGCGGCCAGGCCGCTGTGGACCGCCTGGGCGAACTGCAGGCCGCTGTGGCCACCCACCTGGCCACCCTGGGCACGGCCCTGGAATCCCCGCTTTCGCGCCTGCTGCAAACGGCTTCGGAAGTGCCGCAGGCAGCCGCCCAGGTGATTGCCGAGCTGCGCCAGGAAATGTCGCGCCTGTCTGAACGCGACAACCTGGCCCTGGAAGAACGCACCCGCCTGGCCACCCAGTTGCAGGCGCTGATCCAGTCCCTGGACCAGGCGGCAGGTGAACAACGCAGCCGCATTGAAGCCCTGGTGGGCGCGGCCACACAAGTGCTGGCGCAGGCGGGCACACAGTTCGAGCAGACCTTGCAGACCCAGGCCACGCAGTTGGCCCAGCAGGTGGGCGACGCGGCAGCACAAGTCAACGGCAGCGCCGTGGAACTGGCCGCGCTGGGCGAAGCCTTCGGCCACGGCGTGCAGCTCTACAGCGCCTCCAACGACAAACTGCTAGACACCCTGGCCCGCTTCGAATCCGCCATCCAGCGCTCCATCACCCGCAGCGACGAGCAGCTTGACTACTACGTGGCCCAGGCGCGCGAGGTCATCGACCTCAGCATCACCTCGCAGCAGAGCATCGTGCAAGACCTGCAACGCCTGCGCGGCAGCGCGGCGCTGGAGGCCGAAGGGGCCGCCGGATGATCGAGTTCGACGAACGCGACGACGGCGAAGGCCACACCGCCCCGGTGTGGGCCGTGTTTGGCGACCTGATGGCCGGTCTGCTAGGCGCCTTTGTGCTGGTGCTGATTGGCGTGCTGGTGGTGCAGATGGATCTGGTGTCCAGCCTGGAGGCCGAAGTGGCCAAACGCCGCGAGGAAGAACACCGCCGCATGGCCCTGGAAAAGGCCTTGGCGGTGCCGCTGCAGTCCGGTCGCGTCACGCTGCGCGACGGGCGCATCGGCATCAGCGGCAGCGTGCTGTTTCCGCTCAACTCCGACCAGCTCCACCCCGAAGGACTGCAACTGCTGCGCAGCCTGGTGCCGCCCTTGAAGGTGTACCTGAGCGAGCGGCAGGAAATGCTGATGGTCAGCGGCTTCACCGACGACCGCCCCGTGCACGAAGGCAACCGCCGCTTCGCGGACAACCTGGAGCTTTCTGCGCAACGGGCGCTCACCGTGACCCGCGCGCTCATCGGTGAAGGCATGCCGCCGACGCAGGTGTTCGCGGCGGCTTTCGGCCCGCAGCAGCCCGTGGCGTCGAACGAGAATGAGCAAGGCCGCGCCCTGAACCGCCGCGTGGAAATGGCACCTGTGCCCAAGTCCCCGGCCCCAGCCGAATGAGTGAACTCACGGCCCCCCTACCGCCCTGGCGTGCCCTGCTGGAGAACTGGCGCGCGCAAGGCGCCGACCGGCTGGACCCGGTGCGCTTTCGCTACCTGGAAGCCCTGGGCACCCGAATGGACACCGCTGCCCCGGGTGTACGGCGCCTGCTGCACGAGCGCCTGGAGCGCGCCTTGACCGAGCACGAGCGCCGCCTGCAACAAACACAAAACAGCTTGGCTGAGCAGGCCATACGCCTGCAACAGGCCCATCCAGCCCAAGCCCGCAACCTCCGGGCCACGCTGCAGGAAGGCGACGCCGCTGGCCTGCGCAGGCTGGCCATACTGCTGGAAGCACCGGCCACCACGGCGCTGGCCAGACTCAACGGCCACCTGCGTGCAGCCGAGCGGGCGAGTGATGGCAACGCTACGGGGAACGACCAAGCCCCCGCTGCTGCCACAGCGCAAGGTACCGGCGAGATGCGCAGCCTGCGGCGCTTCCGCCAGGTGTGGACCAAAGTGGCGGCCCAAGACAAGGTGCAACGCGCCCTGCAGCGCCAGCCACGCAACGCCGGGCCGCTGAATTCACACATGCTGGTTTTGCGCACCATCGAGTTGATGCGCGACCTGTCACCCGATTACCTGGCCCGTTTCGTCACACAACTCGACACGCTGTTGTGGCTTGAACAAGCCAGCCCGCGCGCCATGGCGTCTGCGGCCGCTGCCAAGGCCGATCGCAAACCGCGTGCCCGCAAGCCGCGCGCTTGAACGGGTTACGTCAAACGTCGTCCAGCAGCACGGAACCGTCGGTATCCCAGCGCACCCGGGTAATGCCCGGCTCCAGCGCTTCCAGCCGCTGGCGCTCCACCTCCTCAGGCGACAGCTTGCCCTGACCCTGCTTGTGCGCCTGGGCAAGCCGGTGCGTCTCTGCCGCATGGTCGTGGCGGGCAAAGGCTTCGCTCAGCGCCAGCTGCAAGGCCTCGTCCGTCCAGGGCTTGACCAGGTACTTGAAGATGTCTGCCTCGTTCACCGCGGCCTGCACAGCATCAAAGTCGGTGGATGCCGAAAGGATGATGCGCACCGTGTCGGGTTGGATTTCGCGCCAACGCGAAAGCAGCTTCACGCCGTCCATCGCGGGCATGCGGTAGTCCGACACCACCACATCGAAACGGGCATGCCGCGCACGGGCCAGCGCCTGCAGCGGGTCCAGGTACAACTCCACGCGCACGTCCTTTTGCGGCAAAGACCGCGCCAGCAAACGGCGCAAGGCGCTCAGCACGTGGGGCTCGTCGTCAACCAGCATGACGCGGCGCATCGGCACTCTCCTGTCTGTTGCGGATATGCAGGCGTATCAGCACCGGCTCCTTGGCCTGGTACAGGCGTATCTGCTGGATCAGCCGCGCATCCAGCTCGCGGTCCGCAGCCAGAAGCAGCAGCCCGTCGGCATTCACCCAATCCTGGGCCAGCACGTCGCCGGGCAGCAACTCGCCAACGGTGACCACGCAATCCTGCGGCTGCGCGGGTGAGTTGTCAATCGCCAGCCAGGCATCGACCACGGTGGGGTCATAACGCAACTCGCGCAATTCCTGCACCCGTTGGCGTGCCTCGTGGGGCGAAAGGGGCGCGTTGCCGTGGCGGCCCTGCAGCAGGTTGTCCAGGTCATTGGCCAGCGCCAGAATGCGCGCGCCCATAGGAATCTGATCGCCGTGCAGCCCATCGGGGAAGCCCCGGCCGTCGTGCCGCTCATGGTGCGCCCGCACGAACTGCGCGGCAGCGTGCAGGTTCTCCAGCGGCATCAGGGCCTGCTCGCCCAGCGCCGGATGCTTGCGGTAGTGCACCAGGTCGGCGGCATTCATGTCCTTGAGCGGCTTGGCCAGCACGGCGTCGGGCAGGCTGAGCTTGCCCACGTCGTGCAGCAGGCCAGCCAGAAACACGTCCTGCGCCTCGGCCCCGCTCAGCCCCATCTGCAACGCGATGCGCCGCGCCACATCGGCCACGCGGCGCGCATGCCCGGCCAGCACGCCGCCGCGCAGCTCCATCAGGCTGGTGAATATCTTGATGGAGGTGAGCCAGTAGCGCTGCAGGCGCACGTTGGCCTGGGCCAGTTCCTGCGTGCGCAGTTCGACCCGCGTTTCCAGTTCGGCATTCAGCTGGGTGAGCGCCTCGTTCTGCTGGCGGGTCACGTCAAGCAGGCGGTCGCGCTCCTCGCGCAGGCGCTTGCGCTCCAGCGCCTGGTCCACGGTGTGCAGCAGTTCTGCCTCGTTCCAAGGCTTGGCCAGGTAGCGGTAAATCTCGCCTTTGTTGATGGCCGCCACGGTGGATGGCATATCGGCAAAGCCGGTGAGCATGATGCGTACGGTCTGCGGCCAGCGCAGGCGCACCTGTTCCAGCAGGGCAGCGCCGTCCATGCCGGGCATGCGCATGTCGGAGATCACGATGTCGAAGCTCCCGGCCGCCAGCTTTTCCAGTGCCTCGGCACCAGAATTCGCTGTTTCCACCCGGTGCGATGTGCCCCGGAACAGCCGCCGCAAGGCAGAAAGGATGTTGGGCTCGTCGTCTACGCACAGCACGGCGGCGCCAGCCAAAGGGTTGGCTGCCTCAGGCATGGTGACCAAATCAGGCGTGCTCATGGGGTGCTGGCCGGGGCCTGCTGGCGCACCGGCAGGGTGATGCGAAACGTGGTGCCCACACCGGGTTCGCTGCACACGGTGAGCGAACCATGGTGGTTCTGCACGATGCCGTACGAAAGTGAAAGCCCCAGCCCCGTACCCTTGCCCACCGGCTTGGTGGTGTAGAACGGGTCAAAAATCCGGTCCAACTGGTCAGCCGGTATGCCACTGCCGTTGTCGGCCACTTCCACCCACACCCTTTCGCCATCTGACCCCGTACTCAAGGTGATCGTGCCGCGGGTGTCGCCCATGGCCTGCGCGGCGTTGACCAGCAGGTTCATGAACACCTGGTTGAGCTGCGATGCCAGGCACTCCACCTGCGGCAGCTCGCCATAGTGCTTCAACACATCGGCCTTGTATTTGATCTCGTTGGCCACGATGGTGAGCGTCGAATCCAGGCCCTGGTGAATGTCTGCCAGTTCAAACTCCTGGCGGTTGTCCACGCGTGAAAAGTCCTTGAGGTCTTGCACGATCTTGCGCACCCTCGATATGCCTTCCTTGCACTCACGCATCAGCTCGGGCACGTCCTCGCGCAGGTAGGGCAGCTCAATCTCGTCACGCAAGGCCTTCAACTGTGCCGCCCGGGCCGGGTCGGCAATGGCAGCTTCGGCCTCGCCGTAGGCGTCCAGCAGGCGGAAGATGTCGGCAAGGTACTTGTCCAGACTGCCCATGTTGGACTGCACGTAGCCAATCGGGTTGTTGATCTCGTGCGCCACACCAGCGGCCAATTGGCCTATGGAGGCCAGTTTTTCGGCCTGCACGAGTTGCTGGCGCGTCTGGATGAGCGTCTCGTTGACCTGGGTAAGCTCTTGGTTGCGGCGCCGCAGTTCCTGTGTGCGCGCGGCCACGTCCTGTTCCAGGCGTGCCTGGCTGTCCAGCAAGGCCTGGCGGGCCAGGCGGCGATCGGTCACGTCCTGAAGGGTTTCCACTGCTCCAACAAGATGACCCTGACCGTCATGCAAAGGAGCCGCAATGCAGTGCAGCCACCTCCCGCCCTCCCCCATGTGGGTGAAGTAGATTTCGGCTTCCACCGCGCCCGGGATCAGACTGCTGCGCCAATGAGCATTGGGGTAAAGGTCGGCCATCCCGCCATCCACATCGCCTGACATGAGCACGTTCGCCAGCACTGGTCGGGCGCTTACATAAAAGCCACGCCAGGGGTCCCTGCTGCCCACCACTTCGTGTGCAGGCACACCAGTCAGCTGCGAACATGCCCTGTTCCAGTGACTAACGCGCTGCTCGCCATCAAGCACAAAGGTGGGCACCGGTGCCCCTTCAATGATCTGGCCCAGCAGCCGTTGCGATGCAAGCTGCTCCCGGGCAATGCTTTCCAGTGCTTCGCGCAGGGCGCCCGCCTCGCCATCCAGCGAACGGCCAAACGGAAGCAGTGCCGCCATGGCACGCAGCAGGTTTCGGGCAGCGGGGTCGTCGGGTTCGGCCAGTTCTGCATCGTAGGCGGCTGCGGCTGTCTGCCCTGCCTCCATGCGCCGCACCTGTCGCATCAGCGCTCGGTCGTAGGTCAGTATGTGCCCCACCAGCCAACCCGTCAGAAACTCGCCCAGCTGTTGAAGCTGGTCGGCCTGAACGGCCAGTTGGCGTATGCGCAACACCTCCCGGGTAAAGGCACGGTGCGACTCGCGGTGGCTTTTTATGTGCCGCGCGTCCACACCCTGGGCGACCATCAACCCTTCTTCGGCAAAAAAATGTTCACCTGCATAACGCAGCAAGCTGCCCAGTAGTCTTGGCAAGTGCAGCGCGGCATCGGGGTCGCCTTGCAGTTGCAGCACCTCGTTGATCAGATCAACCAGCCCCTGGTGCTCGTGATCGATCATCGGGTGGCCCACCTCGTAGTTGGCATCCCACTCGAATATGCCCACGGCTAGCCCTCCCCTGCGTGGCCCAGCACGTCGTCCAGTGCGCTCATGCGGTTGTCCAGCGTCTGGCGCAATTCCAGCAGGCGAGGGGCAGGCACACCAAACTTCGCCCAGCTTTCTCGCGAGATGTGTTCGCCCAGAACCACTTCGCCCGCCTCTACACCCACCCGCCCACGCGAAAAACCGTCGGCCAGGTGAACAATGTGTGCCACGGGTGATCGCGCCAACTCGGGCTGGTGGTGAAACTCAATGGCGTCCACCACCATCACCGGAAAATGCCAGTACCTGGCCAGGGCCGCGCCTATCTGTGGGTGGGTAATTCCCAGCACCTCACGCTCAGCGTCCAGCAGGCCGCAGCCGGTTTTTGCCTTGTGCAGGTGGCATGCCTCCAGATGATCTGGGAACTGGCTGGCCAGCACCAGCCTGCCAATGTCGTGGATAAGACCTGCCGTGAAGGCCACCCCCTCGGGCTCGCGGTGTTCGCGGGCCAGAAGTTCGGCGGCCAGCCCACAAGCCATGCCGTGCGACCAGAACGCTCGGTAATTGAAGTCCGGTGGTAGCCGCAAGGCGGCAAAGTGGTTGACCGTGGCCGCAGCAATGGCCATGCTGCGCAGTGCGCCAAAGCCCAGCACCATGGCGGCGTCGCGCACGGTGCCCACTTGCCTCAGCAACCCGTAGAAGGACGAATTCGCCACACGAAGCAGCTTGGTGGAAAGGGCCTGGTCCATCTCCACCTGTTCTTCCAGGCGACCCAGGTCCAGGTGAGGGTCCTCCAGGCTGCACACCAGTTGAAACACCACCTCCGGCAGCGCCGGTAACGTGCGTATGGAAGGCATCAGCCCATTCATGTCGAGGCGCGGGAGCGCATTTGACGAAGTCATGCTTGTGGCTCCTCGAAAAACAGGTAAAGATTGCCGCGCACATGGCTGTTGCGGCCCACGGGCCTGCATTCCACGGTCATGCGCTGCCTGCCCACCACAACACCTGCCTGACGCCAGGGTGGCTGATCAGCAGGCGCATCGGGCCACACGCTCGACAAATCGGCGGCCAGCAAGGGCATGGGTTGCCCTTGTGTTCCAAAAAGCTGTTCAGCGGCCTCGTTGCAGAACACGACCATGCCTTCGTCGTCACACCCGATGATGGGAACCGGTATCTGCCGCAGCACGTCCTGCAGGGTCCGCAAGACAGTTTCGTCGCGGAACAGGCTGTTGCGCTGCTCGTGTACCAGGGCAGCCAGTTGGGCATTGAGTTCCTGCTGGCGTGCGTTCACCACACGCAACTCGTCGCTCATGCGGCGGTTGTCGTCTTCCAGGTATTTGTGCCGCAGGGCGGTTGCGATGTGGTCGCGCAGTTGACCGTCGTCCCAGGGCTTGGTGAGGAACTTGTAGATCGCCCCTTCGTTGATGGCCGAGGTGACAGAGTCCAAGTCGGTGTAGCCAGAGAGCACGATGCGCATGGAGTGCGGGCGCAGCTGCTTGGCACGCCGCAGAAACTCCACGCCAGTCATCTCGGGCATGCGCTGGTCAGACACGATCACGTCAAAGTCTTCCGACTCCAGCCGCGTAAGCGCAACGCGCGCGTCTGTCTCTGCCGTGATGGCGTAACCATCCTGACGCAGCAGGCGCCGCAGCGCGGCCAGGATGTTGGGTTCGTCGTCCACCAGCAGCAGCTTGCCAGCTGGTCTTGCAGCGTGCTCGGCGCTGTCTGTCATGTACGCCCCCCTTTTTACTGCACCAAAGGCGTGGCCGCACCCTCCAGTTCCAGGCCTTCCACCTTCGCGCGGCCGGTCAGAACCAGCATGTACTGCCGCAATGCCGTGGCCCGCACCTGCATGGCCAGCTGCTGCTCGATGCGGTCTTTCACCTCATCGAACGCCAGCTGCTTGCCCCGCCGGCGGCCCATGACCTCAATGATATGAAATCCATGGCGTGTGTGCACCAGTCTTGGATGCAGACCCATGCCCCAGCCGGAATCGGTCTGGAAGAAAAGCTCGTTGGCCAGCTCGGGCGCGCATTCCTCGGGGCCTATCCAGCCCAGGTCGCCACCCGTGGCGCCCGTGGGGCAGTTGGACAGTTCACGCGCCAGCGCTTCGAAGCGGCCCTCCGGCACGTCCTTGCGGGACAGTTCCAGCAAGGCTTGTTCGGCCCGTTTGGCCAGTGCATGCACGTCCACACCCGGCGTCACGGCAAACAGGATGTGCCGCACGTGCATGGCCTGCCCCACCACGAAGTGCGTCTTGTGCCCTTCGTAATAGCGCAAGCACTCGGCTTCGGACGGCTCGGGGGTCAGCACCTGCGTATCGAGCATGGACTCGATCACCTCGCGCTCGTGTTCGCCCAGCTCGGGCGCCACCGGGTAGTCACCCTTTGGCAGCAGCCCCAGGCGCACGGCCTCCTGGCGCAGCAGCTCGCCGTGCGCGCGCTCCAGCAACTCATCTTGCGGGAGCATCTCGTCCGGCAGGTGCAGTGCCACGCCGTTGATGGTGGCCACTGCCGCCAGCCCGGTTGGGCTGCTGGCGCAGCCACAATGCCCGCTGCCGCAACCTGTGGTGTTTTGCGTGTTCATGGTGTGTCTTTCAGCGTGCCTTGCTTGCTCAACGGTCGGTGTCCGCAGGGGTGGACGGTGTCAGCCCCAGGCGGCGGCTGCGCACCACCTGGTAGGGCCGCAGCACATAGGCCACGGTGGCAAAGCCGCTCCAAACGTGCACCAGCCGGCTGAATGGGAACAGCAGGAAGATCGTCATGCCCAGCACCAGGTGCACCTTGTAGGGCCAGTCCAGCGCCACCAGGCCAGCAGCATCAGGGCGGAAGGTGACGATGCGCTGCGCCCAGTCCGACAACACCAGCATCACCGAGCCGTCGCTGTGGCCAATGGAATACGGCAGCGTGATGAGCCCGAGCACCAACTGCACCCACAGGATGACGAGGATGAACAGGTCGGTGCGGTGGCTGGTGAGGCGGATGCGCGGATCGAAGATGCGCCGGTGCAGCAGCAGCGTCAGTCCGATGAAGCAAATGAAGCCTGCCACGCCGCCCGCCACCACGGCCAGCAGTTGCTTCTGCCCCGGGGTGATGAAGGGCTCGTACACCCAGTGCGGGGTGAGCAGGCCCACGCTGTGCCCGAAGAACAGGAACAGAATGCCTATGTGGAACAGGTTGCTGCCCCAGCGCAACTGCCCCTTGCGCAGCAGTTGCGACGAGTCGCTTTTCCAGGTGTATTGGTCGCGGTCAAAGCGGGCCAGGCTGCCCATCAGGAACACCGACAGGCAAATGTAGGGATAGACGTTGAACAGGAAGTTGTGGAGGGTGTTCATGCCTGCACTCCTTGTGATGACGAAACAGCTTTTCTGACCAGTTGGATGGGTTGGGGTTGGCCGGGTTTGGCCTGCCCCTGGGTGGAGCAGCCGCCAAAGACGGGCGGCTCTTCCCACGACTCGTCCATGGCCTCTTCAACAGGCACAGGCACGGCCTCGGCCTTGTGCCCGGCCAGTTCGAGTACGGCTGCCAGCACGCTGGCGTAGGGACTCTGGCGCTTTTGCAGCGCGCTGAAGATCACCCGCACGATGTGGGCAATCTCACCCAGGAATTCGCGCGCCTGGGCCGGCGGCTGGGTGGAGGCAAACTCCAACAGCACGGGCAGGTGGTCGGGCAACTCCTCGGTGCGCAGCATCAGGCCCGCTTTCTCGAAGGTCTGGATCAGGTCGATCATGGCGGGGCCACGGTCGCGCGAATCGCCGTGCACGTGCTCGAACAGGTTGAGCGCGGTGCTGCGACCACGGTCGAACAGCTCCACGTACTCCGCCTGCACCTGCATGGATGGCAGGCGTGCCAAGCGGTGCATCAACGCTTCCAGCTCGTCGGTGCGCTGGCCGTCCAGCACGGCCTCGTCACGCAGGGCCTGGGCCAACTCGCCCAGGTGCGCCAACAACTCCACGCTGGGGTAGCTCAACAGGTGCGACAGCACGCGCAACGTCAGGCGCATGGATTTGGGGGGTGCGGAGAACAGCATCGCTCAGCCCTCCACCTTGATGGGAATGGTGCGCTTCTTCTCGCTGCCGAAGAGGCTGGTCTCGGTCACCCCTTCGGAGCAGCCGTTGCCAAAGCTGAAGCCGCAACCGCCCTTGACGTTGAAGGCGTTCTCGGCGTATTCGCGGTGCGTGGTGGGAATCACGAAGCGGTCCTCGTAGTTGGCAATCGCCATGTAGCGGTACATCTCTTCCACCTGCGCGGTGCTCAATTGCACCTGTTCCAGCACTGCGTGGTTGGTCACGCCGTCCACGTGTTTGGCGCGCTGGTAGGCGCGCATGGCCAGCATGCGTTCCAGCGCCTTCACCACGGGGAAGGTGTCGCCGGCGGTCAGCAGGTTGGCCAGGTACTTCACGGGAATGCGCAGCTGGCTCACGTCCGGAATCTCGCCGTTGATGCCCACGTGCCCGGCATTGGCCGCAGCGGTAATGGGCGACAGCGGCGGCACATACCACACCATGGGCAGCGTGCGGTATTCCGGGTGCAGGGGCAAGGCCACCTTCCAGTCCACGGCCATCTTGTAGACGGGGCTGTTGCGGGCGGCTTCCAGCCACGCTTCGGGAATGCCGTCGGCACGCGCCTGGGCAATCACCGCCGGGTCGTTGGGGTCCAGGAAGATGTCGAGCTGCGACTGGTACAGGTCGGTCTCGCGCTCGGTGCTGGCGGCTTCGCCGATGCGGTCGGCGTCGTACAGCAGCACGCCCAGGTAGCGGATGCGGCCCACGCAGGTTTCGGTGCAGACGGTGGGCTGGCCGGCTTCGATGCGCGGGTAGCAGAAGATGCACTTCTCGGCCTTGCCGCTCTTCCAGTTGTAGTAGATCTTCTTGTAGGGGCAGCCGCTCACGCACATGCGCCAGCCGCGGCACTTGTCCTGGTCGATCAGCACGATGCCGTCTTCCTCGCGCTTGTAGATCGAGCCCGAGGGGCACGATGCCACGCACGCCGGGTTCAGGCAGTGCTCGCACAGGCGCGGCAGGTACATCATGAAGGTGTTCTCGAACTCACCCACCATGGCCTTCTGCGCGGCCTCGAAGCCGTCGAAGTTGCTGTCCTTGCTACGCTTGGCGAATTCGCCGCCCAGGATTTCCTCCCAGTTCGGGCCCCACTCGATCTTCTCCATGCGCTGGCCCGTGATCAGGCTGCGTGGGCGCGCCGTGGGCGCGGCCTTCATCTCGGGCGCCGACTGCAGGTGGTCGTAGTCGAAGGTGAAGGGCTCGTAGTAGTCGTCGATCTGCGGCAGGTTGGGGTTGGCGAAGATCTTCATCAGCAGCGACCACTTGCCGCCCTGCTTCGGAACGATGGAGCCGTCGGGTTTGCGCACCCAGCCGCCCTTCCACTTGTCCTGGTTTTCCCATTCCTTGGGGTAGCCGATGCCGGGCTTGGACTCGACGTTGTTGAACCAGGCGTATTCCACGCCCGGGCGGCTGGTCCACACGTTCTTGCAGGTCACGCTGCAGGTGTGGCAGCCGATGCACTTGTCCAGGTTCAGCACCATGCCGATCTGTGCGCGCACTTTCATGGGTTCTCTCCTTGAGCTTGGTAAGCCTTGGCCAGGTAGTCATCCCGTGGCGTGTCGAGCCAGTCCACCTTCTTCATCTTGCGCACCACCACGAACTCGTCGCGGTTGGTGCCGATGGTTCCGTAGTAGTTGAAGCCGTAGCTCTGCTGGGCGTAGCCGCCGATCATGTGCGTGGGCTTGAGCACGATGCGCGTGACGGAGTTGTGGATGCCGCCGCGCACGCCGGTGATCTCGGAGCCGGGCGTGTTGATGATCTTTTCCTGGGAGTGGTACATCATCACCATGCCGGGGTTGACGCGCTGGCTCACCACCGCGCGCGCCGCCACGGCGCCGTTGACGTTGAACAGCTCCACCCAGTCGTTGTCCTCGATGCCCGCGCGCTTGGCGTCGTCCTCGCTCAGCCAGATCACCGTGCCGCCACGGTTGAGCGTGAGCATGAGCAGGTTGTCGCTGTACGTGCTGTGGATGCCCCACTTCTGGTGCGGGGTGATGAAGTTCAGCACGATCTCGGGGTTGCCGTTGGACTTGCGGCCCTGCACCTCGTCGGTGGTCTTCAGGTCCACCGGCGGGCGGTAGCTGCTGAAGCCCTCGCCGAAGGCGATCATCCAGGGGTGGTCCTGGTAGAACTGCTGGCGCCCGGTGAGGGTGCGCCATGGGATCAGCTCGTGCACGTTGGTGTAGCCGGCGTTGTAGCTGACCTTCTCGCTCTCCAGGCCCGTCCAGGTCGGCGAGGAGATGATCTTGCGCGGCTGCGCCTGGATGTCGCGGTAGCGGATCTTCTCGTCCTCGCGATACAGGGCCAGGTGCTTGTGGTCGCGCCCGGTAGCCTTGCCCAGCGCTTCCCAGGCCTTCACAGCCACGTGGCCGTTGGTCTCGGGCGCCAGTTGCAGAATCACCTCGCAGGCGTCGATGTCGCTGACGATACGCGGCATGCCCTTGGTCACGCCCTCTTCCAGCGTGTTGCCGTTGAGCTGGCCAAGCTGCGTCACTTCGGTCTCGGTCTTCCAGGCAATGCCCTTGCCGCCGTTGCCCACCTTGTTCATCAAGGGGCCCAGCGCCGTGAAGCGTTTGTACAGGTTGGGGTAGTCGCGCTCCACCACGGTGATCTGCGGCGCGGTCTTGCCGGGAATCAGGTCGCATTCGCCCTTCTTCCACTCCTTCACCTCAAAGGGCTGGGCCAGTTCGCCCGGGCTGTCGTGCATCAACGGGGTCAGCACCACTTCCTTCTCCACGCCCAGGTGGCCCACGCACACCTCGCTGAAGGCCTTGGCAAAGCCCTTGTAGATTTCCCAGTCGCTCTTTGACTGCCACACCGGGTCCACCGCTGCAGACAGCGGGTGGATGAAGGGGTGCATGTCGCTGGTGTTGAGGTCGTTCTTCTCGTACCAGCTGGCCGTGGGCAGCACGATGTCGCTGTACAGGCAGGTGGTGCTCATGCGGAAGTCCAGCGTCACCAGCAGGTCCAGCTTGCCCTGGGGCGCTTCGGCGTGCCACTTCACTTCCTTGGACTTGGCGTCGTCAGGCCCCAGGTCCTTGCCCTGCACGCCGTTTTCGGTGCCCAGCAGGTGTTTGCAGAAGTACTCGTGGCCCTTGCCGCTGGAGCCCAGCAGGTTGGAACGCCACACAAACAGGTTGCGCGGCCAGTTCTGCGGCGCGTCCGGGTCCTCGCAGCTCATCTCCAGCGAGCCGTCGCGCAGCGCCTTGACCACGTAGTCCTTCGGGTCCATGCCTGCGGCGGTGGCGTCCTTCACCACCTGCAGCGGGTTGGTCTTGAGCTGCGGTGCCGACGGCAGCCAGCCCATGCGCTCGGCACGCACGTTGTAGTCGATCATGCTGCCACCGAAGGCGTTCTTGTCGGCCAGCGGCGAGACGATGTCCGACAGGTCCAGCTTCTCGTAGCGCCACTGGTCGGTGTGGGCATAGAAGAAGCTGGTGGAGTTCTGCTGGCGCGGCGGGCGTATCCAGTCCAGCGCAAAGGCCAGCGCCGTCCAGCCAGTCTGCGGGCGCAGCTTTTCCTGGCCCACGTAGTGCGCCCAGCCGCCGCCGCTCTGGCCAATGCAGCCGCACATCATCAGCAGGTTGATCACGCCGCGGTAGTTCATGTCGGCGTGGTACCAGTGGTTCATGGCCGCGCCGATGATGACCATGGACTTGCCGTGCGTCTTGTCGGCGTTGTCGGCGAACTGGCGCGCCACGGTGATGACCTGCTCGCGCGGCACGCCGGTGATGGCTTCCTGCCAGGCAGGGGTGTAGGGAGCGTTGTCGTCGTAGCTCTTGGCACCGCCACCCAGGCCCCGGTCAATGCCGTACTGCGCCACCTGCAGGTCGAACACGGTGGCCACCAGCGCGTGGCGTTCCTCGCCAGCCTTGCCCAGGCGCAGCCGCACGGCGGGCACCTTGGCGCGGTTCACGTCGCCCGTGGCGGCGTTGGCCTGGAAGTGCGGCGTCTGCTGCCCGCCAAAGTACGGGAAGCCAACTTCCACCACTTCGTGGTCCTGCTCACCGTCCTCCAGCACCGACAGCTTGAGCTTCACCTCGTCGCCGTCACGCGCTTCCTTGTTTTCCAGGTTCCACTTGCCGGTGTCCTCGCGGCCTTCGGGGCCCCAGCGGAAACCGATCGAACCGTTGGGCAGCACGGCCTTGCCGTCGGTGTCAAAGGCGATGGTTTTCCACTCGGGGTTGTTGGCCTGGCCCAGCTTGCCGTTGAAGTCGCTGGCGCGCAGGTAGCGGTCCGGCACCAGGGTGGTGCTGCCGTCGGGCAACTGCTGTTCCTTCAGCATCACCAGCATGGGCAGGTCGGTGTAGCGGCGGGCGTAGTCGTCAAAGTAAGCCGACCGCCCCCTGGGACGCTGATCAGCGTCCCTCCCCCCGAGGGGGGCGGAATCGCTTGGGGCGGCCCGGCGCGATTCCCCCGCGCTGCCGTTGTCGGGGAAGTAGAACTCCTTGAGCACCACGTGGCCCATGGCCATGGCCATGGCGGCGTCGGTGCCCTGCTTGGGGTGCAGCCACAGGTCGGCCAGCTTGGCCACCTCGGAATAGTCGGGCGTCACCGCCACCGTCTTGGTGCCCTTGTAGCGCACCTCGGTGAAGAAGTGGGCGTCCGGCGTACGCGTCTGCGGCACGTTGGACCCCCAGGCAATGATGAAGCTGGAGTTGTACCAGTCGGCGGATTCGGGCACGTCGGTCTGCTCGCCCCAGATCTGCGGGCTGGCGGGCGGCAGGTCGCAGTACCAGTCGTAGAAGCTCATGCACACGCCGCCCAGCAGGCTCAGATAGCGCGAACCTGCCGCGTAGCTCACCATGCTCATCGCCGGAATGGGCGAGAAGCCGATGATGCGGTCCGGCCCGTGCTTCTTGATGGTGTAAACGTTGGCGGCAGCAATCAGCTGGTTCACCTCGTCCCAGGTGGAACGCACAAAACCGCCCATGCCGCGTACCTGCTGGTAGTCGCGCCGCGCAGCGTCGTCTTCCACAATCAGCGACCAGGCGTCCACCGGCGTCTTGGCCACCTTCAAGGCAGCGCGCCAGCGCTCCAGCAGGCGCCCGCGCACCATGGGGTACTTCACGCGGTTGGCGCTGTACAGGTACCAGCTGTAGCTGGCGCCACGCGCACAGCCGCGAGGCTCGTGGTTGGGCATGTCCCAGCGGGTGCGGGGGTAGTCGGTCTGCTGGGTTTCCCAGGTGACGATGCCGCCCTTCACGTAAATCTTCCACGAGCAAGAGCCCGTGCAGTTCACGCCGTGGGTGGAACGAACGATCTTGTCGTGCGCCCAGCGGTTGCGGTAGGCGTCTTCCCAGGTGCGGTCTTCGTTGGTGACCTGGCCGTGCCCGTCAGAGAAGGTCTCCTTGGGCAGGTTGAAGTGTGTCAGTCGGTCAAGAAAATGGCTCATTGTTGACTCCGTTGAAGCGTTGTCGTGTCCAGGTCTGTGGCGTCAGGGGTTGCGGATCTCGGAACCGGGGCGCAGGTAGAACCACCAGTTCAAAACGATGCAGACCGCGTAGAACACGGCAAAGCCGTACATGGCGGTCTGGGGGGTGCCTGCCTTGATCTGCTGGCCGATCACGACCGGCGCGATGAAGGCACCGTAGGCGGCGATGGCAGATGTCCAGCCCAGCACGGGGCCGGCCTGCTGGCGGTCAAAGATCACGCCGATGGTGCGGAAGGTGGAGCCGTTGCCGATGCCGCTGGCGGTGAACAGCACGATGAACAGGCCCAGGAACATGGGGAAGTACTGCTCAGGCGTGGCCGAACCGTAGGCCTGCATCATCACGTAGCCCACCGCCACCGAGGCGCCCACCATCACCACAGAAATGATCTGCGTGACGATGGAGCCGCCCCACTTGTCAGAAATCCAGCCCCCAACCGGGCGCACTGCTGCGCCCACGAAGGGTCCGATCCACGCGTAGGTCAGCGCGGAGGGCGCGTTCGGGTTCTTCAGCGTGTGCTGGATCACGCCGTTGGCGTCGGGCACGTGGCTGAAACCGAAGATCACCGTGATGGCCAGCGGCAGCGCCATGGAAAAGCCGATGAACGAGCCGAAGGTGACGATGTACAGCGCCGTCAGCGACCAGGTGTGCTTGTTGCTGAAGATGGCGAACTGCTTGGCGATGTTGTCCTTCATCGTGCCGAAGGCGGTCACCTTCATCACCATCAACGTGCTCACGATGATGAGTGGCATGGTCACCCACATGTTGAGCACACCCAGGCCGGTGGGCGCGGGCAGGTACAGGTACAGGCCAATGCCAGCCGGAATGAAGGCCAGCGTGTACAGCCAGGTGATCTTCATGAAAGCCACGATCGGGCTGCCCGTGCTGGGCGACACCGTCTTGAGGTTGTTCATGCCAAACCAGCACAGCACCGACAGCGGCACCAGCGACAGCAGCCAGGCAAAGCCCGCGTTCTGTATCCACGTCTGCGTACCGGCGGGAATCTTGCCGAAGATCCAGCCACTGTCCTTCTGCAGCACCATGGGCTCGCCGCCAAAGGCACCGAAGATGCCAATGGTCATCACCAGCGGGATGACGATCTGCATGGTCGTCACGCCGAAGTTGCCCAGGCCTGCGTTCAGGCCCAGCGCCGTGCCTTGCAGCCGCTTGGGGAAGAAGGTGCTGATGTTGGACATGGAGCTGGCAAAGTTGCCGCCACCCACGCCCGACCACAGTGCCATCAGCTGGAACACCCACAGCGGCCACTCGGGGTGCTGCAGAGCAATGCCCGTGCCAATGGCGGGCGACAGCAGCATGGCCGTGGTCAGGAAGATGGTGTTGCGCCCGCCCGCCAGCCGCACCAGAAAGGATGCGGGAATGCGCATCGTCGCGCCAGCCAGGCCCGCGATGGCGGTCAACGAAAACAGATCGGCCTGGCTGAAGGGAAAGCCCAGGTTGTGCATCTGCACGGTGATGATGCCCCACATGCCCCAGATGGCGAAGCCACACAGCAGCGCTGGCACCGACAACCACAGGTTGCGGTAGGCAATGCGCTTGCCCGTGCTTTCCCAGAAGCGTTCGTCCTCCGGTTGCCAGATCTCGATGTCGGCCGAACCGCTCTTGGCCGCGCGCTCGGCGGCAGCGGTATTGGTTGAGGTGGAATTCATGTCATTGCTCCGTTGGTGGTGCCGCACTTCAACTGCGCAGAGTGAAGGCCGGGGCGTTGTCGCCCATCACTTCGGTGCGTTTCACCTCGGTGAAGTACATCCAGATCAGCGACACCCACACCACGCCGTACAGCAGCATGAAGGCGCTGGAGCGGATGCCGGTGATGTCAAGCAGCGCGCCGAACAGGATCGGCAGGATGAAGCCGCCCATGCCACCAGCCAGGCCCACGATGCCGCTGATGGCGCCGATGTTCTTGGGGTAGTCGTCGGCGATGTACTTGAATACGCTGGCCTTGCCGAAGGCCCAGGCAATGCCCAGCACGAACATCAGCGCAGTGAAGGTGTAGACATTCAAGCCGATGTGGAAGGTCTGCGGGCCATTCACCGTGGCGATGGTGAACTGCGTCTGCGGGTAGCTCAGCAGGAACAGGCAGATCCAGCTCACCCACATCACCCACCAGGTGACCTTGTGCGCGCCGTACTTGTCGCTCAGCACGCCGCCCACTGCGCGCAGCACACCGCCGGGCAGGCTAAAGCATGCCGCCAGCAACGCGGCCACACGGATGTCCAGCCCGTACTCGCCGATGTAGTACTGCACCATCCACAGCGCCAGCGCCACGTAGCCGCCGAACACAATGCTGTAGTACTGGCAGTACTTCAGCACCTTCGGGTCCTTCAGCGCCTTGAGCTGGTCGGTGAAGCTCACGTTGCTCGGCACCAGGTGCGCCGGGTCGCTGTGACTGAACAGCCAGAACAGCACCACCGTGCCCGCCATGATGGCTGCGTACACCTGCGGCACGGCCGCCCAGCCAAAGGCCACCAGAATGGCCGGCGCCACAAACTTGTTCACCGCCGAGCCAGAGTTGCCCGCGCCGTACACCCCCATCGCCATGCCCTGCTGGCTCTTCGGGAACCAGCGGGCAACGTAAGGCGTGCCCACCGAAAACGATCCCCCCGCCAGGCCCACGAACAAGCCGATCGTCAAGAAGTGCCAGTACTCGGTGGCATAGGCCATCAGCCAGATGGCGGGCACCGTGACTGCCATCAGCACCGCCATCACGATGCGGCCGCCGTAGCGGTCGGTCCAGATACCCAGCGGCACCCGCACCAGCGAGCCAGTCAGCACCGGCGTGGCCGTCAACAGGCCAAACTGCGTGGCGTTCAGGTCCAGCATCTTCTTGATCGGGATGCCAATCACCCCGAACATCATCCAGACCATGAAGCAGACCGTGAACGACAAGGTGCTGACGATCAGCACCGACCAGGCCTTGCGTCTATTGCTCAATTCCATTCCCATGGTTTCTCTCCAAACACATGGGTGGACTTTCGTTTTTTTCAGAAGGACTGAATATCCTCCTGACTGACAGGGGCACAGCCCGGGAAGGACGATCCGGCGCCCTTCCCCCTACTCCTTTGGTAGTATTTTTCGCGTCTGGCTCAGCCCAGGCCGCGTTCGCTGGCGTACACGGCGGCGTGCACGCGGTTGCTCAGGTTGAGCTTGCGCAGAATGTGCTGCACGTGAATCTTCACCGTCGTCTCGGCAATGTCCAGCGTGCGGGCGATCTGCTTGTTGCTCTCCCCCTTGGCAATCTGGCGCAATATTTCTGTTTCGCGCGGCGAAAGGCTGTGGATCGGGTCGTTGGCGTCCAGCAGCGGCACGGCCACGGCCTGTTCCACCTCGGCCGCCAGGGGCTGGCTGGCAGGCGGTGCCGCACCCGGCGCCTGGCGCAGCAGGCCCACCAGCTTGCCCATCATCTCGGGGCTGATCACCGAGTCGCCTTCCCACACGCGCTGTATGGAGTCGCACAGGTCCTCGGTATGGATGGTCTTGAGCAGGTAACCGTCAGCCCCGCCACGCAGGCCGGCGGCCAGGTCTTCCACGTTCTCGCTCACCGTCAGCATGACGATGCGCGCCGCCGGATGCACTTCCTTCAAACCGGCAATGGCATCCACGCCGTTCACGCCGGGCATGTGGTTGTCCAGCAGCACCAGGTCGGGCTGCAGCGAACGCACGCTCGCCAGCGCAGCGTTGGCGTCAGCCGCCTCGCCCACCACGCTGAAGCGCCGGTCCTGCGAAAGCAGCGCTATCAGGCCCCGGCGGAACAGGTTGTGGTCATCCACCACCAGCAGGCGGATGGGTGATGCAGTTGCTTCTTTCATTCAATCACTCAGTTCAAGACAGACCTCGGTACCTTCACCGGGTTGTGACTGCAGTCGCACGGCAGCGCCTATGCGCTGGGCGCGCTCGCGCATGATGTGCAGACCCACGTGGGTGTCCTCAGCCAACGGGGCCGCTGGCTGGAATCCGCGCCCATTGTCCCGCACCGTGAAGGTCCAGCGCGGCCCGCGCTGCACGCTGACCCACACCTCGCTGGCCTGGGCGTGCTTGCGCACGTTGGACAAGGCCTCCTGCACAATGTGCAACACCTGCAGTTGCACGTCCGAAGGCAGCGCCAGACCATCGCCCTGCAGGTCCAGGTGGGCCTCCAGCCCGCTTTGCAGTTCAAACTTGCGCAGCGTGGTGCGCAACGCCTGCTCAATGTCATCGCCGTTGGCGCGGGTGCGAAAGTGCACCAGCAGTTCCCGCACGTCGTTCGTGCTCTCGCGAATGCCTGCGTCCAGCTCCTCGATCACCTGCGCCGTCTGCTGTGCGTCTGCACGCTGCACCGCCTGCCGCAGCAGCGTCATCTGAATCTTCAAAAACGCCAGCGACTGCGCAATCGAATCGTGCAGCTCGCGCGCCAGCATCGTGCGCTCCTCGCTCACTGCTGCCTCGCGCAGCAGCGCCTCGCTGCGCAGGCTCTCCATGGCACTGGCCAGGTGCCCAGCCAGAGCGTCGTACAGCGACCGGTCTTCGGCGTCCAGCGCAGCCTCGTGCCTGTAGAACAGATCCACCTCTCCCAGAACGCGTTGCTGCAACCGCACGGGCACGCTGATGAGCGAGTTGTAGCCTGCCCTGGCGCAGTTGCCCAAGCGGTAATCGTCCTCCGAGATGATGGGTATCACACGGGTGCGCGCCGTGGCCTTGGGCTGCCCGCAGGCGCATAGCCCGGCTTCCAGGCAGCGCTCCTCATCCACCAGTTCCTGGGGCAGGCAATCGCTGCCGAGCATCAGGTAGCGCTGGCTGGTTTCATCAGACCAGCGCACCGCCACCGCGTCCGCCCCGCTGATGCGGCGCAGCTTCTGCGCAAAACCGCGCCCCAGTTCCTCCAGCGAACCGGCCTGCGCCAGAAAGATACTCACCTCATACAAGGCCTCCAGGCGTGAGCGTTCAGCCTGCAAGTCCTGCGTCTTGGCTTGCACCTGTGCTTCCAGGCCGTGGTAGAGGGCGCGCAGGTTCTCGGCCATGTGGTTGTAGCCGGTAGCCAGCTCCTGGAACTCCAGCAGGGACTCAGCCTCGATACGGGTGTCGAAATCGCCGCGTTGCACGCGCTGCAAGCCGCCGCGAAGGCGCTGCAGGGGCTGGATGATGAACAGGTAGCCCAGATATAACGCCAGCACCGCTGCCGCCACCGCCAGGCCCATCATCACGAACTGGAACAGGTTGAGAAGGGCCGTCATGCGCGACATCACGCCTTCAATACCGCGCACCAACCGGTCCACCTCCTGCACAAAGGCATCCACCGAGCGTGTCAGCAGTTCGGGCGGTGGTTGCACTTCGCCCGCATCGCCCCACAAGGGGCGCATGTCATTCCAGGCACGCTCAACTTCCTCGAACAGCGGCAGGGTCGCATCGTCCCAGGGAACTTGCAGCGGGCGCGTCGGGTCCCCCTCGCGCAGCAGGCGCATGGTGTCGTCCAGTTCATGCACCAGTTCGCGCTGGCGTGCCGGGTCCATGCCCACCACCTTGGTGCTCACCAGGCGCCACGCCTGCATCCGCAGGCGGCCTGCCTCGTTCACCGCCGCAGCGCCGCCGTCCAGCGTGCGCGTAACCCACATGGTCGAGGCAATGGACACCAGCGCAAGAACCAGCAGGCCCAGGCCGAGCGCCATGAATTTCGTGGACAAGCGTCTTTGTCGAGCCATGCAATGGTTTCTGGTCGGCAGGGGTCGAACATCGTTCGAAAGAACTAGCGGTAGTGCGGCCAGACACTCAAAGATCACAGATGCTGACCGACCATCGGAGGATAGCGCCAAAGTCCGCTTCAAGCCACATTTGCTGCATCGTGCGCGACAAAGCCTTTTACCTCCATGCCTGGCCCGACGGCGTGGACCATTCGGTCCACTGGCGTCCTGCCCGGTTGCTGTGGGCCCCACACCGTCTGGGGTTTGCAGCGGCGTGCCTGCTGCTCATCTGCAGCAGTGCGTGGTGGCTATGGCTGCAGACCACCCGCATGGGCTGGCTGCCCGTGCCCTACATGGCGGTATCGCCCACCATCACCCACGGCGTTTTGATGGTCTATGGCTTCATGCCGCTGTTCTTCTCGGGCTTTCTGTTCACTGCCGGGCCCAAGTGGCTGGGTGTGCTGGCGCCGCCTGCCCGCCAGATGGCTGGCGCGACCCTGCTGCAAACTGTGGGCTGGCTCACTTTCATTGCGGGCAGCCACTGGCACCCGTTCGCAGCCTTCGGCGGTATGGCCCTGGCGTGGGCAGGCCTCAGCTGGAATCTCTGGCGCTTCTGGCACCTCACCCGCAGCAGCGACGCCGACGACAAGACACACCCCCACGTCATCCTCCTCGCTGGGGCCCTTGGCTCGCTGTGCCTGGCCAGCGCTGGCATCTCTCTGCTCGCAGGCAGGGTGGACCTCACGCGTGTCTGGCTCCTCACCGGCCTGTGGGGCTTCGTTGCCACCACCTACATCGCTGCGGCGCACCGGCTCATTCCTTTCTTCACCTCCAGCGCCCTGCCCATGGTGGCGGTATGGCGGCCCATGTGGGTGCTGTACTTCCTGCTGCTGGCCGTTGCGCAAAAAGTCGTTCTCGTCTGGTTTGAATGGTCCGGCTGGAATGTGACCACCCTGCAGACCCTCAGCAGCTTCTGGATGGCCGTCAGCGGCCTGGTCGTGCTGTGGCTTGCCTTCATGTGGGGTCTGGCGCAAAGCCTCAGCATCCGCCTGCTCGCCATGCTGCACGTCGGCTTTGTGTGGCTGGGCATCGCCTTCCTGCTAGACGCCCTTGGGCACTTCTGGTCCGTCGTCATCCGCTCAGCCCCTTGGGCGCTGGGCGCCTTGCACGCCACCACCATCGGTTTCATGGGATCACTCATGCTGGCCATGGTCACCCGCGTTTCCTGTGGCCATGGCGGGCGCAAACTCGTGGCAGACAATCTCACCTGGTCGTTGTTCGGCCTCCTCCAGTTGGCTGCCCTTGCCCGTGTGGCCGCTGCCATGAGCACCGGGCAACCCGAACTGGCCAATGCCCTGACCCTGCTGTCAGCCCTGCTGTGGTGCGTCTGCGTGGTACCGTGGAGCCTGCGGCTGCTCGACTGGTTTGGCCGCCCGCGTGCCGACGGCCGCCCCGACTGATTCCCTCACACCACGAGACATGCACCAGCAACCACCTGCCCCGCAGGACAGCAACCAGGATGCCCGCCAGTGGGCCGAAACGCTCCTGCACAGCCGCCGCACCACCCTGCCCAAGCGTCTGGCCGAACCCGGCCCCGACCCGCTGCAACAGCAGTCCATCCTGCGCGCCGCTGCGGCCGCGCCCGATCACGACCAGTTGCTGCCCTGGCGCTTCATCGAAATCCCGCCCGACCGCCGTGCTGCCCTGGGCGATGCCTTCGCCGCCGCACTGCTGGAACGCGACCCTCAGGCAGGCCCCGAAGAGGTAGAACAGGCCCGAGAAAAGGCCCACCGCTCGCCCTGGTTGTTGCTCGCCGTCGCCCGCCTGCAAGACGAGCAGACGGAAATCTCTTCACACGACCGGCTGGTCTCCGCTGGCGCCGCCATCCAGAACATGCTGCTCATGGCCACCGCCCTGGGCTATGGGTCCAGCCTCACCAGCGGCAAGTCCATGGAATCCCAGGCCATTCGCACGCTGTTTCGACTGGCACCAGGCGAACACGCGCTGTGCTTCGTCAATGTCGGCACCATCGCCACGGAACGGCGCCCCCGGCAGCGCCCAGACGTTACCGCCTACTGGTCCCGCCTGACCTGACACGCACAGCATCCCCATACCCCGGATAGTTCCTTTGCATCCCCCGCAGGGGGCGCCGATAGTACCTGCGGGCGATCCCCACGCATGCCTTGAATTCTTACGATTGAGGCATGAAATTCAACGACTTGAAGATAGGCACCCGCCTCGGCCTCGGGTTCGGCCTTCTCATCTTTCTCTCCGTCCTGGCCGTGGCAATCGCCATCCTCCGCCTCAACGGCATCGGTGGCATCAACACCCGCATCATCGAATCCGATTGGGTCAAGGCACAGGCGGCGGGCACCATCAATGCCACCACGCGCGCCAATGCCCGGCGTACGATGGAACTGCTCATCAGCACCGATCCCGCGCACATCACCCAGGTCAAGGAACGCATCGCCAGCAACAAGAAAGACATCGACGTTGCGCTGGAGACGCTGGACCGCCTGGTCTATCTGCAAGAAGGCAAAGACCTGCTTGCCACGCTGAAACAAGCCCGCGCGCAATACGTCGCCTCCTTCGGGCGCGTGGCCCAACTTGTTGACGCCGGGGACCGCGAAGGCGCCACCCGCCTCATGATCACCGAAACACTGCCCGCGCTCGACGCCCTGCAGCAACCCATCGACAAGCTCAACGCCCTGCAGCAAAAAGTCGTCACGTCCAGCAGCGCCGAGGTGCAAGCCAGCATTGCCGCTTCACGGCAACTGCTGGTGGTTCTGGGACTGGCCAGCGTGCTCATTGCCGTGGGCTTTGCCATGTGGGTCACACGCTCCATCACGCGCCCCTTGCGCCAGGCCGTCACCTTGTCACAGCGCGTGTCACAAGGCCATCTGGACAACCAGATCACCGTGACCAGCCGCGACGAATGCGGGCAGCTTCTTGAAGCGTTGCGCGACATGAACGACAGCCTCACCCGCATCGTCAGCCAGGTACGCCAGGGTGCAGACGGCATGGCCACGGCCACCAGCCAAATTGCGGCGGGCAACCTCGATCTGTCGTCCCGTACCGAAGAACAAGCCAGCGCGCTGGAACAAACCGCTGCGTCCATGGCCGAACTCACCCAGACCGTGAAGCAGAACTACGACAGCGGCAGGCACGCCAACCAGCTGGCCGAGTCCGCCTCCGAAGTGGCGGTCAAAGGCGGCACCGTGGTCGGTCAGGTCGTTGACACCATGGAAGCCATCAACGCCTCGTCCAAACGCATTGCTGACATCATCGGCGTCATCGACGGCATTGCCTTCCAGACCAACATCCTGGCGCTCAACGCCGCCGTGGAAGCCGCGCGCGCCGGTGAACAGGGGCGTGGTTTTGCCGTGGTGGCGAGCGAAGTGCGCAGCCTGGCCGGGCGCTCCGCCACAGCTGCCAAAGAAATCAAGGACCTGATCGGCAACTCCGTCCAAAACGTGTCCCAGGGCTGCAAGCTCGTGGAACAGGCGGGCAGCACCATGGACGAGATCGTCGTGCACGTGCGCCGCGTGGCTGACCTCATGCGCGAAGTCACCATGGCCAGCCAGGACCAGTCCAGCGGCCTGGACCAGATCAACCAGGCCGTGGGCCAGATGGACCAGGTGACACAGCAGAACGCAGCCCTGGTGGAAGAGTCGGCTGCCGCCGCTCAATCCCTTGAACACCAGGCCAAAGCGCTGGTGCAGGCGGTCAGCGTGTTCCGCCTCGCCGCCTGAAACAGGAGACAACCGCATGGCTTACTTCCAATGGGCCGATGACATGGTCATCGACAACGGCCCCATCGACGCAGACCACCGCCACCTCGTCGATCTGGTCAACCAGTTGCACACCGCCACGAGCGAAGGCCGTGGCGTCGAGATCGTCGGTCAGATCCTGGAGGAACTCATCCGCTACACGAGCGACCACCTGCGCCGCGAGGAAGCCCAGATGGAAGCCGTGCACTTCCCCAACCTGGAAGGGCACCGCAAAGGCCACGCCCACTTCGTGAACAGCCTGCGCGAACTGCAGCAGCGCTACGAGGCGGGCCACATCACCGTGGCGGCACAGCTGTCCACCGTGCTGCGCGACTGGCTTTCGCTACACATCCGCCGCTCCGACAAGGAGTTGCTCGACTTCATCCGCCTCGTGCATGGGCAAACTGGCCAGCCCCAGCGCCGGTTGCCCCGCGGTTGAAACATCGCAAAGGGCCAGTCAAGCTCACACCTCCGGGACCTGCCCGTCGTTCTCCACGTAGGGCGGGAAAGGTCCCGTGCCGCTGTGCTGCGCCTCGGACGCAGGCACAAACAGGCCTGTCTCAGCGTCGAACACGTGCACCTCACCGTCTTCAATGACGAAGTGCCAGCCGTGCAGTTGCAAGGTGCCAGCTTCCACGCCAGCGCGCACCATGGGGTAGTCCAACAGACGTTCCAGTTGCAGCACCACGCTGCGCTGCTCGGTGCGCCGCAGCGCCTCCTTGGTGGTCTGCACGGGCAGCAAGGCCTCGTCCACCAGGTGCAGCCAGCTCTTCAACGCAGGTGCCCCTTCGGGCGCTCCTTCGTACGCCGCGCGAATGGCGCCACAGTGGCTGTGCCCGCACACAATGATGTGTTCCACCTTCAGGCTCAACACCGCGAATTCCACACCCGCCATCGTGCCGTGCAGGCCATGCGAACCGTCGTACGGCGGCACCAGCGCCCCCACGTTGCGCACAATGAACAGGTCACCCGGCCCCGCCCCCGTCAACAGCCATGGCACCACACGCGAATCCGAACACCCGATGAACAGTGTCTTGGGGTGTTGCCCCTCGGCTACCAGATCCTGGAGGCGTTGCTGGTGCCTGGGAAAGTAGTCTGCATGAAACTCGCGCAGGCGCGACAACAGATCGTCATTGGAGTCCATAGGCTATGTTTGCGGTGTGAGTCAAACACCCAGATTGCCTCAAGGGCCACCGGCTGTCCATACGCCTTCGGAAATAGCCAATCCGGACAATGCCCCCTCGTGCCTGGGCCCGCGCGACCTACCGAAGGCGTATCGTTTTTTGATACGGAGGCTGCCCACAATGGACCCAACCACGGTACACCCTGTGCCGCAAAGGAGCCACGGATGCACACCTCCAACGTTCTCTACATGGGCATGCACGCCACGCCCAAGGCCATTCAAGGCATGCCCGTAAGCGCGCGTGAAACTTGGCACAATGCCAGCATGAACCCAGGGAGACCCATGAACGCCTGCCACCGTTGCGGCGCCACTGCCTACCGCCCCGTCCTCGACCGGGACCCGCTTGGTGCCATGCGCCCCACTGGCCGCTACCAGTGTGTACGCTGCAAATTCTCATTCACCGAAGTGCGCGAATGGCGCGATGGGACCGCCCATGGATGAGTCCCAATTGCTTGTGCCCGACTCTTTCGCGGAGCTTTTCATCACACCCGGCCAGCGCAAACCGTCCATTGATCGTGCAGCCTTGGCCGAAAAATTCGAGCTGTGCGAAGACATGGCGCAAATGCTCACCGAACACGCTAGCCAGGTGCTGGTGAAGCTTGGCATCACTGAAGGCGATGTGCTGGCCCGCATGCTGCAAGGCCTGGTGGCAGAAGAAGGCCGTCTGAGCGAAGGTGAGGCACTCTGGGTGGTGAGCCGCTTGGCAGAACTGCTGCAATGGCCATTGCCCGCCCGGCTCGCCGAGCCTTTGGGTGAAGAAGCCCAGAACTGGTGGCAACAACAGCTCGTCAGGGCAGCAGCACACCAGCCCTGAAAGGTGTGTACGGGTGGTGCGTTCCGAGCGCCTAATCTCCGAGCGCCCAATGAAAAAGCCCGCCAAAGGCGGGCTTTTTGCTGAATGCTGGCGGAGTGGACGGGACACTACAGCCAAAATAGAAATACCTTTAAAATCAATCACTTAGGCCAGAATGACAAGCAACATTTGTCTGTCTTTTGTACCCTTGCGTTGTTCTCAACGCTGACGCAACCATAGCACAAGTTTCTAGTGATTTTCAGCAGAAACCACGCCAAGGTCCGGCCGATACCAACCGGTCCGTGCACGACCTCGAAACCGCCATCCGCATCCCAGGTCGTTACCCCACCTCGTTTGAGCTTGCCATAGGCGACGATCAAGGTGACCAGACACACCAGAGGTACACCACACTATCTGTCTCCCAGTTGTGCGCAAAGACGTAGTCTAGAAAGAATGGCGAACTGTCGCCGTGCGTATCTCCTCAAACGTGCCCGTACACGGCACCGTTTGCACATCTAGAATGGATCTCTGACTTTGAGGCGTGGGACCATACCCGATGAACTATACGCAGAAGCTCACTTTGTCCATGCTCGTGCCAACCTTCATGGTTGCAGGCGCTGGCTCCACGGTAGCGCTAGGTGCCTGGTGGCTGCAGCGGCAAAGTCGCCAAGTCGATGCCGAGGTGATGGCGGGCTATCTGGTAATGGGCGGCGCTTTGACTGCGGTGCTCACAACTATCTGCGTCACTGCCTGTGTCGGCTTCACCATCTGGATCAGGCGCACGGCACGGCATGTTCTTGGTGGCGAGCCATCCACCGCAAGCGATGTACTGGCCGCGCTAGCCGATGGCAACCTGAGTGTGCAGGTCCCTGCGGCGCATGAAGGCAGTCTGCTTCATTCATTGCAACGACTCGTTGACAGCTTGCAGATTGCTCTGGGCGACATTAGGCAGGCTAGTCAAAGCATCACCCAAATGTCCACGGAAATTGCCACCGGAAATCAGGACTTGAGCGACCGCACCGAGCGCGCTGCAGGCAACCTGCAGCACACAGCGTCCAGTCTGGAGATGTTGACAGGCAACGTACGCGAATCGACCGAAGCAGCTCGAACCGCCAGCCTTTTGGTTGCATCAGCTTCTGACGTGGCGCTCCAGGGTGGCAAGGTCGTCGACCAAGTTGTGAAGACCATGGACGAGATCAGTCTCAGTTCCCAGCGGATCCGCGACATCATCAGCGTAATTGATGGGATTTCGTTTCAGACCAACATCCTCGCTCTGAATGCCGCAGTGGAGGCCGCACGTGCCGGTGAGCAAGGACGTGGCTTCGCCATTGTGGCGGGGGAGGTTCGCAACCTGGCCGGACGGAGCGCAGAGGCCGCACGCGAGATAAAGGACCTGATTGAGACATCGGTCGCGCGGGTCCAGTCTGGCTCGGAACTGGTGCAAGCAGCCGGAACAACCATGCAGGACATTGTGGGATCCGTGCAGCGTGTCCGGGAGACGATTGCAAGCATCACGGCCACCTCGAGCGAGCAGTCCAATGGACTCGGTGAAATCAACAGAGAAATTGGTCTACTTGACCAGATGACCCAGCAGAACGCAGCACTTGTGGAGCAGGCCGCTGCAGCTACCGTCGGCTTGCGTGAGCAAGCCCAAAGGCTTGATAAAGCAGTTCAAATGTTCAGACTTTGAGCTTCTCTTGCTATGGACCAATCCTTGGATTTCCCAGAAGTAGGTCTTGTTTAACTGCTGCCGGTTCTGTTCACGTAGTCGATTCAGACACTGACCACAAGAAAAAAGCCCGGCATAAGCCGGGTCCGAAACCCGCTCACGCGGGCCGACATGTGGAGTCAAGTCGGGAACCAACTAGGCCCACCTTGACTTTAATCCGTAGCCTATACCCCAGTGGAGTTTGCGTATATGGATGATTCAACGCATCAGAGTCTGCTCACACCCCAGGACCAGAGCTTCCGTTACGCGCGGAGCAAATGCTGGGACGGGACCGTATGGCACGACACTTAAGTTCAAGCAAACCAACTTCTGGCCGCTAGATGGCCTCGTTGTGGACGACGTAACCACCCGATGCCCAGACAGACAGACAGACAGACAAGCAAGCTCATCATCCTGACAGAGACCTATGTGGCCCAGACCAGTGAAGTCAATAGTGAGACGTGAATTCCTCATATTGATCTCCAAAAGATCACGCAGGCTACCAGCCCAGGCTCATTCGCAATGGCAAGTAGACTGCCATGCCAACTACGATGGTACCCAGAACACCACCGCGCCAGAAATACCAAACAGCACCGGCCGCAGCGGCAAACAGGCGCGCATCGCGCCAGGTATTAATGAGGAGACCCTGCGTCGTCACCACCTCGGGAACAACCACTGCAGACAAGGCGGCAATGGGAGCGTATTGCAGCGCTCTTAACGCCCAGGGAGGCAAGTTCCAAGAGCGATTGGAGAAGAGGAAGAAGCATCGTGTGACCACAGTAACACCAGCCAGGCCAACGATGACGCTCAACGTCCAGAGATCTATCATTTGTGCCTCCCGGCAGTAACAAATAGACGCAGCTTTTCGGCCGACAAAGAAATGAGCACGGCCACCGCGATAGCAAGAACGATGTTGAGCTTGAGCGGTAACGCGTAAGCCACCACCCCCACAGAGCCAGCCACCGCGGCAGCGAGCATACGCAAACGAGTAGTTGCCAGCGAACAAAGGATACCCACCAGGCAAAGTATGCCGGCAAAGCCAAGCCCCCACTCTGTTGGGATGAGGTTTGCCAAGGCCACCCCCACCAGACCGGCCCCCACCCACGACAACCAGTTAACCAAGCCATTGCCTGCCAGATACGCTTCTTGGCTGCGTCGCTCCTGCGCCGTCTGGCCAGCGTGAGGATACCGTTGGGTGAACAGCACATAGGTGATATCGGCTGTGAAATAGCCGTGCGCCAAACGCTGCCAGCGCGGCAAGTGCATCAGGTGCGGGCGCAGGTGCAGGCTGAAAACCACGAAGCGCAGGTTGACACAGAAGCCGGTCGCAAGGATGACCCAGGCCGGCGCACCCGCAACAATCAACGGCAGCGAGGCGAGTTGCGAAGAGCCGGCAAACACCAGCAGCGTCATAGCCAGCGATTCGGTCAGGCCCATGCCCGACTTGATGATGGCCACGCCCGTCATCAGGCCCCAGGCAGCAATGCCCGGGGCCTGGGGCAGCATGTCTCGAATGCCATCAACAAACACGGCCTCGCGCCGCAGACTAGACGAAAAAATCACGCTGGCAAGGCCCCCAACACCCAGTCGGGCGCGTCCTGCAGGCATACAGGACGCTGAAAGCGCTGCAACGCCGCGTCACCCACAGAGGTGGTCTGCGGCGCCGTTGTGGCTGGCCAAGGCCCGCCATGCTGCTGTGCCGCAGTCACTGCCACGCCGGTGGGCACCCCGGCAAATAGCACACGGCCAGCCACCGCCAGCGCGGCCTGCAGCAGCGCACGCCCCTCGGCATTGTCCTGGGCGCCATGCAGGGTTACCGTGAGGCTGCCGCCGATGGCTCGCAGGGTGGCTTCGGCCGCTGCCGCGTCGGGCGCATGCACCAACAGGCTGGACGGGCCAAACACCTCTTCACGAAGTTCGGGTTCGGCCACAAATGTGGTGGCGTCCACCTCCGCCAGGAAGGGCCGTGGGGCCTGGGCCGTGTCGGGCTCCTGCAACAGTACCTTGGCACCGTGCGCCAACTGGCGATGGGTGCCATCGACGAAGGCCTGGCGCATGCCGGGGGTGAGCATGGGGTGCGGCTGCTGCTGGGCCAGGGCACTGGTTAAGCGGGCCACAAACGCCGGGGTCTGCGGCCCCTGCAACAGTACGATCAGGCCCGGGTTGGTACAGAACTGGCCACAGCCCAGTGTGATGGAGGCCGCCAGGGTGTCGGCCAGGGCGTCGGTTTGCGCGCCTGGCCACACCAGCACCGGGTTAATGGCCCCCAGTTCGCCGAAGAAGGGGATCGGGCGCGGGCGGGCCTGGGCCTCTTTCCACAGAGCAATGCCCCCACGCGTGGAGCCGGTGAAGGCCGCGGCGGCAATGGACGGATGACGCACCAGCGCAAGGCCCACCTCCGGCGAGGCGCCCTGTACAAAGCCGATCAGGCCAGCGGGCAGGCCCTGCTCCGCCAGGACCGACTGGGCCAGGGCCCAAGTGCGGCGCGACAACCCAGGGTGGCCCGGGTGGGCCTTGATGACCACAGGACAGCCGGCGGCAAGGGCACTGGCCGTGTCACCGCCCAGCACCGAAAAGGCGAAGGGGAAGTTGCTCGCCGCGTACATGGCCACCGGGCCCAGCGGCAGAAACAGGCGGCGCATGGGTGGGTGGCCGGCCGGTGGCGGGCCGATCACAGCCGGGTCGTCCACAGCCTGGAATGGTACGCCCTGGCGGCACAGGCTGGCAAAACGGCGCAACTGGAACGCGGTGCGGTCAAGCTCGCCGTTCAGGCGCGGCAAGCCCAGCGCACTTTCGGCATCGGCCATCGGCACCAGTTCTTCGCGGGTTGCTTCCAGGGCAGCGGCCAGGCCATCGAGCAGTGCGGAGCGGGTCTCTGCACCCGCAGCTGCCCAGGCGGGCGCGGCTGCTGCTGCGGCCTGCACGGCAGCATCGACCTCGACGGCACTGGACTCGGCATAGGGTTCACTGCCCCAGTTGGCGCTGCGGGGGGAGTAAGCGTGGAATGCCGTCATGCCATCACCCATCGATTCGAGCCGGATCCCAGGCAAAGACGTGCTGGTGCTGTTCACCGAGGCCAACAATGCCCAGACGCATCTCGTCGCCCGCCTTCAGGTAAACGGCCTGGGGCTTGACGCCCATGCCCACCCCCGGCGGTGTGCCAGTCGTGATGAGGTCACCCGGATAAAGGGTGGTAAAGCGGCTGATGTAGCTGACCAGGTGGGCCACGCCAAACACCATGGTGCGGGTGTTGCCGTTCTGGTAGCGGTGTCCATTCACGTCCAGCCACATGGCCAGGGCCTGCGGGTCGGGCACCTCGTCGGCAGTTACCAGCCAGGGGCCCACTGGGCCAAAGGTGTCGCAGCCCTTGCCCTTGTCCCAAGTGCCGCCGCGCTCGAGCTGGTATTCGCGTTCCGACACGTCGTTAACAACGCAGTAACCGGCCACATGCTGCAACGCATCCGCCTCGCTCACGTAACGGGCCTTGCTGCCGATCACCACGCCCAGTTCCACCTCCCAGTCGGTTTTCACCGATCCCTGCGGCAGTACCACGTTGTCGTTGGCGCCCACCATGGTGCTGGTGTGCTTGGTGAACAGCACCGGTTCCTGCGGGATGGGCAGGTTGGATTCCGCGGCATGGTCGGCGTAGTTCAGGCCAACGCAGAGGAACTTGCCGCAGCCGGTCCAGGGCACGCCCGGACGGCCAGCAGGCAGCACCGGCAAGGCGGCGGCATTGACTGCGCGCAGTGCGGCCAAACCAGCCGGAGTGAGCGTCTGGGCGGTGATGTCGGGCAGCAGGCCGGACAGGTCGCGCCAGGTACCGTCAACGTGCTGCAGTGCAGGTTTTTCATGGCCACGGGGACCGATGCGTGCAAGTTTCATGGGGCAAATTCCGTTCAGAGAAGAAGGGGCTCAGGTGGACGATAAAAGGCCACGCTGCGCCAGGTTACGAAAAAAGGCCGTCAGGCCAAATCGCCACGGCGGGGCAGTTTCAGCATGGGTCACCGTGTTGCGCAGCTCGCCCAGGTGCGGGCTGCGGATGCTCACCACATCACCCAGCTTGTGAGTGAAGCCGCTGCCGGGCTGATCGCGGTCTTCAATGGGGGCAAACAGGGTGCCGGTGAAGAGAAGGAAACCGTCGGGGTACTGGTGCGCGGCTATTGTCTGATCGACAAGGTCCTGCGGGTCCCGGCTGATGCGGGCGAGGTTGTTGACGCCCTGCAGCACAAAACCGTCCATGCCTTCGACGCGCAGGTCCACGGTCTCGTGGCGCACGTCGTCGAGCGTGAAGGTTTCGTCGAACAGGCGGATGAAGGGGCCGATGGCGCAGGAAGCGTTGTTGTCCTTCGCCTTGCCCAGCAGCAGCGCACTGCGGCCCTCGATGTCGCGCAGGTTCACGTCGTTGCCCAGGGTGGCACCGACGATGCTGCCGCGGCTGTCAACCACCAGCACCACCTCAGGTTCCGGGTTGTTCCAGGCCGAATCGGCGCGTATGCCGACCTGCGCACCGGTGCCCACCGCAGCCAGTACCGGGGCCTTGGTGAAGACCTCGGCATCGGGGCCGATGCCCACCTCCAGGTACTGCGACCACAGGCCCTGCTGCTGCAGCACCTGCTTCAGCGCCATGGCCTGCGCCGAACCTGGTTTGACGGCGCGCAGGTCATCGCCCACAACCGCCGTCACCTGGGCCCGGATGGCCTGCGCACGGGCCGGGTCACCAGCGGCACGTTCCTCGATCACTCGCTCAACCATACTGGAGGCAAAGGTGACGCCAGCCGCCTTGATCACCTGAAGGTCGCACGGGGCCAACAGGTACGGGCCACTGACCTGGCCATACGCGGCGGCCTCGGTGTGCCGCAGCAGTTCGGCCAGGCTACCCAATCGGCGCCCGTACATAGCACGCACCCGGGCCACCGCATCGGGCTGATCGAGCAGTTCGCTCATGGTGGACACGTGGTGGCCAAGGTCGTAGACGCCGTCGGCGCGGATGACGGCCACCGAGGGGCCAGGCACGGCATCGCTGGTGGTCCAGACACGGGCCAACAGGGTACCGGCACAGCCGTCGTCGGGCAGGCAGCGGGAAGGGTCAAGGGCAACAGGTTGCATGGGGTTCACCGTTCAAACAAAGGAAGCAGACAGTTCAAGGCCCACCTTGGTGGCGGCCTGGCCTATTTCGGCCCAGGTGCCGGCATCTACCCGAATGCCGTGCTGTTCACGCAACTTACGCTGGTGCCGTTCCGGCTCGCCGGCCAGCTGTACAGCGTCGGTGCCGGGCGCGGCCGGGGCCTGCTGCAGCCATTCGACAAACGCCACGGTTTCACGTTCAAACACGGCGCGGGTACCTAGGCGCTCGGGGTCGATGAGGATGGTAAGCATGCCGTTGTAGACCGCACGGCGGCCATCGTGCGCACCATGCCAGGTGCCGCCACCGGTGAGTGCTCCACCCAACAGCTCGCAAGCTGCGGCCATGCCATAGCCCTTGTGTTCACCAAAGGTGAGCAGGGCACCAAACAGGTTGCCGCGCGCCCCCGGTGCCTGTGGTACTACCACCACGCCGGGGTCGGTGGTCGGGCGGCCGTCGGGATCGATCAGGTAGCCTTCGCCTACGCGGCGTCCTTCGTTGTAGGCCACGCGCATCTTGCCCTGAGCCACGCGGCTGGTGGCAAAGTCGAGCACGAAAGGATCGTTCCCAGCCACAGGAATGCCGATGCAGCACGGGTTGGTGCCAAATCGGCCATCGGCGCCACCCCAGGGGGCCACCGCCGGCTGGGCTATCACGTTGACGAAATGCAGCGACACCAGGCCCGCGTCAACCGCCATTTCCGCCCAATGCCCGATGCGCCCCAGGTGGTGTGCATGCGCCAGTGTCATGATGCAGCTGCCGTGGGCGCGGGCACGCTCAATGCCCAGTTGCATCGCCTGCTCGCCTACCGACTGGCCGTAGCCTTGCTGGCCGTCGAGCACCAAAAGGCTGCCCGTGTCGAGCTGCACCGACACCTGGGCGTTGGGCTGCAAGTCCCCCTCCAGCACCGCGTCCACGTAGCGCGGTAGCATGCCAACGCCGTGCGAATCGTGGCCGCTGAGGTTGGCCAGGACCAGGTTATGCGCCACCGTGCGGGCTTCCTCGGCCGTACTGCCGGCGGCCTGAACGATGCGTTCGGTGGTTGCCCGCAAGGCGGCGGGTGAGAGCAGGATATCGGATGGGTTCATGGGGGATTTCTCACATCACTGCGCCCAACTGCCAGGGCACGAATTCGTTCTGGCCGTAGCCATGTTGTTCACTGCGGGTGCGTTCGCCCGAGGCCACCTGCAGCACGCGCTCGAAGATGCGCTGGCCCATGGCCTGCACCGTGCTACTCCCGTCGACGATCTCGCCGCAGTTGATGTCAATGTCGTCGGACTGGCGCTGCCACAGCGCACTGTTGGTGGCCAACTTGAGCGATGGCGACGGCGCGCAACCATAGGCAGACCCGCGGCCGGTGGTGAAGCAGACCACATTGGCACCACCGGCCACCTGGCCGGTGACGCTCACCGGGTCGTAACCGGGGGTGTCCATGAAGACGAAACCGCGCTCGCGCACCGGTTCGGCGTACTCGTACACCGCGCACAGGTTGGTGGTGCCGCCCTTGGCAACGGCACCCAGCGACTTTTCCAGGATAGTGGTCAAGCCACCGGCCTTGTTGCCGGGCGAGGGGTTGTTGTTCATCTCGCCACCGTTGCGCTGGGTGTAGTCTTCCCACCAGTGGATGCGCTCAATCAGCTTCTCTCCCACCGCGCGTGACACCGCGCGGCGCGTGAGCAGGTGCTCGGCGCCATAGACCTCGGGTGTTTCGCTGAGGATGGCGGTGCCACCGTGAGCCACCAGCAGGTCGACCGCCGCCCCCAGGGCTGGGTTGGCGCTGATACCCGAGTACCCGTCGGAGCCGCCGCACTGCAGGCCGATGACTATGTGCTCGGCGCCGCAGGGGGTGCGCACCACGTCGTTGGCCTGAGGCAGCATGGCCTGGATGAGAGCAATGCCCTTGGCCACCGTCTGCTGGGTGCCGCCGGTGTCCTGGATATTGAAGCTGTGCAGCTGACCGCTATCGGCCAAGCCGCTGGCGGCCTGCCAGGCACCGATCTGGTTGCCTTCGCAGCCCAGGCCTACCACCAACACACCGGCAAAGTTGGGGTGGGTAGCGTAGCCGGTCAGGGTGCGCCGTAACACGTCCATGCCCAGGCCGTCGCTGGCCATACCGCAACCAGTGCCATGGGTCAGCGCCACCACACCATCCACGTTGGGGTAGTCGGCCAGGGCTGCCGGGTTTGTGCGACGCGAGAAATGGTCGGCAATGGCCCGGGCCGCCGTGGCCGAACAGTTGACGCTAGTGAGTACACCGATGTAGTTGCGCGTGGCCACTCGGCCATTCGCGCGGCGAATGCCCATGAAACTGGCCTGTTGCGCTGCGACGACCGGCTTCAGGTCGGCGCCAAAAGCGTATTCGCGCGCAAAGTCGCCTTTGTCCGGCCCCATGTCGAGGTTGTGCACATGCACATGCTCGCCTGCAGCAATGGGGCGGCTGGCAAAGCCAATAATCTGGTTGTAGCGGCGTACGGGGGCCCCGACGGTCAGGTCACGCGCCGCCACTTTGTGCCCGGGCGGCACCAAGCCGCGCACGGTGACGCCGTCAACTGCGGTGCCGCTGACCAGTTGACTGCGGGCAATGAGGACATCGTCGTTGGGGTGCAGGCGCAGGGTCGGGTTCATGATAGGGTTTGGTTGGGTGGAGGAGGATCGGGTCTCTTATTGGGGCTCACCAGTTCCAGAGCGTGCTGTCGTGCTTGAGGCAGTTGACCGGCAGGTAGGCAAGCTGGTAGGGGCAACGGGCGACCCTCGCCTTATCAATGTCGAGGTCATCGCATGGCACGTCGCTACAAGACATCAGACCGAGCTCAAAGCGATAGCACCGACCCAGTAGACCGCAGTGATAAAGGTGGCTGTTGTCGCCAAACCGATTCCAGAGTTGGCCCCGGTAACTAAGGCCACCTGTTGGGCTCTTGGCTGAGACTTCAGCGTCACTTCACCAACCCCGGCAACCACAGCGTGACCTGCGGCACGTAGGTGATGATGAGAAGGGCCCCCAAAAGTGGAACCATCCAGGGAGCGATGGCCACGATGGTTCGCTCGACACTCATCTGGCTGATGCGAGCCATCACGAATAACACCAAACCCACGGGCGGTGTGACAAGGCCGATCATTAGGTTCAGCACCATGATCAAGCCGAAGTGCATAGGGTCGATGCCGAGTTGCGTAACCACCGGCAACAGGATCGGAACCAAAATCGTGATCGCAGCAATGGGCTCCAAGAACAAACCGACGAAGAGCATCAGTAAATTGGCGAGCAACAGAAACTGCCAAGGTTCGTCAGTCACACCCAGGATCCAGCCGGCCACTTCGGCGGTTACGCCTTCGGCGGTCAGCATCCAACTAAAGATGCTTGAGGCGGCCACAATGAACATCACTACGCTAGTGGTTTCGACCGTATCAAGACAGATTTTCATGATCCGCTTGAAATCCAGGGTGCGGTACCAAAACATGCCGAGTACCACCGCCCAGATACAGGCAGCAATGGCCCCTTCGGTAGGGGTGAACAAGCCGACCGTCATGCCACCGATAAGCAATACCGGGGTCATCATGGGCAACACAGCGACGAAGCGAAACACCCGATCGGCTAGAAACAGCAACGCCAGACCAATAAACACCGTGGTACGGGGCGGCGCACCAAACTGGACAAGCGCCCACAACGCCAGTGGCCAGCCAATAACAATCGCCACCTCCAGCAACCCTTTGGCAAAACGGCTGCCGACGAATTTTTCGTCGTCTCCCCAACCGTTTTTCCACGCGAACCAAGTGACCATGATCATCAGCAACAAGGCAATCAATAGACCCGGCAGTATTCCCGCCAAGAACATGCCTCCCACAGAAACGTTCGCGAGCATCGCGTAAATGACGATGGGCAGGCTAGGCGGGATGATGGGCCCCAGCATGGCCGAGGCAGATGTGACACCAACCGCAAATTCGACCGAATACCCATGTTGCTTCATGGCCTTGACCTCAATGGTGCCAAGGCCTGCAGCATCCGCAATAGCAGTGCCGCTCATGCCCGAAAAGATAATGGACCCCACCACGTTGACATGGCCCAAACCGCCTCGCAACCAGCCCACCAGAGCCATTGCAATTTCGAAAATGCGGTTGGTAATACCGGCGTTATTCATCAGGTTGCCGGCCAGAATGAAAAAGGGCACAGCCAGCAACGGGAAGCTATCAATGCCGCTGATCATGCGGTGGATGACCACAAATGGGGGCAGGTTGCCACTGACCATGATGTAGATCAGGGCGGCAGCCGACATGGCAATGGCGATCGGCACACCCGCTACGGTCAGCAGCAAGAAGAGGGATTGGAGCATGGCACGCGGCCCTGAAAAAAAGAAAAGGACGTGAGGCGAAAGAGATCGGAGGCAGGTGCTGACGTTAGATATCGTCCACGCCGCGGTACTGCTCGCGCCAATGCTTTACCATGACACGCAATGCGCGCCAGGCTGCAAACGCAAAACCCAGCAGGCATATGCCGTAAAGGATGTTCATCGGCAGGTCGACGATGGTCATCTGGTAACTGCCCATCTTCTGCATCATCAGCCCCGTTAGCACGACGCAGGTGAGGTAGAAGACCAGTGAGATGACGTCCACCGCCGTCGCCAGCCACCGCGGAAATGGCATGGGCAGGAAGCGATAGAAGAAATCGACATAGATATGCGAATGCTTTCCAACGCCAATGCCCAAGCCGACAAACACCGTGGCGATAAGCAGGTAGCGTGCTATCTCCTCAGTCCACGCGGCCGAGTCATTAAGCACATAGCGGGTCAGGAACTGGTAGAACACCGTGGCCCCCAACAGGAGGAAAAACCCTAAGGCCAGCCAGCCCTCGAGAGGTGTGCCCGACAGGTCAACCCTTTCGTCTTCCACGTGAAAAACCGGTTTACCGGCGGCAGCTTGCTGATCTTGGTGAGCGGGCATCGCGAATACTCCCTAGTGCCGACTCCCGATGGGGTACGGCAGAAATCAGGCGCAGTTGGAAAAAACGGACTAGAGATCCGCACCGCCAACCAGTGGCGGCGCAGATTCCGGCTCATGGCGTTACTTGGCCGCCTGGATGGCGTCGTAGTCGGCGCGCGTGAAACCCATGGACTCCAGCGTCACGTTCTTCAGCACGGCCTGGCGGAAGCTCTCGCGATCTACGTTGACCACCTGCAGGCCCTTGGACTTGAAGATGTCAGTCAGCTCGGCTTCGCGCGCCTTGACTTTGGCCGAAGCACGAGCCGCAGCTTCCTGTGTCACTTCAGAGAAGATCTTCTTTTCAGCGTCGGTCAGGCGGTTCCAAACGTGTGGCGCAATCTGAGTGGTGAGGCCATCGACGATGTGACCGGTGAGCATGATGGCCTTCTGCACTTCATAGAACTTCTTGGCCTCGATGGTGGGGAGCGGGTTCTCTTGCGCTTCCACGGTACCGTTCTGCAGCGCCAGGTAGACCTCGGCGAAGGCGATGGGGGTCGGGTTTGCGCCACAGGCTCGCGGGGTGGCAGTGTAGGCTGGGGCGTCTGGCACTCGGATCTTCAGACCCTTCATGCCCTCGCAGTTGGTGAACACCTTCTGCGCGGTGGCGTGACGTGCACCGTAATAGGTGTACGCGGTGATCTGGATACCGGTGCGCTTTCGGAATTCGTCCACCATGTCCTTGAACACGGGACTGCGAGAATACGCCAGAAGGTGTTCGCCGTCACGGAAGATGAAGGGGTAATAGGCAATACCCAATCGTGGGTAGGCACGTGCTGCAAACGATGTGCCACTGATGATCATGTCGACGGTGCCGAGGGTAAGCCCCTGGTTGATGTCGCTCTCCTTACCCAGCGAAGAGGCCGGGAAAACCTGGATGTCGAACTTGCCATTGCTACGCTTCTTGATTTCCTCGGCCGCCCATACCGATTCGGTGTGATAGGGCTCTGATGCCTCGTAGGCATGCGCCCACTTGAGTTTTTGTTGAGCAAAGACCGAGGTACCTGCCATCAGGCCAACGGACAGTGCCGCGACCGCGCCGAGCAGCTTGAGGGATTGACGTTTCTTCATGACTTGTCTCCTGTGTAGATGGGAAAGAAGGGACGGCTGACGCGTTTCAACGGGAAGAAGCGCGGCGCCAGCTCGCGCTGTAACGTTTCATGGCTTGGCGCAGGTGGTGCTGCATGGCGCGGCGAGCGCCCCGGGCGTCCTGGTTGCGGATGGCTTGGTATACCTGCTCGTGCTCGTCGATGGCCTGAGTCCAGGCCGGGGGATGCTCAAAATAGTCACCGAGTCGCTCGAACAAAGCGCTGCTGCGCGCCTGCCAGGTACGGCAAACCGCGTCGTACAGCACATCGTTGCCACAGGCCTTGGCCACCGCCAGATGAAAGGCTTCGTCGCCGTGCCGGGGCGCCCGATTTGCCGCCACCTCTTGTCGCATCTGCTCCAACGCTCGAGCAATAGCCAGCAGATCTTCGCGGCGAGCATGACTGGCCGCCATGGCGGCAATTTCCACCTCGAACACCTGCCGCGCTCGCAACACCTCCAGCGGCCCCCATTCCTGCGGACTATCACCCTGCGGGACCAGCTGCGCGTCTTGCGCCTCCGGAGGCCGACGGCCCACTGGCGCGTCCAGAACGTACACGCCTGAGCCAGTCCGAACCTCAATGCGCCCCTCCACCTCAAGGGCAATAAGGGCTTCACGCAGAGACGGTCGACTGACGCCCAACTGCTGCGCCAAGTCTCGCTCGGCCGGCAAGCGGCTGCCAGGACCGAACTCACCAGCGGCAATAGCAGTACGCAGGCGGTCCGCAATTTGCCGATACAGGCGCTGGGGTTCAACGGCTTGGAGCATACCTAGGGGAAATCCAGTATTGGACAAGTGGTCAGACCAATTAAGATCGATCATGTCATCATATGATGATTGACGTCAAGAGCGATCAAATTAGAGAAAACCCTAGACCCACCTACCCTGGAGACCTCATGAGATTGCATGGCAAAACCGCCCTCGTCACTGCCGCCGGTCAGGGCATCGGCAAAGCCACTGCCATGGCCCTGGCGGCGCAAGGCGCCGAGGTCTGGGCTACCGATGTCAACCCGACCTTGCTGGCCGCATACCAGGGCATACCATCGGTGCGCACTGCAGTGTTGGATGTACTCGATAAAGCCGCCATCCAGCAGCTGTTTGCCACCCTCCCGCCCTTGGACATCCTGTTCAACTGCGCCGGCTTTGTGCACAACGGCACCATTGAACAGGCCACCGACGACGAATGGTCCTTTGCCTTCAATCTCAATGTACGAGCCCAGTTCTGGACCATTCAGGCCGCCCTGCCCGGCCTGCTGGCCCGGGCCAAGGCGCAAGGGGGAGCCAGCATTGTGAATATGGCCAGTGTCTGCAGCAGCATCAAGGGCCTACCCAACCGCTTCATTTACGGGACTTCCAAGGCCGCCGTCATCGGGTTGACCAAAAGCGTAGCCGCCGACTACGTGGGGCTTGGCGTGCGCTGTAACGCTATTTGCCCCGGCACGGTGGACACCCCTTCGCTGCAAGACCGGATCAATGCCAATGCTGACCCGGTGGAAGCGCGCAAGGCATTCATCGCCCGTCAGCCCATGGGGCGTCTGGCCCAGGCGCATGAAATCGCACCACTTGTGGTGTTCCTGGCCAGTGACGAATCAGCCTTCGTCACTGGCCAGGCCTACGCCATCGACGGCGGCATCACAATTTAATGCTTGGCCCATGACACATTGGCGTATCCTGGCCGACGATCTGACCGGTGCTCTCGACACGGCGGCTGCTTGGTGTACGGCGCAGGAAGCTGTGCCGGTATTCCTCGACCGCCCCCTCCCCGACACCGCGAAAGTGCAGGCGGTGAGCACCGGCAGCCGCGACCTACCCATCGCGGCCAGCACGGCGATGTTGGCGGCTAGCCTCGACTGGCTATGCCAGGGCGAGCGAGCCTACAAGAAAGTCGACAGCCTGCTGCGCGGCAACAGCCTGGCCGAGGTAGCCTGGTTATTGCGCCAGAGACGCTTTCAGGGTGCGGTATTTGCCCCTGCCTTCCCGGCCCAGGGCCGTTTCACTGCCCGGGGCCGACATTGGGTAGGCCCACCCAGCCAACCAGATATTAGTGCACAGGAGTGTGTCGTCGATGACCTGGTGCTGGCATTTGCCGCCTACGGTGTACAGGTGAAGACTTGCCCATTGCGACCCGTCAACCACAGCAGCCCCGATCACCCTGTGTTGTGGCTTCCCGACGCCCTGCACGCTCAGGATCTGAAAGACTTGGCCGCACTGGCCCACAGCCCAGCGGGTGCGGGCTGGTTGTGGTGCGGCAGTGCCGGGTTGGCACAGGCCATTGCCGACCCGGCACCCATCCTGTCGGGATCGCTGGCCGTCACCCCCACCGCGCTAGTCACGGCCAGCCAGCACCCAGTACTGCGCCAGCAGCTGCGAAATCTACGAGCGGCCTGGCCTGATGCCCCTCTGGCAGATTTCATGGCCCCAGAGCCCCTTACCCCGGTTGCGGCTGCACAGGCCCTGCGAGCCGCACTGCAACGTTGGGTCGACACCCGGCCAGCACCGCCCGTGCTCGCGGTGGTCGGAGGTGACACCTTGCTGGCTCTGTGCCGATGCACCGGAGCCACCACACTGCAGGCCGGCCCCACACCCCTTCCGGGCTGGGGCCAGGCACAGCTTCTGGATGGCCGCTGGCATGGCACCCTCTGCCTGACCCGTTCCGGTGCCTTTGGCGCCGCCGATGACCTACTGGCCCTGTGGCCGCACCTTGACCTGGAAACACACGAATGAGCAATCCTGTTCGACTGGCCCTGACCATGGGCGACCCTGCCGGTATCGGCCCCGAAATCATTGCCAAGGCGGCCCACCAACTGCTGCCCGACCTGCAGAAGGGCCGACTTTCGCTCCGCGTGCTGGGTAGCGCCCAGGCCTATACGCGTGCAATGCGCGACCTAGGTCTGACCAAGGACGCAGCACTGTGCAACCTTGTGCAGATCGAAGACGTAGGCCCGGTATCCCATCCAGTGGTGGTGGGTGAGGTGGGCGAGGCCGGCGGCCACTGGGCCTACAGGGCGGTAGAACGCGCGGTGCGCCTGTGTCAGGCCCATGAAGCCGACGCAATCGTTACCGCACCGCTGTGCAAGGAAGCACTGCACCTGGCGGGCTACCCCTTTGAGGGCCACACCGAGATGTTGGCCCACTTAAGCGGCGAGCGCGATGGCGTGATGATGCTGGCGCACGGCAACATGCGCGTCACCCATGTAAGCACGCACTGCGCACTCAGCGACGTGCCGCGCCGCCTCACCCCCGTGCGCCTGCGCCGGGTACTTGACGTGACCCTCGAAGCCTTGCATGCCTTGGGCATCACACAACCGCGGATCGCGGTCTGCGGCCTCAATCCGCATGCTGGCGAAGGCGGCATACTGGGCCAGGAAGACCGCCAGGTGATCGCCCCCATCGTTACGGAATACCAGACCGCCGGGCACGCCGTGAGCGGCCCCTTGCCCGGTGACACCGTCTTCATCAAGCTGCGGGCCGGACAGTTCGACGCGGTGGTGGCCATGTACCACGATCAGGGCCACATACCGGTCAAGCTGCTGGGCTTCTCAATTGACCCGACCACCGGCGCCTGGCAGGCTGTGAGTGGCGTCAACATCACCCTGGGCCTGCCCATCCTGCGCACCTCGGTTGACCACGGCACTGCCTTTGACATAGCTGGCACCGGCAAGGCCAGCGCCGAGAGCATGGTCGACGCGATCGAATACGCAGCGCGCCTGGTGGCTGGCCAGCGTGCACTGCACACGCACTGACCCCATCGTTCTGCGCGCCAGCCAATCCGTCTGTGGACTAAAGGCTGATCAACCTTGGGCACGCCACATCATTCGCCGTTTCGATTTCTGATCAGTTCTGAAGGAGGCACTTACATGAGCACCAATACCCCACCCGTCATCGGCTTCATAGGCCTCGGCTTCATGGGCCATGGCATGGCCAAGAACATCGTCACCAAGGGCTACCCACTGCATGTGATGGGGCACCGAAACCGCACGCCTGTCGAAAGCCTCAAGTCGCTAGGCGCGACCGAGGTGGCTAACCAGGCCGACCTGGCTGCGACCTGCGACGTCATCTTCATCTGTGTGACTGGCAGCCCGCAGGTCGAGGCCCTCATGCGGGGCCCTGCTGGGGTCTTCGCTAACGGCAGACCTGGCCTCATTGTGATCGACTGCTCCACCTCCAACCCTGTGTCCACGCAGGCTCTGGCAGCTGAGGGTGCCAGCAAGGGCATAACCTTCATGGACGCCCCTCTTGGCGGCACACCGGTGGAAGCCGAGGCGGGCCAACTGCTGGCGATGGTTGGTGCCGATGACAGCACATTCGCCAAGGTCGAACCTGTGATTGCCTGCTGGGCAGGCAGGATCATGCACCTCGGACAGGTCAGCGTGGGCCACACCACCAAACTGATCAACAACTTCGTCGCAATGGGCTACGGAGCGCTGTATGCCGAGGCACTGGCCATCGGCCGCAAGGCAGGCCTGACACCAGAGAAGTTGCACCAGGTCATCGGCTCCGGGCGCATGCGCTGCGGCTTCTACGACACCTTCATGGGTTGGACAATCGACGGCAACGAGAACTCACACAAGTTCACCATCACAAACGCCCACAAGGACATGCGTTATCTGGCCAGTCTGGCCAACGAGATTGGTGCGTTATCGCCGCTGCAGTCGCTGGTGAAGAACAGTTACGCCGCCATGGACGCCGCTGGCCAAGGCGAGCGCTTCGTGCCAATGCTGGCGGATTTTGTCGCCCATCAGAACGGCCTGAAGGGCGCGCACGAACAGTGAGGCACTTACGGGTGCGGTCCTGACGGTGCCTCGCCCTTTTACAGCGCTGAAATGCGCACCGTAGCGTCGCGGCGTTTGTGCAGGTCAGGCTGCAGTTCCAGGCCAAGCCCGGGCTTATCAGAAAGGCTGATCATGCCGCACTCGACCCGTGGCAGTTCGGTCACCAACTCCTTGTACCAACCGGTGTAGAAGGCGCGTACGCTTTCCTGGATCAGGGCATTGGGGGCGTGCAGCGAAAGGTGGGTGGAGGCAGCCCACACCACCGGGCCAGTACAGTCGTGCGGCGCCACCGGCAATTGCCAGGCGTCGGCCATGGCAGCGATTTTGCGCGCCTCGCTCAGGCCACCGCACCAACTCAAATCGAGCATGGCCACGCCAGCCACGCCGGTCTGCAGGTAGTCCTTGAAACCCCACTTATAGCTCAGGGTTTCGCTGGCACAGATAAGCGCCTCGCAGTCCTTGGAGTATGCCCTGAGCAAATCAAGGCTATCGATGCGGATCGGGTCCTCGTGCCAGAAGGTTTTGAAGGGCTTGAGAGCGCGAGCGATTTTCTGCGCCATGGGCAGGCGCCAAAGGCTATGGAACTCGACCATGATATCCATGCGGTCGCCCACGGCGGATCGGATCTTGCGGAAGGGCTCCAGCGCAGCGTCAAGGTCGGCGTTGCTTATGTACTGACCATCGCTCTTTTCTGCAGCCATGTCGAAGGGCCAGATCTTCATACCGGTGATACCCTCACTCAGCAACGATACGGCCAGTTCATCGGCGTGATGCAGGAAACCCTGCAGGTCCTCGTAGGGTCCGATCGCATTGCCCAGCCCCCAGTTGGACGAGGTCTGGTTGGTGTTGCTTCGTACGTACTGGTAGCCGGCGCAGGTGTTGTAGATGCGGATAGCGTCGCGGCTCTTGCCTCCAAGCGCCGTGTAGACCGGCATGTTGGCGGCCTTGCCAAACAGGTCCCATAACGCGATGTCGGTGGCCGAATTGCCACGCGTTTCCACCCCGGAGCCGCGCCAACCCAGGTACCCGGTGAGGTCGCGATTACGAGATTCGATCGCAAGGGGATCCTGGCCCAGCAACTTGGGCGCAGCCCATTCGTGCAGGTAGGCCTCGACCGCCGAGGCACCCATGAAGGTTTCCCCCAAGCCCACCAGGCCCTCGTCGGTGTGGATCCGCACCCACAGGATGTTAGGAAACTCCCCCAGGCGCAGTGTCTCAAGCTGTGTGATCTTCATGGGTCGTGTCTCCGTGAGGGGGCGTCAATGCGCCCAGCGCAGTACCAGAGGGTCGAGTCGACGTGCGGCGTCGAGCAGCCCTGCGCGCGTGGCCGGGTGGATGTTGGGGAAAGGGTGACGCATGGTGTCACATTCGATCACACCACCAGCCAGCATCAGGGCCTTAGCGGTCTGAATCCCGCCCTGCCGGTTTTCGGCGTTGATCAGCGGCAGCCAGCGGCCGTAAGCGGCCACAGCGGCCTCGCGGTCGCCCGCCAGGTAGGGGTCGACGATGCTGCGCATGCCGTCGGGGAACCCGCCACCAGTCATGGCGCCAGTAGCACCGGCATCCAGGTCGGCCAGAAGGGTGATTCCCTCTTCGCCGTCCCAAGGGCCCTCGATCGCTTCACCGCCCAGGGCAATGAGTTCGCGCAGCTTGGCCGCCGCACCAGGCGTCTCGATCTTGAAGTAGGCCAGGTGCTCGATCTCATTGGCCATGCGAGCAAGGAAGGCGGCTGACATGGGCGTGCCGCTGACCGGCGCGTCCTGCACCATGATCGGGATGTCAATGGCATTGGACACCACTTGGTAGAACTCGGCTGTACGTGCCTCGGGCACTCGCAGGGTGGCACCATGGTAGGGCGGCATCACCATCACCATGGCGGCCCCCATGTCCTGGGCGCGGCGGCTGCGTGCGGCGCACACCGCCGATGAAAAATGGGAGGTGGTGACGATCACCGGCACCCGGCCGGCAACGTGTTCCAGCATGGTGCGGGTCAGGATTTCGCGCTCGTCGTCCGAGAGGGCGAATTGCTCGGAAAAGTTGGCGAGGATGCATAGGCCCTGCGAGCCAGCATCGATCATGAAATCGAGGCAACGTCGCTGGCTGGACAGGTCGAGTTCACCACTGGAGGTAAAGGTGGTGGGTACCACTGGGAACACCCCTCGGTAACCGGGACGGGGATGGCGATTGTGGTCTGGCATGGCAAGCAATGGAGTAACGGGAAAGAAAAAAGGCCGCAAAGGCATCCCTTTGCGGCCCATTCGGTACGGGCTCAGTTGCCGCGCACCTTCTTCAAGGCATCAAACACCACGTTGATGGCTTCGGCACCAATGCTCTCCTGGTGCTTGTCGTAGACCGGTTTGACCTTTTCGAACATGCGCTTCTGCTCGGTCGGCGAAATCTCGTTGACCTGCATGCCCTTGGCCTTCAAGCCAGCCAGAGCCTTGTCGCTCTGTGCGCGGATGGAGGCGCGCTGAGCCTTGCGGCCTTCAATGGCGGCCTCACGCAGCACTGCCTGCTCGGCTGGGCTGAGCTGGTCCCACAGCTTCTTGCTGTAAAGAATCAGGAAGGGCGTGTAGGCGTGGCGTGTCACGCTCAGGTACTTCTGCACCTCGTAGAACTTGGAAGTGTCAATGGTGACGAAAGGATTTTCCTGGCCGTCAATGGTCTTGGTTTCGAGGGCGGTGAACACCTCGCCGAAGGCCATAGGCACGGCATTGGTGCCCAGCGTCTTGAAAGTGTCGAGGAAGATGTTGTTCTGCATCACCCGCACCTTCACACCACTGAAGTCTTCGACCTTGGCGACCGGGCGGCGACTGTTGGTGAGGTTGCGGAAACCATTTTCCCAATAAGCCAGGTTGACCAGACCCACGGCTTCGAGCTTCTTGTTGAAGTATTCGCCGGCGGGGCCGTCGAGCACGGCATCGGCCTCTTTTTCATTAGCGAACAGGAAAGGCAGGTCGAACACGCCCAGTTCCTTAATGATGCCAACCAGCGGCGAGCTGGAGGTGCAGACCATTTCCTGGGTGCCGGCACGCAGGGCCTGGGTGGCCTGCAGGTCGCCACCAGCGGCGCCGCCCCAAAAGGCATTGATCTTGATCTTGCCGCCGGTCTTGGCGTCGAGCACTTCCTGCATGCGCTTAACACCGTCAGCCACGGGGTGGTCGGCAGCCACACCGTTGGTGAACTTGATGGTGCGCTCGGCAAACTGGGCAAAAGCCCCGCTTGAGGCCAGCAGTGCGGCCCCAGCGATCAGGGTGGCAACAGCACGTCGTTTCATCATTAATGTCTCCTGGTTGGTTGTGAAGGGAAAGGCTATCGCATCCACCACTGCAGTGGCACGGTCACGATTTCTGGGAACAGGACCAGCATGAACAGCACCACCACGTGGGCGATCAGGAAGGGCAGCACGCCTTTGAAGGCTTGGTCAAGTCCGATCTTGGCTACGCCGCAGATGACGTTGAGCACGTTGCCCACTGGCGGCGTGATGAGGCCGATGGCGTTGTTCATGATGAATAGCACGCCGAAGTAAACCGGGTCGATGCCGGCCTTGAGCACCACTGGCATCAGCACCGGGGTAAGGATGAGCACTGTGGGTGTGAAGTCGAGGGCCGTACCCACAAGCAAGATCACCGCCATCAGCACCAGCATCAACAGCGTGGGGTTGTCTAGCAGGGGCTCGAGCAGGCCCACCACCTGAGCAGGGATATCGGCCACTGTGATGAGCCAGGCGCTGACCATGGCCGCAGCGACCAAAAACATCACCACGGCCGTAGTTTTGCCAGCCGCGAGAATAAGGTGGTACAGGTGGCTGATCTTGAGTTCGCGGTAAACGAACATGCCGACGAAGAAACTGAACACGGCCGCCACCACCGCAGCTTCGGTGGGTGTGAAGACTCCCATCTTCATGCCGCCAATGATGATCACGGGCAGGGCCAGGGCCAGCAAACCTTCGCCTGTGTAGCGCAGGCGCTCGCGCAGGGGCATGCGGGGCTGGGTGGGCACGTTGTCGCGCTTGGAAACCAACCACCAGGCAATGCCTATGGCCACGCCCATGAGCACGCCCGGCACGATACCGGCCAGAAAAAGCTTGGTGATGGATACGTTACCCGCCACGCCAAAGACGATCAGACCAATAGAGGGCGGGATGATGGGTGCGATGATGCCGCCGGCGGCAATCAAGCCAGCGGAACGACCGACGTTGTAGCCGGCGTTACGCATCATGGGAATGAGCAGCGTGGCCAAGGCAGCGGTGTCGGCCACGGCCGAACCTGACAGCGAAGCCATGATGATTGCGGCCATGACGGCCACATAGCCAAGGCCACCGCGCAGGTGCCCCACCCAGGCCATTGCTAAGTTGATGATGCGGCGGCTCAGGCCGCCTGCGTTCATGAACTCACCGGCCAGCACGAAGAACGGCACGGCCAGCAGGGCAAAGCTGTCGGCTCCATCCACAAAGCGCTGAGCCAGAATCTGGCTGTCGAAGCTGACCACGTTAGTGGTCAGGCCGAGGAAGGTCATGAGTACGACGCCACACAGCAGCAGCGCATAGGCGATGGGCATGCCAATGGCCATGCCACCCAACAGACTGAGAACAAATACGGCAATGGTCATAGCTCAGCCTTTGAGTTCCTGCAAGTCGGCTTTCGCCTCGATCGTGTCCACCGACTCTTCCACCTGCACCAATTCGTCGTCGGGTAGCCTCCCGCACAAGAGTTGGGCCAGTACTTTCAGGTTGATCAGTCCCATCACCACGCTGACCACATAGCCGATCCCGTAGACCCAGATCATGGATAGGCCGACCACCACCGAGACGTTAGTGACTTGCAGTTCGTGCATCTTCCAAGTACCGATGAAGAACAGCACGTTGATCATCAGCATCAGCGATTCGCTCAGAAATAGGCAGACCTTCTTGCCCGCCCGCGGCAACATCTTGATGACAACGTCGACGCCCACGTGCGCTTTATCGCGCATGGCGACTATGGCGCCGACATACGTTAGCCAGATGAAGCAGTAGCGGGACATTTCCTCAGAAATGTCGATACCAGAGTTAAATCCGTAACGCAACACCACGTTGCCAAACACCATGCCCACCATGGCGACCATGGCGACCACGATGAGCAACTCCAGAAAGCGGAAAAACAGGTCAATGGCTTTTCGCATGAAGAACTCGGTTCAGACCGCCTTGCGTGCGCGCCGAGGAGCGGCGGGCCGGTCGGCGGCGGTTTTTGCAGGACTGGCTTGCGTACGACGGCGCTTGGGCGCCAAGACTTCCTCAATGTCCTGATGGGCACCCTCGATCAGGACGTGGATGGCGCGCTCGGCGCGATCGGGATCGCCGGCAGCCACCGCGTCGAGGACCGCGCGGTGCAGCGGCAGGGAATGCAGCGGGCTGTCTTTTCTGCGCGTGGAAAGTTCGAAACTGGTGCGCAGCAGGGCACTGATGGCACGGCTCATGTGAAGGAGCAACCTGTTGCCAGCTGCCCGCAGCAGGATCTGGTGAAAGCGCAGGTCATGTACGACATAGTCGCCACCGTAGTGCAGCGCATGATGCATGCCGGCAAAGGCCTGCTCCAGATCTGAGATGTCGGCGGGCGTGGCGCGCTGGGCCGCCAGACGCACCGCGGCCGGTTCGACGATGCGGCGTAGGTCTTGGAGGTCGCGCAGGAATTCGGGGGTGATACCGGCTTTGGAGCGCCAGGTGATCACGTCGGGGTCGAACCAGTTCCACTGGTCTTCGGGCTGGACACGCGTGCCCACCTTGGGCCCGGTAGTGATGAGCCCCTTTGCGATCAGGGATTTGATGGACTCGCGCACCACAGTGCGACTGACCCCCAGGGATTCGCCCAGAACTGGCTCCGGCGGCAGGGAAGTGCCTATTGGGTAACGCCCAGACACGATGGCCTCACCCAGCAGATCTACTGTATTACCGTGAACATTTTTGATCATTAGCGGTCTCATGGAAGTTTCAATGGTATGACGATAAGATGTTCGCCACAAGCCATGCCAACCCCAGGAAAACCCCTATCGCCCTGCTCGCTGAGCACACTCGGGCACCGGCGTCGGCATCGCCTGGCCCGCAAGGCGGGCACGCAGATTGTCACAGGCCAGCGCCGCCATGGCCTGCCGGGTTTCGTGCGTGGCACTGCCAATGTGAGGGGTGAGCACCACCTGCTCCATGGACCACAAGGCTTCAGGCACTGCGGGTTCGCGCTCAAACACATCCAGCCCCGCCCCTGCAATGGTGCCATTGGCCAGGGCCTGCACCAAGGCCGCCTCATCCACGACCGAACCCCGGGCGACGTTTATCAAGTAGCCTTTGGGACCCAGCGCCGCCAACACTCGGGCATCGACCAAGTGACGCGTACCCGCACCACCTGGGGTAATCAATACCAGGAAATCACTCCATGCCGCCAGTTCTGCTACGTCCGCATAGAAGGCCCACGGCAGGTCGACCTTTTGCTGGCGCGAAGTGTAGGCCACCTGCATACCAAACGCGAGGGCGCGCTGCGCAATGGCGCGGCCGATTCGCCCCATGCCCACCAAACCTAGGCGTGCGCCCGACATCTTGCGCTGAAGGGGACGCCCTGCGGTGTGCCAGCGCCCAGCCCGCACATGTGCATCAGCACCGACGATGCCACGAGAGACCGCCAACATAAGGGCCAGGGCCAGGTCGGCCACGTCGTCGTTCAGCACACCAGGCGTATGACCAACACAAACGCCTCGCTCCAGTGCCGCGGGCAGATCGACGCCGTCATAGCCCACCCCCATCACCGAAATCACCTCCAGCGCCGGCAACTGCGCGATTAAGGCAGCCGGCACCAAGGAGTCACCGGCAGCGGCGACCGCCCGGATTCGGTGCGCCTGCCGTGCAAAGGCCTCGGGATCGCGTTCGTGCAAGCGATCCAGCACCTCGACACCCATGGCTTGGAGGCCTTCGAGGTAATACGGCGAAAGCGACGCGACGGTAAGCACACAAGGGGCATTCATGGAGTCTCCTGTTGTTGTTCGGCACTGTCGCTTGTGCATTGCGACAACGTTTTAATTGTATTACCATAACATGTAAACCCGAATATCCCCACCCGACACACAATCACTACGGAGGCAGAATGAGCCAGACCCCACCGAAAAAACCGGCCCATGCGCTGCGCAGCCAACAATGGTTCGGCCGCCAGGACCGCGACGGGTTCATGTACCGCAGCTGGGTCAAGGGCAAGGGCGTGCCGCACGATCAGTTCGACGGCCGCCCGGTCATCGGCATCTGCAACACTTTCAGCGAACTCACGCCTTGCAACAGCCACTTCCGAGCCCTGGCCGAGCAGGTCAAGATCGGCGTCTACGAGGCAGGCGGCTTTCCCCTCGAATTCCCGGTAATGAGCTTGGGCGAAACACTGCTGCGCCCCACCGCTATGCTGTACCGCAATTTGGCCAGCATGGACGTGGAGGAAAGCATCCGGGGCAACCCGCTCGACGGCGTAGTTCTGCTCATGGGCTGCGACAAAACGACGCCCTCTCTGCTCATGGGTGCAGCCAGCGTCGGCCTGCCCACCATCGGCGTTTCGGGCGGCCCCATGCTGAACGGCAAGTGGCGCGGCCAGGAACTCGGTTCCGGCACCGGTGTCTGGAGCATGAGCGAGCAGGTGCGCGCAGGCACCCTGAAGCTGCAGGATTTCTTCGAAGCCGAAAGCTGCATGCACCGCAGCCACGGCCATTGCATGACGATGGGTACGGCCAGCACGATGGCCAGCATGGTCGAGGCGCTAGGCATCGGCCTGCCGGGCAACGCCACCTACCCTGCCGTGGACGGTCGCCGTAACGTGCTGGCGCGCAACGCCGGGCGGCGCGTCGTCGAGATGGTGCACGAAGACCAGACCATCTCCAAGGTCTTGACCCGCGAGGCGTTCGAAAACGCCATCCGCACACTCGCGGCCATCGGCGGCTCCACCAACGCCGTCATTCACCTCATCGCTATTGCACGTCGCCTCGGCATCGCTCTGAGCGTCGACGACTTCGACCGCCTGGGCAGCGAGATGCCTTGCCTGCTCAACCTGCAGCCCTCGGGCGAACACCTCATGGAAGACTTCTGCTATGCCGGCGGACTACCGGTAGTGATGAAGGAAATCCAGCACTTGCTGCACAAGGACATCGTGACGGTGAGCGGCAAGACCGTGGCTGAGAACATCGCCGATGCGCAAAATTACGACCCGCGGGTCATCAAGTCCTTCGAGCATCCGTTCAAGGACAAGGCCGGCATCGCGATCCTGCGTGGTAACCTGGCACCACGTGGTGCCGTCATCAAGCCCAGCGCGGCATCGCCCGAGCTGCTGGTACACCGTGGCCGTGCGGTGGTGTTCGAGAACAGCGAAGACTTCCACGCCCGCATCGACGACGAAGATCTGGACGTCGACGAAACCTGCATTCTGGTGCTGAAGAACTGTGGTCCCAAGGGTTACCCGGGCATGGCGGAAATCGGAAATATGCCGCTGCCGCCCAAGGTGCTGCGCAAGGGCATCACCGACATGGTGCGCATCAGCGACGCCCGCATGAGCGGCACCGCCTATGGCACGGTTGTGCTGCACACCTCACCCGAAGCCGCCGCAGGGGGTCCGCTGGCGGTGGTGAAGAACGGCGACATGATTGAGCTCAACGTGCCCGAGCGCCGCCTGCACCTGGAGATCAGTGAAGCCGAGCTGCAAAGCCGCCTGGCCCAGTGGAGTCCGCCCGCACCCCCGCTGAACTCGGGCTACTGGAAGCTCTACATCGACCACGTGCTTCAAGCCGACGAAGGCGCCGACCTGGACTTTCTGGTCGGCCAGCGGGGCGCCTTCGTGCCCAAAGACAACCACTGAACGGAACCCACCACCATGCGCATCCTTTTGACAGGCGGCGGCGGCTTCCTGGGTGCACGTCTGGCCCGCGAGCTGCTGAAGCAAGGACAACTCGATGGCCGCGCCATCACCGAACTGGTGATTGCCGACCTGTTCCCTCCACCAGCCGATCTGCTGTCCGACCCCCGGGTCAGTGCCGAAACCGGCCCCATGCTGGAACAGACCACGCTATTTGCCAGCGGCTTTGACGGGGTGTTCCACCTGGCCTCTGCAGTGTCTGGCGAATGCGAACTCGACTTTGAGCTCGGCCTGCGCTCCAACCTAGACAGCACCCGCGCCATGCTCGAGGGCCTGCGCCAGTCAGGCAAGGTCGCCAAGCTGGTATTCGCCAGTTCCGTGGCAGTGTTCGGCCCCATGCACGGCCAGGCCATGCCGGCACTGATCACCGACACCACGCTGCCCTCGCCACAGACCTCGTACGGGACGCACAAGCTGATGTGCGAGTACCTGATCGCCGACTACACCCGCAAGGGCTACATCGATGGTCGCTCGGCCCGACTGATGACAGTGACCGTGCGGCCAGGTCGTCCCAACGGCGCCGCCTCGTCGTTTTTCAGTGGCATCATCCGCGAACCGCTGGCCGGGGTGGAAACCACCTGCCCGGTCGATCCCGACGTCACCCACCCAGTGTCTTCGCCCGCCCGCACCGTGGCTGGCCTGCTGGCGGTTTACCAGGCCAGTGCCGACGCCATGGGCGGACGCCTGGCACTCAACCTTCCGAGCCTGAACGTGCGCGTGGGCGACATGCTGGACGCACTGGAAGCGGTAGCCGGTCCCACGGTGCGCCAGCGCGTACGTTTCGAACGCGACGAGCGCATTGCCAATATCGTTGGCAACTGGGCTCGCGGGGCCACCGCCGAACGGGCAACGGCCCTGGGCCTACAGCCCGATTCCTCCTTCCGCGACGTAATCGAGCAGTACATTGACGACTGTCGGTCCCGTCCCGGCTACCCGGCCGACGCCCTGTGCGGGCTCGGCCACTGACCCACATTCACGCATACGGTTGGAGACACGATGAGCAAGATTGCAATGGTCACCGGGGCCAGCGGCGGGATTGGCCGCGCCTGCGCTCTGGCCCTGCTGGCCGAGGGCTGGCAAGTGATTCTGGTGGGCCGGCGTGAAGACGCCCTGCGCACCACGGCCGACGCCGCTGGGAGCGCCCGTGCGGCGGCCCATGTGGCACCTGCCGACGTGAGCGACCCGGCTGCTGTGACGCGCCTGTTTGCCGACATCAGGCGTGAGCACGGCCGCCTCGACCTGCTGTTCAACAACGCCGGTATCTTCACTCCCTCGGTGCCGCCCGACCAGACCACCCTGGACGACTGGCACCGCTCGGTGGCGGTCAACCTCAACGGCGCCTTCTACTGCCTGTCGCAGGCCTTTGCCCTGATGCGTGAACAGCAGCCTCAGGGAGGGCGCATCATCAACAACGGTTCCATTTCCTCGCACACACCTCGGCCAGGCTCCATTCCCTACACCGCAACCAAGCACGCCATCACCGGCCTGACGAAAGCGGCAGCACTCGACGGGCGGCGCTTTGACATCGCCGTGGGCCAGATCGACATCGGCAACGTGGCCAGCGACATGACGAGCGCCATGGCGGCCGGGGTACCACAGGCCGACGGCAGCGTTCGTCCCGAAGCCCGTATGGATATGTCGGCGGTGGTCGACACCTTTATGACCATGGCCCGACTGCCGCTGTCGGCCAACATCCTGTTCACCACGGTAATGGCCACCAAGATGCCCTACGTGGGTCGCGGCTAAAGACCCCGGCCATGATTGCTATTGATTGGGGCACTAGTTCATTGCGAGGTGCACGCCTGGATGCCCACGGTCGGGTGCTTGAGGAAAAACAGACGCCGCTGGGGATACTGAACGTTCCTGCTGGGGAGTTTCCCGCCGTATTCCAAACCCATTTTGGTGACTGGTGGCAGCAGGAAAAACTGTGTCTGATGTCGGGGATGGTGGGCAGTCAGCAGGGTTGGCAAGTTGCCCCTTACTGCCCCTGCCCGGCTGGCTGGGACGATCTGGCTGCGGCCTTGCACTGGATCAAGCCGGGCCGGTTGGCCATCGTCCCGGGCCTGAGTTGCAATACACATCCTGGGGCGCATACATGGTCTACACCACCAGACGTAATGCGGGGAGAAGAGGTGCAGGTGCTGGGTGCACTGCTCACCCTTGGCCTGCAGGACGCGACCCTGGTGCTACCTGGCACGCACAGCAAATGGGTGACTGTGCGGGACCGTCGCATCCAGCACTTCTCCACTTACATGACTGGTGAGTTCTACCAACTGCTGCGGCACCATTCGCTGCTGGCGCGCACATTGCCCCAAACCGAGGGTGACCCCGATAGTGAAGCATTCGAGCAAGGCGTGAGCCGAGCCCTTGCCGGAGGCGGGTTGTTGCACAACGCATTTGGCACACGCACCCTAGCCTTGTTTGAGTGTGTACCAGCCACACGCTTGACCGACTACCTGTCGGGGTTGGTCATCGGAGAGGAGGTACGCCAACAGGCCGCCACGGTCGAAGGGCCTTTGTGGATTATCGGTGCGAATAGTCTTACCTCCCGCTACCAGCAAGCCCTTTCCCTGGCTGGTCTGCCTGCCCGAGTTGCTCCTGGGCAGGCAAGCTGGCAAGCGTTGTGGCATTTATACAAGTCCCTATGAACACCACATCCACTCACTCAGTCTTTGAGCGAGCTCTAGAACAAATGCCCTTGGTGGCTATATTGCGTGGCATATCCCCTGCCGAAGCCCTGCCTGTGGGCTCGGCTCTGTTCGAGGCAGGGTTTCGCCTGATCGAGGTGCCGCTCAATTCACCTCAGCCTTTAGAGAGCATTGCAAAACTGGCACATCACCTGCCAGAAGCGGTTATCGGTGCCGGCACGGTGACCAATATAGACGAGGTACGCCAAGTCCAATCTGCAGGTGGTCAGCTTGTGATATCACCCCATTTCGATCAGGAGGTGGTCAGTATCACTGTAGCTCGAGGGCTGATCAGCCTGCCCGGTGTCATGACCCCTACCGAAGCGTTTGCGGCGCTACGTCAAGGTGCCCATGCCCTCAAGATTTTCCCTGCCGAGCTGGTGGCGCCCCATACGATCAAAGCCATGTGCGCGGTGTTGCCCAAAGCAGTTCGCCTGCTCATGGTGGGGGGCATCACACCTTCATTGCTGAAGCCCTATCGCGCCGCAGGAGCCTGCGGCTTTGGCCTGGGCTCATCTCTGTACAAACCTGGCGATTCAGTCTCCACCGTGGCAACACAGGCAAGGGCCTTCGTAGAGTCTTGGCGGAATGTTCGAAGCTGAGTGGTCAGTCCTCGACTTGGCGACCGCCGACGCGCGCCAGGGCGACCTCCACCAACACCTCCAGTTCTTGACTGACGTCAAGCACGGTCACCCCAGACTCCTCGAGAGGAGGCTCCAGATCAAGGAACTGGCTGCGCAGCATTCCGGCCGACATGTAGTGGTTTTGCCGTCGCGACATCCGCTCGAAAATAAGGGCTTCCTGACCATCCAGGTACAAAACCTCCAAACCGGGCAGACGGTCCCTCAAGAAATCCCTGTAGCGCTGCTTAAGGGCGGAGCAGGCCACAAATACGGGCCTCACCGATCGTTGCCGCAAACGGTTGGCTGCCTCAGCGACAGCGGCCAGCCAGGGCCAGCGATCTTCGTCGCACAGCGGATGCCCCTGTCGCATCCGCTCGACATTGCGCAGTGGATGAAAATCGTCGGCATCGAGCCAGGCACCATCGCTCGCCTGTGCCAGTGCACAAGCCAGCGTCGTTTTGCCGCTACCCGATACCCCCATCACCAACCAAATCGCTTGTGTTGCCTGCATCGTCGTTACCCATTCAGGAAGCTCTAGTATGAACGACTCCTGCCTCACAGATAACGCCATCTCCAACGAGTTCGGCCCAGTCAGCTTCGACATTTGCAGCCTGGGCGAAGCCATGGTCGAATTCAACCAGACGCATACAGGCCGTCCAGATTTCCTGCAAGGCTTCGGCGGGGACACCAGCAACGCTATCATTGCAGCAGCCCGTGCAGGCGCGCGCTGCGCCTATCTCACCCGATTGGGGAACGACACTTTTGGCCACTCCTTGCAGCAACTTTGGTAGAACGAGGGTGTAGATACAGCTGGAGTGACGCTGGCTGAAGGCGAAGACACCGGACTCTACTTTGTCACCCATGGTCCGCAAGGACACACCTTTGACTACCGACGCGCTAACTCGGCGGCCAGCCGCATGACGCCGGCTTGGCTCAGCACGCCCTCAGTAGCCAAGCGGCTGCAACATAGTCACTGGCTGCACATTTCCGGCATTTCCATGGCTATTTCGAGTACGGCCTGTGACACGGTTATGGCGGCCATCGAGATGGCGTGCCAACATGGCACACGGGTGTCGCTGGATGCCAACCTGCGTCTAAAGCTTTGGCCTCTGCCCCGGGCCAGGGCCTGCCTGTCGGCCGCACTAGCGACCTGTGATCTGTTCCTCCCAAGTCTGGATGACATGGTCACGCTTACCGGTCTGACAGACCACGACGCCATTATTCAATGGTGCCATGACCACGGAGCGGCTCAGGTAGTGCTGAAGTTGGGTCCCCAAGGAGCGCTGGTGAGTACCGGAGCGGAACGACTGCATGTGCCCGGCCGCCAGGTGACACTGGTGGATGCCACCGGGGCGGGCGACTGTTACTCAGGGAACATACTGGCCCGACTTTGCGCAGGAGACGACCTGTTCAGCGCCGCACGATGGGCCAATGCGGCCGCATCGCTTGCGGTGCAGGGGTATGGTGCTGTGGAGCCGCTGCCACATGCGCAGCAGGTGCGGGCCGCGATGGCCGACCCAAATTAAAGCGGCCGAACAAAGAAATCAGACACAGCGACCCCAAAAACTTCTACGAATGCTCTCTCTATGAATTAGGGTATCTCCACCGTGGCTACTTCTTCGAGGCCGCTTCGGGGCAGCAACACTGGTGCGTAAACGGTGTAACGCGCAAAGGAAAAAGCCGTCGTAAGTCATGGATTTACAACGGCTTTTTGTAATTAGGTATGGCGGAGTGGACGGGGCTCGAACCCGCGACCCCCGGCGTGACAGGCCGGGGGTCATGCGAGTATCCATGCGGGTTTGCGGCCGATTCTTATTCCAAAATGGCCGTTTTTTGCTCCAAATCCCCCTCGTAGCGAAAAGGGATATTCCAAAACTTGACTCATTTCTGAGCCCCCGCGTTGGAGCGTTTTTCGGGCCCGGCTGCACCCATCTTCCCAGCGTTTTTTCGGACCTGGGTTGCCTGCCCCTTCAGGACTTCTTTAGCCGACCGCCTCGGGGGCGCAGCCTTGGCCTCTTGCCCGGTCAAGACTTTCCAGGACGGGGTGGTTTGGTAGAAGGCAATACGGTTCTGATCGCAATCCCGGACATCCTCAGAAGAGAAGTACAGCCAGGCTTTGGGACCTGTCCGCTTTCGGGTCGCTTTGGGGAAAAGTGGGCTGCCAGAGCGCACGCCTTTGTAAACGGTATCCCGATGCACTTGGTATCGATCTGCAATTTCATCGACGCTGAATTCGTCGGAATCGATCGGGTACCACCCTCGCTGGATAGCAAGCATGCGCTCAGCGCACCGGCGCTCACTTTCCGTGTTTCTGAAGAAGCTCAAACCTCACCTTCCTTTGCCATCCAGTCCTCACGCCACCCAAATCTGGCGGCCAGCCTTACACATCAGGAGCAACTCCCGCCCCTCAAATCGGAAGAAAAACGACGAGATTGTATCGCGACATTGGGTGTGAGGTACTGCGTATCAAAAATCGCCTCGAGACTCGAAGCCATCGCAACTCACACGACTTGCATGCTTCGTTCCGGTCACATTGGTAAAGCTTCTACCCCGCCGCACTCTGCGGATGAGGGGCAGTCGCTGCTGCTGACGCGCGAGGAATTGACCGCTCTCACGGGCAGCCGGCAGCCCTCCCGACAACGCTACTGGCTGGACGCCAACGACTGGCCTTACACCAATGCGATGGGTAAGAGTTCTTACCCGCGCGTGGCGCGATTTGTCTTCGTTCAAAAGATGCAGGAAAAGGCATCGAAAGCCACGGCACGCCAGCCTCGCTTTGACGCCCTCGATAAGTTTGCGAGGTTGCAATGAGTCGCGTGCGTGCAACCCATGATGGTCTGCCCCATCGCGTCTATGAGCGCAGCGGGGTGGAAACCTACTCCATTGGCTACAAGCGAAAAGATGGCACTTGGGCGTTTCGACTGTCATGCCCGATCAACGACAAGAATCAGATCAAGCGGCTGCGGAACGAGGCGACCAAGCGAGCGCTTTTGTATTCGGAGACCGGTGAAGAAATCCAGACTGTGTCGCAATTGACCGCCGACTGGTTCAAGTGGCAACGTGCGCTGCCCGCCAAGAGCCCGAACAAACGTGCCGACTCCACGATTGAAGAAAACGAGCGCGAAGCGAAGACTTTGATGACTGTCTTCGGTGAAATGCTGATCACCGACATCCGGCCCCATCACGCTTACTCCTACCTGGACAAGTGTGATGAGTTGGGACGTGGGCCCAAGGGAAACAAGGAAATTCAGCTCTTTCAGTTGATCCTCAAGCGCGCTGTGCGCAAGGGCCTGATCGACAGCAATCCCCTTAACGACATTGAGAAGCTTCCCACTTCCCCCAGCACACGTTACGTCAAAGATGAGGAACTTGAATTGGTACTCGAAGTTGGCGCAAAGAAAGGAGGGCAACTGCTCCGAGCCTCATTGGCTTTGGCCATGGGTTACCTGTGTCTGCGGCGGCCCGGCGAAGTGCTGGAAGCGAAATGGTCGATGGTCCAGCCTGAGGGTCTGGTTTGGACGGAAAAGAAGACCAAGCGCAATCAGAAAAAAAGGGATGTGACGATTCATTGGACACCGAGAATGAAGGACATCATCCAGCAGGTGATGGCACTAGATGGACACAATTGCATCCCGGATGAAGGCTTGATTTTTCGCACGCAAAGCGGCACTCGCTACACCAAGGGCGGGTGGAAAGCGACCCTCAGGAGATTGATGCGGGCTTGCGCGGTCGAAGCTGAAGCACGCGGCATTCCCTTCGAACGCTTCAGCTTGCTTGATGTACGCCCGAAAGGGGTGACCGACAAACTCACAGCGGGACATACGGACGTTCAAGACGCGACGCTGCATCGCAGTGAAAAAATGATCAAAACGGTCTACGATCGCCGCAAGAGTCGCTCTGCGGCTCCAGCTCGTTGAGGTGTTCTCTTGGGCCAATCCCGGCGATGGGCTAACGAGACTCGAACCTAGGACAGGGGGAATGCAGCAGTACATGGGCGTGATTTCTAAGCCCTTGTCGCGTCTTATTTTTCCGTAAAGCCCATTCCATCGATCCCCCGGAACACCCCCCTCCGCGTGGTGACAAATGAAGGCAAATGACGATGGCCGCGTGATCGGCTCCACTGCGAGAAACGATCTTAGTGTCTGCCGCTTACCCCATCGAGTGAGTCGCTGTGCTTTTATCATCCAGAGGTTCAGAAAATCTTGCCACGCCCCAGCAACGAGAGCTTGAGGGTTCAGAGATTAGGTCGAACTTGACGCACGTAGGTAGCTTTGTCGATGCCCACGTGGTGCAGGAACGTTTTGAAGACGCCCGGGCTCACCGGGTCGCGCGTTGGAAGAATGAAGGCACGTTGATCCGGCCCCGTCCACTTCTGGTGGCCGCCTTTGCCGCCTGATGCGTCCAGGCTGTGGCGGAAGTGTCTTAGCGCCCGCTCAAGCTCGCGGCGAGGCGGCACGTTGAACGTGGCCGGGTGGCTCTGGAGACGGTCAGCGATGACCCCGGGGCCCACAAAACGCAAAGGGATGTCGGCGGGCTGGAAGTCGTACGGCAGCGGGCCGGTCAGCGCGCTTTCAAGCGGCAGGCCGATGCTGGTGGCGTTGGTCTTGGGGTTGGCAGTGCTTAACTGGTTGGCAAAGGTGCGCCATGTGGCAGCCTGATGTCCCAGGCGCCACTCCTGATACCCAGGTGGTGCGAGGTCGAGAGCTCCTTCGACGACCCGGTCCAGGCCCTCAATGTTCGACGCCATGCGTGCCACCAACGACTGGATGCCAGGTGCTTTAAACCAGTCCCATGCTGACCAGTTGGCCAGCGCCTCTTCAAGCCAGTCGGGCGTTTCGCGCAGCGCTTGGTAGACGCGGTCCTGGTAGCGCAGGTGTCGCGGCTGCTGGGCGTTGATCTCCAGCCACGAAAGTGCGGCCTCCACCCGAGCGTGGAACAGCTCGTGGGCGTAGGTCAGGCCAAAGGCCAGCAGCGCAGCGAGGCTGTGCGACCCACTAACATGCGCCAGCTTGAAGTCGTTCAGAAAGCTGAGCGCCAGGTCGTCCAGCTTTCGGGCGTCGACGTAGATGCCCCACGTTTCCTCGGTCCAGACGTGATAGGGCTGGAACCAGGCAATGGCCTCGAAGCCCTGTCCCTTTAAGCCCTTGCGAACGCCGTCAACCCGGTCACGGTAATCGATTTGGTCGAGCTCCAGATCGCCCAGCGAATCCATGAGGTCGTTCGCCTCCGGAACAAAGCTCTGGGCCTGAACCGACTCCACCACCGCCTGAGCGCCAGTGTCGAAGTTGGGACGACCCATATTCTCCCTACGCGGCTTGCGCAGTGCCGCAGGCAAGCGCCTTTGAACGGCCCAGCGGACTTCCGGGTACGAGGGCAAGCCTGAGTGGGGCACCCATGAGATGAGGCCTTGCGCGCGGCGCCCAGCAGTGCCGGGGAGAATGCCGACGTAGTTGCCATCACGGGAAGGTGGCCAGCCAGATGCGGCGACCGCGGAAACTGCTGAACGTGCCAGCTTCTCCGTGTCACCCGAAGTAGGCTGTGGGAACTTCACGGCACGTAGCATGAAAGTCCGTAGCCGCTCCGCAGTCACAACCGGGCGCTGAAACTGGCTCTCCATCGCCAACTGCGCCTGGGCGAACCCTTCGAACTTCTTCATGTCACCGTTGCGGCCGTAGAAGTCCTCGTTGTCCTGCTTCTTACGACTGATCGCATCGTCGAATTCGGCGACCTTGGCCCGATGCTCCAGAAGCAGCGCATCTGCACTGGCTTTGAGGGTAGGCGATATCCAGGCATCCGGCACAAACGGCTTCGATCGGCCCACCAGCACGCATAGGGTCTTGTCGCCAGGCAGCAAAAACACACCGTAGCAATACGCGATAACCTTTGTACCGGGGCTAATGCGTGAGTCGGTCGTTTTGAGCTTGTCAGGAGACCAAACCGCTTGCTCCAGTTCTCCCATTAGCCCGGTACCGCTTCGCAGACGGGCTAATGCTCGCGCTGTGGCCTTAGTTCCGTAGATGGTTACCTCAAGCGAGCCAGTTGATATTAATTCGACAACGTCAGGATCGGTGATCGGCACATCAATACAGAACACGTCAGGTGCAGTCGTCCATGCGAAGCTGGGTGGAATCCAGCTTCGCAGCCGCGGGGGGCTGTTGCTTGGGCTGTTCATAAGGTCACTCCATTGTGAAGCCGAGCTTGCAACTGATCTTTAGAGCCACAATCCGGCCAACCCTCATTTCATGAATGCCGCGCGGCTGTACTCTTCCGGCCTTTCTGACCACCAGTGCGTTGCGAACTTGCCCAGCTTCACCTCGAGGGCGCTGGGCCGCCAGAGGTCGTGATACTGTGTTTCCATCGCCTCCTGCATGAAGCCCTCCTCAACACCACGCTCGCGGTAGTAGATCGAGGTCATGTAGTCCGAAATCATCCAGGGCGCTTCTCGCGGTAGTCCACAGTAGCCCGCACGGTGGAAGCCAAATCGTGCATCTGGTGTGATAAAGCGGCGCTCACCGGCTAGAAAGATGCCGGTGCAAGCGCTCACGCAACGGCCTTGCACAAGGGTATCCAGGCCATGCTTTCTTACGATCTCGATGATGAGTTCTTTCTCATGAACCAGTCCCCCAGGGGAATCAAGCTGCAGAAGCTTTAGGTGCGGGTTATCCATGATCGTTCGCTCTAGCGCCTTGGCGCTGCCTTCCCCAATGCTCCCGCTCACGACGATCCGGTTGAGTTCAGGCATCGCCGTGACGGCCCAAGGCTTCGAAATCCATTTATCTGCACGTCGCTCGCATTCGCTGAGCATACGCTCGTAGGCGCTGGGGGATTTCCAGTTATCTTGGATGACTTCCCTGGTCGTACCACACAGCATCCAGATTCCAAATCCAGCCATCAGAAATGTGAGAAGAGCTGCCGCCGTCCTCGACTCGGTCAGGAGGTTCATGGACTTGCGGTACGTTCCCCCGGCCCACCAGAACATGGCGGGCAACAGTGCCGCGGAGCCAAGGCGAAAAATCATGTCCACGGGCTTGCTTTCGGGATGAAAGGCCAGGCTGAGCAGAAAGGCCCCAAAAAGGATCAAGGTGGTCGGCAAAAACACCACACAGAGTGCAACCACCAGAGTCCGAAACAGCCCGAGTTCACCCCGCCAATGCAGACACAAGAACTGCCTCATGCCTGGCCAATTATTGGACCTGGGAGATACGTAGTCGCGACGGGCCAGTTTGGGCAAGCGCAGGGTAACTTTCATGTGAGCACCCCACCTCCATAAGACAGTGATTGCAATAGGGGTAGTATTGGCAGACATGTGGCTCACAGCATGAGCCACTAAACAAGATAACCTGAATACATGCCGAATTCACCAAGGACGAAGATGGCCAGACCACAGGCTCAACTGCTGGACTTGCCCCGAGGACCGCTGTGGTTCAAGGTCACAGGCATGCTGCAGCAGAACTGGGCAATATTGGCCGAGGCCTGCACGGCCGATTCGTCGGCTCAGACGGGTACGTCCATCCTGTTCTTCGATGACCACGGTTTGGTGTTCGATGAAGTGGTGTACGCGAATGCAGCTCAGGCCGAGCATGCCCTGGCGTTCAACGGCTTCACGCCGCTCAGTGAACAGCCGGGATTTCGGGCGGTGGCCGGATTGCCCCAGTTTCCCCTCCGACGGGTAAAGCGGTTCGAACGGCCGGTCTACTCGTCCGGTGAGTATTGGCAACAGCCGCCGGGTCTTGAGAGGGTGACTCAGCGTCGCACAATGACACCCGCAGGTCTGGAGCGCTTTGTGCAGGCCCAGGCGCCAGTCATCGACACCGCGATGGAGGAACTTCGGGCCGGTCGCAAGGAAACGCACTGGATGTGGTTTGTGTTTCCGCAGCTACACGGGCTGGGTCACTCTAGGAAAGCCCAGAGGTACGGCATCGTGGACTTGGACGAGGCCCGGGCGTATCTGGAGCACCCCTTACTGGGTCGGCGGCTGCACGAGTGCTTCCGCCTGATCCTGCAGCACCCCAACCGTCGGGCAGAGGACATCTTCGGGACGGTGGATGCGATGAAGTTTCGCTCCTGCGCGACGCTTTTTGAACGGGCATCGGCCGCACCGCACTCGGTGTTCCATTTGGCTCTGAAGCAGTTCTACGGCGGCAAGGCCGACCTGGAAACGGTGAGGCTGCTCTGAGATGGACCGGACCGAGCGCTTCTACAAAATCGACGCCCTGTTACAAGGCGGGCGATCGGTGCCCATCGGCACGATGCTGGAAATGTTGGCGGTCTCCCGGGCAACGTTCAAGCGCGACATCGAGTACATGCGCGACCGGCTGAACTACCCCATCGTCTGGGACCGGGAGTCGCGGGGCTATCGGTACGAGCAGGACGGTGCGGCAGAAACCCAGAACCTGCCAGGCCTTTGGTTCAACGCCCAGGAGGCCTACGCGCTCTTGATGATGCAGGCGATGCTGTCCGACCTGCAGCCGACGCTGCTCAAGGCACAGGTTGAACCGTTGAAAGCACGGCTGCGGGCCCTGATTGAATCCGGCCAGCACGCGGCCGACGATGTGGAGAAGCGCTTCCGTCTGCTGACCACCGGTCACCGTGCGGTGGCGGCTCAGCACTTCGAAATGGTGGCCACCGCCCTCCTCACCCGCCGCCAGTTAGCGCTGCGGTACTACGTCCGGGCCAGGGACGAACGAAGCGAACGGGTGGTCTCACCCCAAGTGGTGGTGCATTACCGGGGCAACTGGTACCTCGTAGCGTGGTGCCACATGCGAGGCGGCTTGCGCTCCTTTGCCCTCGACTCGATGGAAGAAGTGCACCTGCTGGAAGTCAAGAGCCGGGAGGTGGATGAGCGGGCGCTCGAGGAGTTCGTTGGACAAGGGTACGGGATATTTTCTGGTGGAGAAGTGCAGTGGGCGCGGCTGCGGTTCTCGGCTGAGCGGGCACGCTGGGTATCAAGGGAGATGTGGCACCCGAAGCAGGAAATCACGTGGCTCACGGACGGGCGCATGGAGATGCGGCTGCCATACACGGACCTGAGGGAGTTGACGCTAGACGTTCTCCGTCACGGGGCGCATGTCGAGGCGCTGGAGCCCAAGGAATTGAGAAGCGCCCTTAAGGCGGAACTGGCCCAGGCCATTCGGGCCTATTCATGAACACATCCCAAACTCAGCGCAGACGCTTCGAGAAACGACAGACACCCCCTTCTTTCTGGCGGCAATCACTAAGGAATGTGAACCCATGAACTCCCACCATCTGGCTCTCCTGGGCGACTCCATCTTCGACAACGCCAGCTACGTGGCGCCCTCCGAATCTGTCCTAGAACACCTTCATCGTACGCTGAAATCCCCACACGCCTGTACCCTGCTGGCCGTCGACGGCGATGTGACGCGGCAGGTGCATGCCCAGTTGCAGCGGTTGCCTCAGAGCACGACCCATCTGGTGCTGAGCGTCGGTGGTAACGATGCCCTGTCATGGCTGCCCACCCTAGACCACCCGGTGAGTTCCGTGATGGAAGCCCTGGCGCACCTGAACCACATCCAGACGGATTTCACGAGTCACTACGATTACCTTATGGATCGAGTGTCCGAGCGCCGACTGCCTACCCTGGTCTGTACGATTTACGACGCCGTGCCGGGACTGACCCCGGCCCTTGAGACCGCGCTGTCGGTTTTCAATGATGTGGTGACTCGTAGCGCAATGCAACACCGCTTTGACATCCTCGACCTTCGCACACTGCTGACCGAGGCGGCGGATTTTTCCGAGGCGTCACCGATCGAGCCATCTGGGCAGGCCGGCCAAAAACTTGCACGCGCCATCACCGACTGGGCTGCGGCGATTTGAAACGGACGACAAAGATATATCGGAACCGCAAGATTCGACCTTTCGGCTCAGCGCCAAACACGTCGACCTAACGCCTTACGTGGACTACAAGGGCAATCCAAACTGACGCCCGACCACGCTAGGCTCGCGCCCCTGTGGGAAACCGGCAGGAAATCAGAACATTTCCTTCGCAGACCTCATCGAACTGAGGCATGAATCGACTTTCTATTTTTGGATACCAGCCACAAGAGTTTGATAATCCTCGTGGGTAAACGCAGGCGCAGACAGAAGATTCAACGCCAGCTTACGTTTCCGATCCATTAGGATCTGCAGCTGCCAATCAAAGCTGTGTTCCTCGCGACCCGGCAAGACCGCCAGAGGGTAATAAATGTGAACAGGCTTGGATTGACCGATTCGGTAAACCCTATCTGAACATTGGTCCTCCACTGCAGGGTTCCACCACCGGGACAGATGAATAACGTGGTTGGCCGCTGTCAGCGTTAGCCCCACGCCACCCGCCTTTGGAGATAGCAGCATCACGTCAAAGCCCTTATCACGCTGAAAGGCGTTGACACGCTGCTGCCGAACCTCGGTGCTGACCTGCCCATTGATGACCATGGGCGATTTGGGCAATCCGTAGCGGCGCTGCAAAAGCAGGGGTAACTGCTCCGCATCCTGAAGGTCCAACGACTCCAGAAAAACCAAGACCTTCTCGCCACCCTCTGCCACCCGATCCAAGATACGCATCAGGGCAATAAACCGTGCTGAATCCTCTACCTTCAACTCAGAGGCCTTAGCACCGCCCTCAATCAATGCGGGGTGCAACGACGCACGTCTGAGAGCATGGATCATCCCTAATGTACCTGCAGGCCCAGATATCTCCTTCATAGCCAGTGCACGCTTGTACGCCTCTAACTGACGGGCTGGCATCGGGATCTTCAACAAGTGCTCATGCTTGGCCGGAAGTCCATCAAGCTTTTCAGTTTTCAGACGTCGCAAGAGCAGCTTCGGCACATGTCGGATGTCAGATTCCTCCTGCCACACCTGTTCTCGCAGTTGCTGAACATTGGCGCCCTCGACCTCGTAGGTTGCGCTAAATTCCTTCAGGTCGGAGAGTGCGCCTGGCTGCACTGCATCCGCGATACACCAAAGATCGGCCAAACGATTCTCAATTGGCGTTCCTGTCATAGCCAGCATGAAATCCGCATTCAACCCCTTAATGGCGTGCGTCATCCGAGCCTTCGGCGATTTGATCTTCTGCGCCTCATCCAACACTACCGCAGCAAAAGGTACGGCTCCAAAACTCAACTGATAATCCGATACCGCTTCATAGTTGGCGAGCACCACATTGGCAGAGGCCAACCGTGCAGTGTCCAGTCCAGCTGTACCATCCAGATGCCGACCTCGCCGAAGCGATTTGAGATGATCGCCGTAGGCGCGAACCATGTCCCCAAGGCCGGGAGCAAAGAGGTGCTCATCGATCTCGGACTCCCAATTTCGCAGAAGACCAACAGGAGCGACAACCAGCAAAGGCTTCTTCGGCAACAAACCTTCATCCATGCACTCGTGCAGCCACAAACAAAAAGCGAGTGCCTGGAAGGTCTTACCCAAGCCCATGTCGTCGCACAGCATGGCTCCTCTGCTGCCTTCAATCCAGTGCTTTTGGAGCCAACTCAAACCCAGCTCCTGGTGTTTTTTGGGGCTTGTTTTCAAGCCATGCGGCAGTCGCTCATAGCCAGCACGTTTGCCAAGGGATGTACGGGTAAATGAGGTTTCATCGAAATTGGTCTCGATGATCAGGACGTTTTTGACTGAAGGATCATCAGGTGTTTCAGTGCCAGACTCTCCAGGAGGTTTGGTCATGGCTCTGTACAGCTGACCCAGCGCGCTTGCATTCGCCGAAGTAGCGGGAATGCTCTGACCACCGACGGTGATAGACGGCTTGCCCTCAGAAATTGCAGCCTGTATGTCGTGTACAGCCTGCGCCACAGCCGACTGGTCAAGTGGCAAATCAACCCCGTCAATTCGAATACCACCAGACTGTGGTGCATCCCACTTTTGAGGGGAAATCTTGATCCATGGCAACACCGGTGCAGACCACTCACCGACATCACGAACACGCTCGGCGAACTTTTCAGTCTCGACAAAAACCGTTGGCTCTGACTCTTCGGCCTCCATCAATTCGCGAATAACCGCTTCGGGATACATTGCAGCACGCTTGCGCTGCTCTGCAGGAGCCTTCCTGAGCTTACGCACCGCCGCCAATGCACGCTGCAAAGGCTCATCGGCAACGACATAGGTACCCTGACTTAAGGGGAACGCTGGCACCCCTTCGCGCAACTGATCCAACCTCTGAGGGAAAAGCTCCTCATCCACTTCAGACAAAGCACGAACGAGTGCGGATGTTCCGTCACCGCTCTCACCCCTCTCGGTCAACAGAACAGGATCTAGCTGCACTTCCCCACGCGCATCTGTTCTTATCGAGAAGGTCAACGCTGAGGCCGAGATCACCCGGAAAGACCGCAAAAAACTGTCGGTGAGCTTCTCGGCCCCAGAATCACCCAAGGCAGTCCGAATGTCAGCCCAAAGACGGAACTGCTCCTCGATGGTCGCGTCCAGTGTCTTGTTAAATCGCTCGACAAGACCCAGCACGTCATAAATTGGTGAGTTAACCCTGTATTTTTTCCCCTGATAGTTCAACCAAAGTCTATCAATTGAAACATCACGAGCTGAGATAGTTTTACCTGGCTGAAGCCACCGAACACTGATTTGCGCACCAGGCTTACCCATCGCACCAGAAAGACGCACATCAAAAGCGAGCGGGCAATTCGATGGAAGACCCAACTGCAATGCTGCAACCTCCGACCATGACGCAACGATCTCCGCTGGCACAGTAAGGGATGTCTGATCAAGCACTTCCATGTGCTCGGCAAGGAAATCGTTCAAAGCCGTCGCCGCCTGAATGGGCAGAGACGCTTGCCAATTAGAGACGGTATTACTGAGAAGCCACGTCACACCGTGTGGAGTCAAGTCAAGATTCACAAAATCTCCGAATCACTCAAATGCACGTTGGTTTGTCGACGAATGAAATCTCTTGCTTTGCGTTGCCAAGTTCCACCCTCAGCGTTCATGTGTCGAAGTTCAGGATTCATGTTCATGCCGTCGTGAAAATCAAGTGACGTTGCCGATCGCAGGTCCGCACCGTGGTAACTGGACTTGTAAAGCGTCGGCGCTTCCGGACTACCTTCACGATAAGCACGCAAGCTGCCGTTGTGACTCCATTCAGTAAAAACGAGGCCCCCAATCTTCAGGATCAGAACGGATTGATTGCTCGCCGCGCCACCATCCAAACGTGCGCAACCCATTCCCTTTTCATCTGCTTTTAGGCTCTGAGCAGCCCACCATGCTGTGTCTCCAAGAGCCATCCATGCTTCATCGATATATCCCCTCTCGTAGTACGCCATCCAGAACTTCTGTCGATACTGCCAAATATCATCCGCAGTGCGCTGCAGCAACTTCATAAAGCCGCGCAATGTGTCACCAGTCAACCAATTGAGAATGACTCCTTTGGCTTGCTGAGAAACACCATCCCACTGATAGTGAAGATGAGATTGGAATCGGGGGTCGCCGTACTCCTTCAAAAAATGATCCACTAAGACATTCTTCAAAGACTCTACGGGCTTACGGCCGACCCAGCAGCTCAACAGTGCGTTAGCAAACGTAATACGTAGGTCTGTCTTGACTACTTTGACCTGTCCACGTCTTGCCCAATCCAGCAATCGATGAACAGTCTGTGAATCCCGGAGACTCTCCACAGAAGCACCGAGACCTGCTTTAAAAACAGCTGATCCAAATTCGGACGCGAGGAAACCTGGCCAAAGTTGAAGATCGCTGAGTAATGCATCCAAGGCCTTTGTTCGACTCAGAAAGAAAAAGTTGGCCAAACGACTCGGAGCTTCGATTGGATTAAAAAATCGATACTCCGACTGAAGGAATTGCATCCTTTGGGCAAACAAGCCCTGCGCCATCTGGATCGCGCGTACGAGCCTTGACGCAAAGGCAAGAAACTCGCTGTCTTTTTGAGAAAAGCGCTCACAGTAGACGAAGAAGAGCGGCGCCAACCATCGCTTGGCACGCCGTGGACTGGCGGTCAACGCCTGGGGAAGGTGTATATTCCAATACTGACTTACGAGATCAGGTTCAACCTGGGTAAGTACGGGAGAGGAGGAGGCCCAGTACGCAAAAGGCAACTTACGCAGTTCACTGCGACTGATATCGGTGTAGCCATTTGAACGCGCCCGCGCATAAACTTTTCTCAGACGCTCACCGATCTCTAAGATGTCGGGCGGTGGCGGCTGCAGCCCTGGGTCGTCGAGCAGTTGCACGGCCGCTTCCAATTTGGACATTGACTGAGGCAGGGGCGTAAACATTTTCAGTTTTTAACAGCTGAACTCACTGCATCAATTTGCGTATCGGCATCGGCTGGCTTGTATGTCAAGACGATTCTCAAGTCGACGCGTCGATTCCGACCATCTGAAGGATCTTCCTTAATCAGAGGACGGCTTTCCGCATACGCACTGTAGGAAAAAACAGGATGTTCGTTCTTGTTTTTGAATCCAGACAAAGAGGTTCCTTGAACCAGAGCCGCGTTGACCGAAATGGCGCGATCAAGAGAGAGCTTGATATTGCCACCAAGCCGATTCATGGGCCGACTATCGGTATGACCTTCAATAAATATGGTCTCAATCTGATGACCAAATGGATTCTGTTTACACGTTAACTTAGTCATTTGATTGGCGACAAAACACCTCAAGACCTCTGCTAACTTTTTTGATGTCTCTCCGAGCCTTTCAACCGCCGACTCCTTGAGCACAGAACTCCCTATATCAAACAACAAGTCTTCCGGCAATGTGATCACCCCACTAGACGGGTCCACCTTGACCGTGGGTAAAGTCTTTCGAATTTCCTCACCAATTGCTATCGTGACCGCACCCCGAGGATCTCTGTCGCCAGCACGAGCTTCTTGCTCAGCCTTTTTCTGCAATGCAAGAAATGCCACCATGATGATGAACACAAAAAGCAATCCGATCATCAAATCCGCTGCTGATGCAAGATAACTGTGTTCCGGTTCATCACTTAGGCCATGTTCAGAGGTAGACCGATGTAGCAACATGATCACGCCCTCTTGGACTTCTGCATGATTTCGGCCAGCTCTTCGACAGACTCCGAAAGCTCACTGACGCCTTTGTCAAAACTGCCCACAGCCTTGGCCAATTGACCGTCCATCTTGCGGTGAAGATCTGCCACTTGGTCTGTATACGACGTCACCCCTTCGGTGATAGAAGCGACGGTCCGCGTCAAGGTGGCTGCAGTGGCTTCTATAGACTCTTTAGATTGCCTGCCAGCCACTTCGAGGACCGAAGCGACTCGCTCAACCGCTGCCTGCGCAGCGGGGGCGACCTCACGCACAGCTGATACGACAGCTCTTTGCTCACGCGACAGTTCCTCGACGTTGTCGACCACCTCGCCAATCTTCCCACTTACTGACTGAAGTGCGGTCGCAGCATCTGCCAGTCCACCTGATATGGAATCAAGGCTTTGGACGGTTTTTCCTGTTTTCTCCAGTGCTTCGTTCACAAAAAGTGCGCCACGCTTGCCGATGTTGGATGCTTCCATCATGGTTACCTCCAGATCATTCATCGCCAGCTTCACCGATCCAGCGGCAACCTCCAAATTCGAGGCTCCAGTTGAGAGGTTCTGTGAAATCTCTTGCACTCTGGCAACCAACTGAGCGCCAGCATCGTTGATTGCGGTGGCCGCTCCCTCTGCCCCCTTACCCAATGTCGCACCGGCACCTTCGAGCTTTCCAGCCAACTCAGACAAGGTTTGCCGTAGTTGAGCCATTTCCGAATCCGTTTCCTGTTTGAGCATGACAGCGAAATCTTGAAGCATCTTTTGCAGCGCTTCCTGATTCATTGTTCCCAGCTTGTCGCTGAGCCCATCAATGGATGCCACCAACTTAGCGGTCATCGCTTCCATTTGAGGGGAGAACGACTTAGTGATAGCCCCCGCTAAAGTGACCGCCAGATCTGTTTCAAACCGCTTGAAAGTTCCAGTCTGCTCCCGCGCTTCTGTCAACATCTCTTCGGATAGGCCTAACGAGTCCTTGGCGACCTCCAGCTTTTGGCGCAAAAGCAACTCGGCACCGTTTGGTGGCGCGAGCCTGCTCAAAGCTTCCAACAGTGCCCCACAGGCACCATTCAGTTCATTCAATGCCCTTTTGGACTTGTAAGTCCAGACGATGGATGCGAAAAGTCCCGCCAGAGACGTCAAAAATTTGCCCCCTGCGACCTTAAGAAGCTCGCTGATCGCCCTCTCTGTCTCTTTTGCTGAAGAGCCAACCTGCGTAAGCGCAGCGGTGGTATCCACTAGCGCCCAGGAGAGAAATGACCTTGCCCCTGAAAAACGAATCTCTTGCTGAGTGATTCAATACAGGCAAGGAGAGATGGAATGACGAAGACGGTGAGGTCGCGCTACACGCTGGAGTTCAAGCAGGAGGCGGTGCGGCTGGTGCAATCGGGGCAGAGCATGGCGGCGGTCTCGCGCAGCCTTGGGCTGGTGGAGCAGACCTTGTTCAACTGGGTCAAGGCCAGTCGGGAAGGTCGGCTTACAGGGGCGGACAGCAAGCCGGTGAGTGCTGAGCAGATGGAAATCAGCCGGTTGCGTGCTGAGTTGGCGCGGGTCAAGATGGAGCGCGACATCCTAAAAAAGGCCACGGCGTACTTCGCGAAAGAGTCGCTGTGAAGTACGCATTTATCCAGCGACAGCGTAGCCGCTGGCCGGTGTCGGTGATGTGCGAAGTGTTGGGCGTGAGCCCTGGCGGCTACCACCAGCACTTCACGCGCCAGGCACAAGGCGTTGAGCGCAACCGCCTGAGCGACGATGCCTTGCTGGTGCACATCAAAGCCATCCACGCCGAGAGCAAAGGCAGCTACGGCTGGCCACGGGTGTGGAAGGAGTTGGTTGCGCGTGGTATTCGGGTGGGCAAAGACCGGGTACGCAAGCTCATGCAGCAACACGGCATCAAGGCACGAGGCAAGCGGCGTTTCAAGGCCACTACCAACAGTCGGCACAACTTGCCAGTGGCGCCCAACCTGCTGGAGCGTCGATTCAATGTGGCGGCCCCCGACCAGGCCTGGGCGGGTGACATCACCTACATCGCCACCGACGAAGGCTGGTTGTACCTGGCCGTGGTCATCGACCTGTTCAGCCGCCAGGTGGTGGGCTGGAGCCTGGGTGAGCGCATGACGCGCCAGTTGGTCATGGACGCCCTGCGCATGGCGTGGTTCCGCCGCTGCCCAGACAAGCGCAGCGGCCTCATCTTCCACAGCGACCGGGGTAGCCAGTATTGCAGCAGCGACTTCCAAGGCCTGCTCAAGGGCTACGGTATGCGCAGCTCCATGAGCCGCAAGGGCGACTGCTGGGACAATGCGTGCAGCGAAACCCTGTTCGGGTCACTCAAGGTGGAGCGGCTGTATGGCATGCGGTTTCAAACCCGCCGAGCCGCTAAGGATGAAGTCATCGACTGGCTGCTCTGGTACAACAGCCGCAGGCTGCATTCGACGCTGGGCTACATCAGCCCCATGCAATACGAGCAACGCTGGCTCGCGGCACAGCCGAAAACAGCGAACATGTGACTCAGTTATGGGATTCACATTTCGAGGGCAAGGTCAGAATGTTGATTCACCGTACAAACTGACCCCAAAAATGGCCCAGTTTTCGTTGTGATTCAACACTTCTGCCGGGACCTTGAGATTGAAGTGACAGACGCTGGCGCGCCGGCACATGTACTGCGGCAAAGGCTGGTAGTTTCAGGAACCAGCTTGAAATAGCTCGCAGCTGCCCGGACGTGGGACATAGCTATGCTCCGTGGCGAGGGCCTCGGAACGCTTCGCGAAGTCAGTCGGGACTGCTCCACCGTGGCTACTTCTTCGAAGCCGCTTCGGGGCAGCAACACTGATGCGTAAACGGTGTAACGCGCAAAGGAAAAAGCCGTTGCGAATCAATAAATCACAACGGCTTTCGTATTGTTGGCGGAGTGGACGGGGCTCGAACCCGCGACCCCCGGCGTGACAGGCCGGTATTCTAACCAACTGAACTACCACTCCTGGTAGTGGCGACCCTACGGGGATTCGAACCCCGGTACTCACCGTGAAAGGGTGATGTCCTAGGCCTCTAGACGATAGGGTCAAACCTGGACAAAAAAATAGCCACTTAGTGGGCATTTTCTCAAATTTTGGTGGAGTGCACGGGACACTGCAGCCAAAATCGAAATACCTTTAAGATCAACTACTTAGATCAATTTCGCGAACAAGGTTTGTTCAGCTTTTGTACCCAAGCGCTGCTCTCAACTTGGCCGTGACTATAACACATGTTTCTAGCCACCTCGCCCTTGGACAGTCCAGACAAACTGTTAGTCCAATTCTCTGAGTAGCGGGTGAACCTAGTCTGAGTACCCGGTTTGCAGCGATTGCGGCCTGCCACTTCGGGATCCGGAGCGTCTGGTTACGGCCAAATTGCGGTCGGTCAGTGCCAGAAAGAGCCGCCCTTCAACGTCTACGTCCCCTCGAGGACCTTTCGTTGCGCGGCGATCGAACCCTCGTTGACAAGAATGTTGTGAGCCGCGGCGAACTTCCAGCCGGACTCTTCGTGCACCAGAACGTACAGTTTTTCGCCATCACTCTCGCTCTGAACGGGGACTCTGTTCGCGGTCACCGCACGAGTTCGAATGTTGCACACGGCGACGTTCTCGCCCAGAAACTGCAAATGCTCGAGCTCATAGGTCACAAAGGTATCTGGCGGTGTGGCGGCCAGGCCCTGGCGAGTGAACGGTGCGATCTCGTCCAGACCGGTCAGCCTGCGCCCGAAGGGATTGGTCCAGACAGCATCAGGGCGGAAGAGGCTCAGGAATGTATCGGCATCACGGTTCCACATCGCTGTCTCTACCTTTTTCACAAAGCGAAGCACAGCTGCACGTTGCTCGGTTTGATTCAATTGTTGCTCCAATCTCGAAGGATCACCTGCGCTCCAGAGTTGCGCAGAGTTCTTGGCCGTCTTAGCTGAGCCAGTGACCATTGCACGACTGGTCGCGGCGGCATCGCACCCGGACAGGGGACGGTAAGCGCAACGTCGTCGCAATCGTGCACTCGTGCGTATCGGACAATGCCCGCAGCGACTCAACACAGCACACGCGCGTCACATGACACAAGGCGCGTTCATGTAGTCTACTGTCACGGACCGTCACGCGCCCGATCGGCATCGGCTGCGGTAGGTCCGATGGATCTGCGTGCCGTGGGACTGTGATGAACTTGTGGCGCCTTGACTCCGATGGCCTGCAGAGTTCGCATGCCGGCCACGCGCCTGGGCAGCAACCACACTGCGGCCAAGGCACCCGCTCCCGCCATTGCGGCCGCACCAGCCGCCAACGCAGGCAATCCCCCCGCGGCCGTGAGCGCAGCGCCTGCTGCCGGTCCGGCGACGAGCCCGAGATTGTTGCCTTGCATCATCATTCCGATTGTGAGGCCCAGAGATGTTGCATGCGGAGCCTGCGCCGGCGCTTCGGCGAAGAGCGCCGGTGGCACAAGACCGGCCACCGTTGCGAAAGCAACGACGAGGCAGTAACGCGGCCAGGAGCCGAGCCACGGCATGGCCACCGAAAGTGCTAGCAGAGCGCTCACACCGAGCGCTCCCGCTACCAAAGAGGCGGGCCGCATACCACGCGCGATCAGGGCGCCGCCCGCCAGATTGCCGGCGCCACCGCTCGCGATGGCTAGCGCGGTCAGGATGTTGGCCTGAGCCGGCGTGGCGGCTAGGCCGCTCGCCAGCACGACCGGCAATAGTCCGAACAAGGCGAACCACGCGCCGGAGTACAGCATGAACAAACACAGCAAGGTGAGCGGACCGCGCGCCAGAAGAGTTCTATGCAGTGGTAAGTCGCTGCCTTGTGCTGGCGAGTGCTTGATCCCGTCGCGCGGTGCGCGCCATGCGGCCAGTGCCGCATACGTTATTGCGAGACCGCTGCACATCCACCACAGCGCCCTCCAGCCCGCGGCCAGCAGCCACGGCGAGGTGAGCAAAACCAGCGCTATGCCGGCGGGCATGAAGGTGCTCCAGGCCGCCATCGGTCCCGCGGCGCGCGAGGCGGGAACGACACGCGCGATCAACGCAGGCGCGGCGACGATCACGGCGAGGAATCCGACGCCTTCGACCAGCCGGCTTGCTATCAGCAGCGTCGCATCCTGAGCCGCAGCGCCGGCAGCCGATGCCGCGCCCTGCAACGCGAGACCGGTCACCAGTGTGCGGCGTGCTCCCAGCCTATCGGTCACCGTGCCGATGGCAATGCCGAATAACGCGCCCACGGCGCCGAAGGCGGAGAGCAGCCAGGCTGCCCGCTCCAGCGACAGGCCGAGAGCGGTCGGCATCGCCTGCAATGCCGCTTGTGCTTTGCCAAGCTGCACGGCGGAGACGAGTCCGGCTCCGACTAGCAGCAAGGTCACGGGCCAGTGCGATGCGCGGGCCGCGGCATTCGGCGCGGTCATGCCGCTTCTCGGGCCTGCCGCCCGAGCAACAGGTCGCGCGCCACGCACGTCACATGAGCGCCCTGGAAGCGAGCGCCCGCCAGCTCGTTCGCGGTGGGTTGCCTATCGCCGCCTTTCCCATCGTCGGCGATGGTCGAAGCTCCATAGGGGCTGCCACCCGTCACCTCGTCCATGCGGTTCTGCCCCTTGAAGCTGTACGGCAGCCCGACAATGAGCATGCCCAAGTGCAGCAGCGGCACATGGCTCGAGAGCAGCGTAGCCTCCTGTCCGCCGTGCTGCGAGCCCGTAGAAGTGAACACGCTGCCCACCTTGCCGACCAAGGCATCCCGCGCCCAAAGCCCCCCCGCCTGGTCGATGAAGTTCTTCATCTGCGCTGCCATCATCCCGAAGCGCGTTGGCGTGCCGAAGATGATGGCGTCGTACTCAGCGAGCTCCTCGACGCGTGCAACGGGCGCGGGCTGCGCCAGCTTGTAACCCACCCGCTCGGCCACCTGCAGCGGGACCAGTTCGGGCACGCGCTTGAGCAGAGCCCCTGCCCCAGCCTCTTCGGCACCCTCGCGCACCGCGTGCGCCAGGGCTTCGACGTGGCCGTACGACGAGTAGTACAGCACCAGAACACGGGGTCGGATCGTCATGTGGTTTCCTCCTTGTTGATTTGACGGACGCATTCTTACCCGTGGATCCGATCGATGGAAGCCACATAATATTGACCAGAACGATCGATGGAGCAGATCAATGATCGACACTTTGACCTTAGGCCAGTTGCGCACCTTCGTTGCCATTGCCGAAGCCGGCGGCTTTCGTGCCGGGGCGGCGCGGCTTCGGCGTGCACAGTCTGCGGTGAGCCATGCCGTAGCCAGCCTGGAAGCCGAGCTCGGCATCACGCTCTTCGACCGCAGCGGGCGGCGCCCGGCGCTCACGTCGGCCGGCATTGCGCTGTTGGAAGATGCGCGCGCCGTCCTACTCAAAGTCGACGCGATGCGTGCTCGCGCGCAGGGCGTCGGCATGGGGCTAGAGCTCGAGTTGCCCGTGGTCGTCGATACATTGTTTCCGTTGCCGCTCGTCGGCGAGGCCCTGCTCTCCGTGCACCAGCGCTATCCCAGCGTGCGCCCGCATTTGGAGGTTGCGCCCCTGGGAGGGCCGCTCGTGGCATTGCTGGACGGCCGCTGCGCACTGGCGGTGACGGTCGGCGACGACCTGAACGATGCCCGGCTGACCAAGGAGCCACTGGGCACCGTCGCCGTGGTGCCGGTCGTTGCGGCGAGCCATGCGCTCGCTGCCCGCATTCGCCCATGCGCAGGCGTTCGGCTGGAAGACATCACCGAGCAACTGCAGATCGTGCTGAGCGATCCGACACCGATGTCGAAAGGGCGCGACTTCAATGTACTGTCGCCGCAAACTTGTCGCGTCGGCACGCAGGAGGCCAAGCTGGCCCTGATCGAGGCCGGTCTCGGCTGGGGCCGGCTGCCAGAATGGACAGTGAGGAAGGCTCTCGACGACGGGCGGCTCGTGAAGCTTCCTTCGCGCAACCTTGGACCGGCGGGCGAGTCGCGCGAGCAGGCGTACGTGGTGCACCGGCGCGACCGGGTGCGCGGTCCTGCGGCGACTGCGCTTCGCGACGAACTGCTGGCTCGGCACGCGGCGGTTCGCGACGCTTGAGGCGCGGCCACTTCAGTTCAGACTTGGAACAGAACCTAGCTGTTGCGATACGGTGAAGGCCGAGGGCTCTTCGGTTTCTGAGCTGGCGAGCATCGGTCTAGCCCTGGAACACCTCGGGTGGCACAGTTAAGCCTCCCGCAGCGGCACAGTTAACACTACGCCAACCACCTGCTTCAGGCGCTCGAATTCCTCCGGTGCCGCCGATGAGCGAGCCGCCTCGAACGCCCGAGACAATTCGCCCAAGAAATGTTCAGCCGCATGCGAGACCGCTTGAGCTGAGGCCGGATCGGAAATCATGAGTTTTAACGTAAAGGTAAGGGGCGCGCGGCTTTTTGCGCGTCCCACTTGACCGCCATGTTATGCCTCACTCTGGGATAGGCCATTGCGGGTTCCAGGCAATTTCCCAAAGATGACCATCGGGGTCTTGGAAATATCCTGCGTAGCCGCCCCAAAAAGTGTCTTGCGCAGGCTTTACGATGACAGCCCCTGCATTCTTTGCCTGTTCCATCACCTGATTCACTTCTGCTTTTGAAGACACATTGTGCCCAATGCTGAACTCCAGCGCATTTGGAGTTCCCAAGGGCAGCCCTGAATCTTTTGAGAGGCTTTTTCGCGGGTAGAGCGCGAGTTTAAGATTTGCCTGCAAATCAAAGAAGGCAACTGCTCCGTACTCAAATTCAGTGCCCATGATTCCTGGCGTGGCGAGACCAAGGCCATCGCGATAAAAATGCAAGGAACGCTCTAGGTTCTCAACCGCGAGGGTGATGAGTGAAATTCTACGTTTCATGATGCTTTCTCCTATTGAAAGATGGTTGCGGTCAATGCCGAACAACATCGCCCAACGAGAAAGACATGGAGAAGAGTATTGCGCACGACCTCTCCCCACGTGCGTAGCACGCCGGACGAAGGTCGCGGGTTTGGCAAGCCAAACAGAGCTCCCTAACAGGGAACGGCCGGACTAACCATACCGGCCCGTCTTTTTCGACGCCTGTATCATAACGGAGCCACATAACTGTCGACAAGGCATAACGTTGGAGGCCAGGCGACGCCGAAGGCGATCGCCGCTGGGCCGAAATGTTAAGTTGCGCAGCAGTCACGCTGTGCACGACAGAGCTGTGACTCCAAGGGCGCAAAAGACCGAGTGGTGATGCTGCCGCAATCACTCATTCCCGCGATGCGCCAGCAGATGTTAGTCGCCCGTTCATTGTGGGAAGAGGACCGCCATGCACAACGCAGCGGCGTCGAGGTGCCTCACGCCCTGGAGGTCAAGTATCCGCAGGTGGCACAGACTTGGGGATGGTTCTGGATGTTCCCGGCGTCGAACCATTCGACGGATCCTCGCAGTGGCGTTGTGCGTCGCCATCATCTTTTCCATGAGCGATTGCAACGTGCGATCAAGAAGGCGCTGTTGCCCGCAGGCATCCACAAGCCGGTTTCGGTGCATACGCTACGCCATAGCTTTGCCACGCACCTATTACAGGCAGGAACCGATATTCGAACGGTTCAGGAGCTGCTCGGTCATCGGGAACTGAACACAACGATGATCTACACCCACGTCCTCAAAGTGCAAGCTGGGACGACCGCAAGTCCCCTGGATGCATTGATGAATCGGACCTCGCTCTCCGCTTAGCATCGTGTGTTATGACCGGCTTCTTATTCCGCAAGCGGTCATTCGGAAGGCAGGAGTCGAACGACGGCAATCAGCCTTTAACAGGTATTAGTTCTCCGGCAGCTGATCAGCAAGGGGGGCTATCAGTCAGTAAATCACAGCCGCATAAGAGGTTTCAAATGTCATCAGACTCCAGCGCTACCCGCAAGCGACGAAGGCTATCCTCTGCGTGCTCGCTGAGCAGCCTGCTGGCAGTTGGGCTGTCCTGATCGAGTACTGCTTCGTAGATGGCCGTGTGCTCGGCCAGCGAATCGCGAATGGTCTCCGGGGCGTGTTTAAACGTGTGTGTGCGGAAAAGCTTCAGCTGGATCACCAGCCGTCGATAGGTATCGTGCAAGGCAAGGTTGCCAGTCAACCGAGCGAGAGTGTCGTGGAACTCAAGGTTCTGACCGGCGTACGCGGCCACATCCTGACGCTCCACCAGTAGCCTCATTTGCTCCATGATGGGCCCGAGCACCGGGCCGGACTCTGCACGGGCGCGCTTGGCAGCCATGTCCCCGATCAGTCCCTCCAGGGGAATGCGTACCTGATAAATCTGCGCGGCCTGTTCGCCATCCAACCGGCGCACCTGCACCCCGCAGTTTTTGGCAAAGTCCACCAAGCCCCGCGCTTCCAGCATGCGAAACGCCTCTCGAACCGGCCCCCTCGAAATCCCCATGGCGGTGGCAATGGCTCCCTCGCGCAAAGGGTCCCCAGGTTTGAGATCTCCTGCCACGATCTGTTGCTCCAATGCCTCCTGAACCAGTCCGGTCAAAGACTGGGTGCGAAGCAGTGCGATGGATTCAGGCGCGTTCATGGCTGGGCATCCCGTGAAAAGTCATAGTCTCCATCCTAACAAAAATCCGTAAATCCCATATTGTCAACAATATGCCATAAATCAGCACTACGCTTGGGACATCTTCAACCCATGAACAGGAGTTCAGCCATGTTCCGCAAGATCCTCGGCACCACTGTGCTGGCCGTTTCGGCCCTTTCCAGCTCACTCGCCGTCCAGGCCCAGACCATCAAGCTGGCCATCACCGACTTGGTTGGCATGGAAGAACTCCAACGTGAGTTTGGCCCCTTCAAGAAAGAACTGGAGCGTGCGACCGGCTCCACCATCGATTTTTTGCCGGTGACTAACCGCACGGCAGGTCTGGAGGCACTGCGCTTCAAGAAGGTGGACTTCGTGCTGGCAGGCCCGGCCGAGTACGTGGTCATGCAAAAGCGCGCCAACGCTGGCGTCGTGGTGGGTCTGTACCGCCCCAACTACTACTCACAAGTTGTGGTTAAGGCAGATAGTCCTTACTTCAATATGAAAGACTTGCAGGGCAAGCGGGTGGGGTTGGGGCCGGTTGGCTCCACTTCGCGCCACCTGGGTCCCATCCAGCTGTTCGCCGACGCCGGTCTAGATCCCCTGAAAGACACCAAGATCACCCATACCAACATCCGTGTAGCCTGGGAGGCACTGAAAAAGGGCGATCTCGATGCCGTCGGCATGGGCCGTTCGGATCTCGAAGGGTTCCTGGCCAAGGAGCCGGAAAACCAGCAAAACGCCTACCGCATCATTGCCCGTGGCGGCGATCTTCCCAACGACCTGCTGATGGCTGGTGAGCATGTGCCTGCAGCCACCGTGGCCAAGTTCCGCAAGGCATTCGCCGAGAACTCCGATGCACTGATTGCCAGCGTGCTGCAGGGTGCTGACCATGTAAAGCGCTACAAAGGGATGCGCTTTCTGACCCAGATCGCTGACAAGGACTACAACGTGGTTCGCTCGATGTACAAAACCGCTGGCTATCCGGAATACGCCAGCTTCATTGGGGACTGAGATGAATGCAGCATCTGTGTTGTCACAGGTTGCGGCGCCGGCCCTGAAAGTCCAGGGCCTGAGCAAGCGTTTCAACGGTGCCACATCAGCCGTCTGGTCGAACATCAGTTTTGAAGTCCCAAAGGGTCAGCGGTTGGCCATCATCGGGGGCAACGGCGCCGGTAAGAGTACGCTGCTGCGTTGTTGCATGCGATTGATCGACGCGGAAGCAGGCGAGATCCACTTCGGTGAGCGTTGTGTGACTGCCCTCAGAGGCCGTGCGCTATCGCAGGTCCGGTCACGCGTGGGGTTCGTGTTCCAGAAACACAACTTGGTGCCGCGACTTTCTGTGCTGACAAACGTGCTGCACGGCGGCATGGCAAGGTGTCACAACCCGCAACTGTGGTTCCAGGGGTGGGCGAGCCAGCGCCAGCGTCAGGATGCGCTGGCCTGCCTGGACCAAGTGGGGCTGGCCCATCTGGCCAAGCAGCGCAGCGACGAACTCTCTGGTGGTCAATCTCAGCGGGTGGCGATTGCGCGGGCGCTGATGCAGCAACCCGAAATGATCTTTGCCGATGAGCCGGTTGCCAGTCTGGACCCCCAGGCGGGCGAGGACGTGATGCAGGTGTTCTCGGACCTCGCCCAGCAACAGAAATTGACTTTCGTGTTCGTCACTCATCACCTGGATCACGCGGTGCGCTACGCCGACCGCGTGATCGGCTTGCAGGCAGGAAAGCTGGCACTGGACTCACCCGCCCAAGACCTGGATGTGCAAGAACTGCGGAGCATGTATGGCTGATCTAAACCGGCTTCCACCACGCTTCGAGCGGCCCGAGCCGGTTTCTGTCCTGCTGTTCCTGGCCTTCGTCGCTTTCTTTGCCTGGTCACTGGCAGCGGCGGGAATTTCCTTGCCCGAATTGATCCAGGGCCTTCCCAACATGGGACGGATCGCCTCGGAAATGGTGCCCCCAGCCACTGACCGCTTCATGCCCATGTTGCAGTCGGTGCTGGTGACATTCCAGATGGCCCTGGTGGGCACGGTGATCGGCATTGTGCTGAGCCTGCCGCTGGCTATCCTGGCCTCCCGCAATCACACTCCGCATCCAATGATCCGAGCGGCGGTGCGCAACGTGGTGAGCTTCATCCGCACAGTGCCGGATCTGGCCTGGGCACTCTTCTTCGTCGCCTCGGTTGGTCTCGGTCCTTTCGCGGGCACGCTGACGCTGATCATGGACACGGTGGGCTTCTGTGCCCGCTTCTTTGCAGAAGCCATCGAAGAGGTGGATGAGGGCCCTACCGAGGCTTTGGCTGCTATTGGAGCCCCGCCATCGGCGGTAATCGCTTGCGCCACGTTGCCCATGGCCATGCCCAGCCTGATCAACACCAGCCTGTTTGCATTGGAGAAGGCGGTGCGGTCGTCGGTGGTTCTGGGTCTGGTCGGTGCAGGCGGAATCGGTGCGGAACTGGCAACCTCCATGGAGATGTTCCGCTATGACCAAGCCGCAACGATTGTCCTGATGATCTTCGCCCTCGTTGTGGCGGTGGAGATTCTGTCTTCCCGTGCACGCCACCGTCTGATCAAAAAGCGGCACTGAACCCAACCCCCAACTGAAACAAGAACAATGACCCAAAACGTAAACGTCAATGGCACCGAATACCGCTGGCCAAACCGCCCCGTCGTGGTGGTTTGCATCGATGGAGGCGATCCCCGCTACCTCGAGCAGCTTCTGCAGCAGGATGCCATCCCGAACATCAGAAGCTTTATCGAGCAAGGCTTCGGGACGGTGGCCGACGGCTCCATGCCCTCCTTCACCTGCCCGAACAACATGTCGATCATCACGGGCACACCGACATCTCGCCACGGGATCTCGGGCAACTACTACCTGGACACGCAGTCCTGGCAACCGGTGGTGATGACGGGACCTGAACTTCTGCGCGGTGACACCATCTTGGCCCGGTTCGCCGAACATGGAGCCAAGGTGGTTTCCATCACCGCCAAGGACAAACTCCGGCGCCAACTGGGCAAGGGCCTGGATGTCAGCAAAGGGCATGTGTCGTTTTCGTCCGAGTTTGCATACAAGTGTTCGATGGCCGAGAACGGCATCGAGAATGTGCTGGAGTACGTCGGCATGCCGCAGCCAGACATGTATTCCATGGATCTGTCCCTGTTCGTGCTCGAAGCCGGCATCAAGCTCCTGAAAGATCGCCGACCAGACCTGATGTTTCTCTCGCTGACTGACTTTGTGCAACACAAGTGGTCACCCATCGAGCCAGATGCACGGCGGTTCTACGAACGTCTGGACGAAGCGTTTGGACGACTGGTACAGGAAGACATCGTGCTGGCCCTGACTGCCGATCACGGCATGAGTGACAAAAGCAATGCCGCCGGCGAACCCAATGTGATCTGGCTGCAGGATCTGCTGGACGAGCACTTCGGCAAGGATGAAATGACGGTGGTGTGCCCGATTACCGACGCATTTGTCGCACACCACGGCGCCCTTGGCGGCTTCGTCCGGGTGTGGAGCAAAGGCCGCATCACTGCCAACAGCATCATCGCCTATATTCAGAGTTTGGATGGCGTGGAGCTCGCGTTGAACAAGGCGACCGCCTGCCGTATGTTTGACATGCCAGAGGACCGGGAGGCCGACGTGGTAGTGGTTTCTCGTGAGGACGTTTGCATTGGCGCATCCGCCGCCAGCCACAATCTCGAGGGATTGAAGGGGCATCGTCTGCGCACCCATGGCGGCATCTCTGAAGCCAAGGTGCCGCTGATTCTCAACCGACCACTGAATGCCCGTTATCGGCAGAAGGCCGCATGGAAGCCGCTCAAGAGCTATGAGATCTTTGAGCTTGCCTTGAACGGAACGGACTGAGACGTCACGCCAATGCAGCGTGCGGAGACCGGCCATGATGCTCGTCATGGCCATTCGCATTGTTATTCTTTACGAACGCCAGCACCATCGACGGCATGCCTAATCGCTGTACGGTCTACTGGAGCATCGACTCTGTCATGTCGGCCGTGGACTACTGACGCACGTTCGCATGACATCGCCACTGCGATTGGCTCGCTCGATTCGTTAGGCTGCAGCGGTTGGCAGAGCGATCTTGTGAATCAGCCCTGTCATTTGGCTCGATCCTCAATACCAACATTCAATACAAATTGTGGGGGCCGTAGGGCTGTTAACTGAACCAGCATTGAACAGCCTTTGGAATCGAAGGGCGGCTGTACAACAGAAATCTGCCATTCCTGCTAACCGGTCAAGAGGCTGCAACCAGCCTAAAAGAACCCTCCGCGTTCCCCCATCCGCGTCGCCGTGAGTGACTTACACGACTTCAGCACACCTGCTCCTCGAGCCCCCAGCAATCCCGTCTCTACCAGAGGATAGAGATTCAACCCATACCAGTGCGCCAACCCATCGCGACAGAGCCTCAGGCGCGCCTGCTCAAGGCGCTGACATTCAACAAGTCCGCCAACTTCTTCGCGGAGAACACCCAAAGCATAGCGATCAGCACGCCCAGACCCGCCCCAGCAACGACGTCCGTTGGAAAGTGCGCTCCAGCATATACCCGAGCCCACATCGTCATGAACGTCAGCGCAACAACTGCGAGGCATGCATGCTTGTTCCAACCGAGCCTGATCACCGCTGTGCTTATTGCGGCCATCACGGTGGCATGAGTGCTGGGGAAGCCACTGCGTACGCCATGCTCCAGATGGTTGATGCTCAAACCAACCATGAACGGGCGAGGACTGTCTATCCACCCAGCGAGCTCTCTAGACACCGCCTGTGCAACCAGAGCAATAAGCAGTACCTGTAGAAGCTCACTTAATCGGCCTTCGTATTTGGATGTGAAAACCAGCAAGACCATCACAGCCAAACCACTGCTTGGGGAAATCAGCTTGGCAACCTCCAGCCAGAAGCCTGTATCGGTAAAGCCCGAAGACAAATGTGTAAAGAGCCAAACATCCAGAGCCTGCCATGCATTCATACCACTGCACCTTTGCTGCGAGGACTTGCAGCTTAAGTGGGCACTATGTCGCCGAGACGTTAAGAGACCATGACAACCTGTAAGGACCAATGTTGCCAGGCGCCTACTCAACACCTTCAAGCATCTGCAACCCATTTGGCCATCAGCTGAAGCAGCACCATGGCGGCAAGCCCAAGAACCGCAGTCAGCCAGAGCGCCCCTTCTTGCCAACGAACCATCGCCAGTCCAAACAGCAGCGGAGCGAACGCTTGGGCGATACGGGCAGGGGCCATCAACCACCCCTGTCGTTGGCCATAGCCCGTACTGCCGAAGACCACCAGTGGAAGAGTCCCTTTGGCAATGGTCAGGATGCCATTGCCAGCGCCGTGCAAGCCCGCAAACACCCAGGCCGCCAGTGGCCCGAAAACCATGAAGCCAACTGCACCCAGGGGGTGAGCTGCTGCTGCCAATCGGGCAGAAAGCAAGGGGTGAACGCGGCGCAGGAATCCATATTCGAGCATTCTTGCCGCTACCTGCGCAGGCCCTACAAGCACCGCGACCCCCAGTGCCGTTGAAGTGCTCAAGCCATAGGCCACCAACAAGCTGGGCAGATGGGTCGCCATCGCTGTGCTGATGAACCACGTAATGGCAAAAACAACGGCCATGGCGGCACCCATCCAACCTGGCGCGGGCAACCCGCAGGCAGTCCCTACTTCGCTGGCACGTTGCGGGGAAAGAGGCGCCGACTCCACCGCAGCTTGTGGCATCCCCCAGTGCAGTGGGATACCAATCAACAGGTGCAACACGGCCCATGCCCAACATGCGCCACGCCACCCGTACAAGTCCAGCCACCAGGCGGTCAATGGCCAGCCTACTGTGCTGGCGAATCCAGCAACCAGTGTGATGCCGGTGATGGCGCTTCGCGCACTCAGGGGATAAAGCCTGACCAGAGTGGAAAAAGCGGCATCGTAAAGACCGCTCCCCATGGCCAGGCCTATCACTGCCCAGGCGGTCCACAGCTGCCACTCAGACTGCACGAACCCCAACCCCGCCAGCCCAAGAGCAAACAGGATATTGGTTGCCATCAATACGGAGCGGCCGCCAAGCTCATCAATTGCACGCCCAGCACGTGGCCCTACCAAGGCCGAGACAATGAGCGCAAGTGTGAACGCGCCATAAACACTGGAATGAGGAAGGTGCAGTTCAGCAGCCAGAGGCAATGCCAGCAGCGCTGGGAGATAGTACGAGGAGGCCCAGGCGAGGGTCTGGGTTGTCCCCAGCCGGGCAATCACACTCGTTTGGCCAAAGCCGCTCACAGCGCAGTCAGAGCATGAGTTTGCGGATACGTGCCGAAACCAGGTCAATCAAGCTGACCGTGACGATGATGATGATCATGACGGCAGCAGTCTCTGCGTACTGGAAACCGCGGATGATCTCCCAAAGAACCACTCCGATACCTCCCGCACCGACCATGCCGACCACCGATGCGGAACGGACATTGGCCTCAAAGCGGTAGAGAGTGAACGATATCCACAGCGGCATGACCTGGGGTATCACACCATAGACGATCTCGTGCAGAGCCGAAGCCCCCGTGGAACGAATGCCCTCGACTGGCTGAGGATCAATCGCCTCGACAGCTTCAGAAAACAGCTTTGCCAAGGTACCTGCGGTATGAATCCAAAGGGCCAGCACACCTGCAAACGGACCAAGGCCTACCGCCACCACAAACAGCATGGCGAACACCATTTCGTTGATTGCCCGAAAGGCATCAAGGACCCGGCGCACTGGCTGGTATACCCACCAGGGAACAATATTTGAAGAGGCGAGCAACCCCAATGGGATAGCGGTCAGTACGGCAAGTGCCGTTCCCCACACGGCAATTTGCAGGGTCACGAGCATTTCCTGCACATACATCTGCCAACTGGCGAAGTTGGGCGGGAAAAACTCGCTGGCATAAGCCGCCATGTTGCCGGAGTCGCGCAGCAACTCCATTGGCCGCATGTCGGCCCCCTCCCAGGACACCGCCAGCACAATCGCCAAGGCGACCCACCCCAGGTACCAGCCGGTAGTTCGTTGAGTGCGGGCAGCCTGTGCCAGCGCAGCCAGGTTCGCCGGTGAACTCGACGTCATGCTCATCTCAGATCTCCAGGTGTGACAAGGCCCGCCACCTTCGGGGCGGGCCCGGTCTTGGCTTAGCTTACTGAAGGGCGGCCAACAGCTTGTCGATCTCAGCCAGCTTGGCAGCCTTGTCGGCGGCTGCCAGCGTCGTGTCGGCTTCGATCTTGTTGCGCTTGCTGAACAGATCGAGCTCCCGGATAGGAGTCAACTGCGCGTTGGAGGAAGGCTTGAAGCCAGAAAGCTTGGAGATTTTGAAGACCACCTCTTTTTCACGGGCATCGGTCTTGGCGTAGTTGTAAAAGAAGTTCTTGATCTTCTCTTTGGTGGCTGCAGGCAAATCCTTGTGCATCACCAACGGGTCAAGAGGAATCAGCGGCGAGGTCCAGACGATGCGAATTTCTTTGAACTTCTCAGGCTGACGCTCTTGGACTTTTGCCAGGTTTTCGCTGTTGTTGGTGGCAACGTCAACTTGTTTGTTGGCCACGGCCAGTGCGTTGGCTTCGTGATTGGCGTTGCGCACCACCTTGAAGTGGGCCTTGGGGTCGATCTTCTGCTTGGCAAAGACATAGAAGCCAGGGACCAGGAAGCCCGAGGTGGAGTTCGGATCGCCATTGCCAAACGACAGGGACTTGCCGCCCTTGAGCACGTCGTCCAGCGACTGGATGGAGCTGTCTTTGTGGACGATCAGATGCGAGTAGTAACCCTGGGTACCGTCCGCGTTCACCATCTGGGCAAACACCTCGCCGTTTGCCCGGTCGACGGCTTCCATGGCGGACTTGTTGCCAAACCACGCCACCTGGACTTTGTTGAATCGCATGCCTTCAATGACACCCGCGTAATCAGGTGCGAAGAAAGCCTTGACCTTGAGGCCAGTCTGCTTGGCCATGTCGTCCAGCAAGGGCTGCCAGTCGGACTTTAGGTTCTGAGAGGACTCGGTAGAGATGATGCCAAAGTTGATTTCCTGGGACCAGGCAGTCGCAAGTGTCAGGCCGAGGGTGACGGCCACGAGTGTTTTCTTGATCACGATAAATCCTTTTGGGAGTTGAAGGAATAGGGAGGGTTTGCAGTCAGGCCGCCAGAGGTTCGGGCCAAGGTACAACGGTGGGTACCACGGTAGGCTTCGGTGTCTCATTCAACGAGCTGCTGCCGTTGAGAATTTCGTCAGCCTGCATTCCGTAGAGCCTGCGCAGCAAGCTAGGTGTCAGATCACGAGAAGGACCGTCATACACAACTCGCCCCTGGTGCAAGGCGACCACCCTCGGGCAGTAGCGCATGGCCATGTCCACCTGATGGAGCGATACAACTACGGTGCTGCCATCTTCACGATTGATGCGCGCCAGAATTTCCATCACCTTGCGAGAAGACTCGGGGTCAAGAGAGGCGATGGGCTCGTCAGCCAGAACGACCTTCGCTCCCTGCACAAGCGTTCGAGCAATTGCAGCTCGTTGTTGCTGCCCGCCTGACAGGGTCGATGCGCGCTGAGCATGGCATTCAGCAATACCTACGCGGCCAAGAGCTTCAATGGCTAAGGCTCGCTCTTGTGCTGTGAACCAGCGCGTCCAACTGCGCCACCAGGGCATACCGTGAAGACGTCCGACAAGCACATTCATCAACACGGGCAGACGGTCGACAAGGTTGAACTGCTGGAAGACAAACTGTTGAATCACAACGAAAACTGGGCCATTTTTGGGGTGGATCACACTGAAAATTG
>JAYSGB010000008.1:0-122666 GCA_041913045.1 Burkholderiaceae bacterium | reverse complement strand
CGGTGGCTGTTTGAACGGAGCGCTGCAAGCGCGCAGTGAGTTCCACCGCGCCAGCACCAGGTCGTCAGACACAGCGAAGTCGGCAAAGCCGACCACCCCGGATGAGCCCCCACAGGGCCAGGCCTGCCGCAGCCCGCCCACACGGCAAGAGCGCCACACCGCCAACAAAACCATCCCGTCCACCCAAAACTCAGGCAGCAGCGGTTTCGGGTTCCTTGATGCCCATCTTGTCAAGCGCCGCAGCCAGGTGGGCCACACTGCGGTCGGCGTCGTGCAGCTTCTCCAAACCAAACAGCCCCACGCGGAACGTGCTCCAACCTGCTGGTTCGTCACACTGCAACGGCACACCGGCAGCGGTCTGCAACCCCAGGGCCAGGAATTTCTTGCTGTTCTGAATATCGGGATCACCCGTGTAGCTCACCACCACACCCGGCGCCTTGAAACCGTCAGCAGCCACACTGCGAATGCCACGCCGTTCAAACAACGCGCGCACCTTCGCACCCAGCTCAACCTGCTCCTGGCGCACCTTGTCAAAACCATAGGCGCGGGTCTCCCGCATCACGTCACGCAAACGGGCCAGTGCATCAGTGGGCATGGTCGTGTGATAAGCGTGGCCGCCGTTCTCGTAGGTCTCCATGATCTGCAACCACTTCTTCAGATCACAGGCAAAGCTGGTGCTCGTGGTGCCGTCGATGGCCTGGCGAGCGCGCTCACTCAGCATCACCATGGCACAGGCAGGGGAGCCGCTCCAGCCCTTCTGCGGCGCGCTCACCAGCACGTCCACGCCCGTGGCCTGCATGTCCACCCACATGGCGCCCGACGCAATGCAATCCAGCACGAACAGGCCGCCCACCTCGTGCACGGCACTGGCCACGGCCTGCAGGTAGTCGTCGGGCAGGATCATGCCCGCAGCGGTTTCCACATGCGGGGCGAACACCACATCGGGCCGCTCGGTACGGATGGTGGCCACCACTTCGGCAATGGGGCAAGGCACCCAGGGGGATTGCGGATCGGCAGGGTCAACTCGGCGCGCCTTGAGCACGGTGGAACTGGCGGGAATGCTGCCCATGTCGAAGATCTGCGTCCAGCGGTAGCTGAACCAGCCGTTGCGGATGACGAGCGTCTTCTTGCCGGTGGCGAACTGGCGCGCAACGGCCTCCATGCCAAAGGTGCCGCTGCCAGGAACCAGCACGGCAGACGGCGCACGGTACACCTCTTTCAAGATCGCGGAGATGTCAGTCATCACGCCCTGGAAGCGCTTGGACATGTGGTTGAGCGCGCGGTCGGTGTAGACCACGGAAAATTCCAGCAGTCCGTCGGGGTCGATGTTGGGCAGCAATCCGGGCATGGCGGTCTCCGATCTTTGTTCAAAAGGTGTCTGGCCTTGGCCAAACGGTCAGCTTAGCACGCCCTGGCGGAATCGGCCAACCGCCAACTCCAGCCCAGCGGCTCACAGGGCATTGGCCTCCACGGGCCCTTGGCGAAGCGCGTCCACAGCTGCGCGAACCACACCCTGCACATTGCCGCTCTCCGCAAAGCGCTTGCGCAAATAGCTGGCGTGGTTGCCATCGCGCGCCGCAGCGCGCTCAATCTCGTCCAGCGCGGGTTGTGAACGCAGGGCCTGCGCGTGCGGCTCCAGCTTGCGCAGCGTGGCCAGAATGTCCTCGCGGATGCTGATCTGTTCGCGCGTCTTGGGGTTGACCATCATCCCGTCCAAGCCGAAGCGGCAGGCCTGGAAGCGGTTGTAGGTGTAGACGAGGTAGTCGTCCTCTTCCGGCGGTGGCTCGTTGCGTTCCAGCAGGTGGCGGCACAGCGCCTGCAGGTAACAGGCCAGCGCAGCGGCCCGCTCCACCGTGAGCGGGGTGTCGCACACGCGCAGTTCGATGGTGCCGTACTCGGGCTTGGGGCGGATGTCCCAATAGAAGTCCTTCATGGACTTGACCACGCCGGTGGACTCCATCTTGGTGAAGTAATCGTTGGCGAACTCGTCCCAACTGAGCACGAACGGTGCGCGCCCACTCAAGGGAAAGGCGAACACGGAATTGAGGCGCGCGGAGTCGAACAACGTGTCCACCCCCTGAAAGAAAGGCGACGACGCCGACAGCGCAATGAAGTGCGGCACGTAGCGGTTGAGCGAATGCAGCAGGAAGAGCGCTTCGTCTGGCGACGAGCAACCGATGTGCACGTGCTGGCCGAACACCGTGAACTGCTTGGCCAGGTAGCCGTACAACCCAGAGAGCTGTTCAAAGCGCGGCTTGGAGAAGATGCGCTGCTCGAACCAGCGCTGGAAGGGGTGCGTGCCGCCGCCTGCCAGTTCGATGTTGAGCCGGTCGCAGCCCGCCACCAGCGTGTCACGGATCTCGCGCAGCTGCGCCAGCAAGGGCCCGTGCTCACTTTGCACACTGGTGGCGATCTCGATCATGCTCTGCGTCATCTCGGGTGTGACTGTGCCGGGGAACGGCTTGCGGCGCAGCAGTTCCAGCAGGTCGTCTGCACTGCTGGAAAGATCGTGGTCGTAACTGTTGACGAGCTGCAATTCCAGCTCCACGCCCATGGTGAGTGAATCGGAAGCTTTGAAGGTTTCGAGTGGCATGTGGCTCCCCCTTGATCAGCGGCGTTGTTCGGCGGTGACGTGCGTTTCGCGCGCGGCCATGAGGCTGCGCTGCGTGACCCAGGGGCCCAGCAATTCCTGCACCACCATCAAAGCGGCCATCGCAGCAAAGGCGGGCACCGCGGGTTCGAAGCCGTACAGGCGGGTCTGCTCCAGCAACAAGATGGCGAATGCCGACATGGGCGTGAGCGCCAGCCCGGTGAGCACGCCTTTGCGCAGCGTGATGCCACTCCACCGAGCTACCACCAGGTTGGTCACGGTCTTGGAAGCGATGCGCAAGGCCAGCAAGGCAGCGGCAATGGACAGGGTCCCCCACACGTCGGGCCAGTGGATGAGCGAGGCGACGTACACGAAAAGGAATATGCCCAACAGTTCGCCTACGGAGCCGAAGTCGCGCTGCGCGTTGGTGAGTTGCACACGGCGCTCGCGCGCCACCACCCCAAAGGTGAGCGCCACCAACAAGGGGGACAGCTTGAGCCCATAGGCAGCCGTGGTCAACAGCAGCACGGCCAGCGCAAACACCACCGTCACACTGTGGCTGTACACCGCCTGCCTGCGCAGCAACCAAGGCGCGGCCAGGCCCACGGCGGCACCCAGCACCACCGATATGCCCAACGCATAGATGCTGCCGATAGCGGCCGCAGCCCAGTCCCCCGACGTGCTGAGGTGCCAGTAGCCCACCACCAGCTTGACCAGCATGACCGAGACAAGGCAGTTGATGGCACAAAGGTGCATGACCCGCTCCGTGACCTGCCCCGCGCCGCGCGATTCGTTGGCCACGCGGACGATGCCCGCTGGCGACGCAGACACGGCAAGCGCCGCGATGATGAGGCGAACCTCGGGCGCCAAGCCGAACCAGCCGGAGCCCCAGTAGACCAGACCAAAGGTCAACACCGACTCGAACAGCCCCACGGCCAGCACCCACGGGTTGTGGCGGAACCAGCGCAGGTTGATACGGTAGCCCAGCTCAAACAGCACGAGCGACAAGGCCACGTTGGCCAGAAAGGAAAGGCCGGGCACGGCGTTGGTCAAGCCGGGCAGGTCGAGCAGTCCGCCGATCAGGCCGACAGCAACGTAGCTGGTGATGCGCGGCACGCGCCACAAGGCGTACAGGCGTTCGCCGAGAAACCAGGCCAGAAGCAGCACCATCGGCCATGCGATGGACTGAAGGAAAAAGGGCAGGTCGTTGACCATCTTAGGATGCCTCCCGGGTGGACGGGCCAGCTGGCCCGCGTGGTGGTTGACGATGCCGCCGACGCTGGCGGCACAACCAGTCAGACAGCGAAACGCTGTGTGAGTTCTTGCAGGTTCAACTCTTGCAGCACTTGCTGCAGTCTTTCGCGGGCGCTGCGCTTGGGGCCGCCGGTCTTGCGCGCCAGGATCAACTCGTTTTTCATGGAGTGTTCCCAGCCCACCAGCTCCGTCACGGTGACCTGGTAGCCGTGAGCCTCCAGTTGCAAACAGCGCAACACGTTGGTGATCTGGCTGCCGAACTCGCGCGTGTGCAAGGGGTGGCGCCAGATTTCGCTGAGCGGCGTGCGCGACAGGCTGAGCGCTTTGTTGCGGCGCAGAACGCCAGCCACCTCGGCCTGGCAACAGGGCACCAGCACCATGTGGCGCGCCTTCTTGGCCAACCCAAAGGCAATGGCGTCGTCGGTAGCCGTGTCGCAAGCGTGCAGCGCGGTGACGATGTCCACCTGCTCGGGCAAGTCGGTGGACGTGGTTGCGTCTTGCACGGTGGTGGCCACAAAGCGCATGCGCTCGAAGCCCAGCCGCTGGGCCAGCGCGCGCGAACGCTCCACCAGTTCGGCGCGCGTTTCCACGCCGAACACCGTGCCCACGCCACGGGGGCGCAACACCAGGTCGTACAGGATGAAGCCGAGGTAGGACTTGCCCGCGCCGTGGTCGGCCAGCACCACATCACCACGGTGCTGAATCACGTCGTCTATGAGCGGGGCAATGAATTGCACCAGGTGCTGCACCTGCTTGAGCTTGCGGCGGGTGTCCTGGTTGAGCTTGCCCTCGCGCGTGAGGATGTGCAGTTCCTTGAGGAGCTCGATCGACTGGCCCGGCAGCAGCTCGGGCAGTGCCACGCCCGCGTCGCGGGGGGAGGCGGATTGCTTGGTCATGGCCCGATGATAAACGCGACCATTTGTATTGCACACAATTTAATTGTGCGCTACACTTAAGCCATGTCAACACAAACCCATGACACCAACGCCTGGCTGCTGCTGGACAACCAGTTGTGCTTCGCCTTGTATTCAGCGTCGCTTGCCATGACCAAGCTGTACAAGCCGCTGCTGGAGCCGCTGGGCCTGACCTACCCGCAATACCTGGTGCTGTTGTGCCTGTGGGAGCAGGACGGCCTGTCTGTCTCGGCACTCGGGCAGCGTCTGCAGCTGGATTCCGGCACGCTCACCCCGCTGCTCAAACGCATGGAAGCGGCAGGCTGGATCACCCGCCAGCGTGCCAGCGACGACGAGCGCCGCGTCCACATTCACCTGACCGACGAGGGGCACTCGCTCAAGACGCAGGCCGCCAGCGTGCCCGCCTGCCTGCTGCAGGCGATGAGCTGCAGCGTTGAGGAAGTCCAGGCGCTCACACAGCGCATCCGCGCCCTGCGCGACGGTCTGCATCCGGTCACCGAACCCATCACCCCCACGCCCGCAAGGGCCAACACCTGAAGGAGCCGACCATGGCCAACAAGATCGAAAAAGTTGTTTACCAAGCCCACGCCACCGCCACCGGCGGACGCGACGGCAGCGCCAAGTCTTCCGACGGCCTGCTTGACGTGAAACTGGCGGTGCCCAAGGAAATGGGTGGTGCTGGCGGCGGCGTGAACCCCGAGCAGATGTTCGCTGCTGGCTACAGCGCGTGCTTTCTGGGTGCGTTGAAGTTCGTGGCTGGCTTGCAAAAAGTTGCCGTACCCGCCGACGCCAAGATCGACGCGACCGTGGGCATTGGCGCCATTCCGCAGGGCTTTGGCATTGAGGTGCAGATGACCATTCACCTGCCCGGCTTGGACCGTGCGGTGGCACAGGCGCTGGTGGACAAGGCACACGAAGTCTGCCCCTACTCCAACGCCACGCGCGGCAACATTGAAGTGACGCTGCAGCTGGCCTGACGCTGTTGCTGACCAGGGGCTGCAGCCAGGGATAAGGGCGAGTCAGCCCACGTGTTTGGCAAAGAACGCCAGCGTGCGTTCGCGCGCCAGCTTGGCGGCGGCGGCATCAAAGGAGCCCCGCTGGTCGCAGTTGAACCCGTGGTTGGCCGCGTAAATGTGAACCTCCACCTGGGGCTGGCGGGCCTTGAAGGCCTCGACCGACTCCAGGGGAATCCAGTGGTCCTGATCGCCGAAGTGCGCCATGACCGGGCACTTGGGCGTGCGCCCAGCTTCGGCGTCGGAAGTCATGCCGCCGCCGTAGTAAGGCGCCGCAGCGGCCAGGCCATCGAGCAGGCAGGCGCTGCGCCACGTGAGCAGCCCGCCCCAGCAGTAACCCACAATGCCCACGCGGCCGCCACTCAGGCGCGCCGCCTCGTGAATGGCAGCCTGGATGTCGGCCATCACGCCAGGCGAAGGCAGACCTTCCACGGCCATCTTCAGGGCGAAGCCGTCTTTCATGTCGTTGTCGGCGTAGCCCAGCTCCACACCTGCCTTGACCCGGTGGAACGTTGACGGCGCCACGGCCACATAGCCCTCGGCGGCGTAGCCGTCGGCCACCGAGCGGATGTGACTGTTCACGCCAAAGATTTCCTGCAAAACCACCACAGCGCCGCGCGGCTGGCCCGCGGGCGTGGCCACGTAGGCGGGAATGGTCTGACCATCAGCAGATTTGAGTTCCACCGTGTTGCCCATGCTTGATCTCCTGTTGTGTGTGTGGATGAGAAAAACCTGCATTCTGCTGTAATGGCATTACCCTTTGTGACACATGCCAAACAACCCTCCAGGAGACCCATGGAACGCATCCTGCTCGTGACCGGCGGCTCGCGCGGCATAGGCGCCGCCACCGCTTTGCTGGCCGCGCAGCGCGGCTATGCCGTGGCCGTGAACTACCAGAACAACGCCGATGCGGCCGAAGCCGTGGTGCGGCAGATACGCGAAGCGGGGGGCCGCGCCCTGGCCGTGCAGGCTGACGTGGCAGACGAAGCCCAGGTGCTGCGCATGTTCGCCCAGGTAGATGAGGCGCTGGGCCGACTGGACGCGCTGGTGAACAACGCGGGCGTGGTGGACCGTGCGCAGCGCGTAGAGGACATGAGCGTGGCGCGCTGGCAGCGGCAGTTTGCCACCAACGTGATCGGTGCGTTCACTTGCGCCCGCGAAGCGGTTCGCCGCATGAGCACGCGCCACGGCGGGCGGGGTGGAGCCATCGTCAACGTGTCCAGCGTCGCGGCCAAGCTGGGGGCCGCCAACCAGTACGTGGACTACGCGGCCAGCAAGGCCGCCATCGACACGTTCACACTGGGGCTGGCGCACGAGGTGGCGGGCGACGGCATCCGCGTGAACGCGGTGCGCCCGGGCGTGATCGACACCGATATTCACGCCAGCGGCGGCCAGCCCGACCGCGCCTGGCGGCTGGCGCCGAACATTCCCATGCAGCGCCCGGGCACCGCGCAGGAAATCGCCAACGCCATTCTCTGGCTGCTGGGTGACGAGGCGTCTTACGCCACGGGCGCCGTGCTGGACGTGGGTGGGGGTCGCTGAGGCGCCGCCAATCGCGCACAATCCGCGCCATGGACCTCAAACCCCTCGTCACACTTCTGGCCATCGTCAACCCGCTGGCCATCGTGCCCTTCTTCATTCACTACACGCAGGGCTTTTCCGACAAGCAGAAGCGCCGCACGGTATTGATCGCAGCTTTCAGCGCCTTCTCGGTGATCGCCGCCTCGGCCTTGTTCGGCCTGCAGATCCTGGAGTTCTTCAGCATCTCGCTGGCGAGCTTCCAGGTGGGCGGCGGCATGCTGCTGCTGACGTCTGCTCTGGCCATGCTGAACGCCCAGCCGGCTGAAGCCAAGACCACGCAGGCGGAGATGGACGACGCGTCTGCCCGCGCGTCGATCGCGGTGGTGCCGCTGACCATCCCGCTGCTGACCGGCCCGGCCACAATGTCAACGGTGGTGATCTACGCGGAACGGGCCCAGACCTTCTGGCAGCACGCGGCGCTGGTGGGCTACGGCCTGGTCATCGCGCTGGCCACCATGGTGTGCTTCACCCTGGCCGAGCCGATCGAGCGCGTGCTGGGCAAAACCGGCATCAACGTGATGACGCGTCTGATGGGCCTGATCCTTGCCGCCCTGTCGGTGGAGGTGATGGCCAACGGCCTGGTGAAGCTGTTCCCGGCGCTGGCGGGTTAAGCCTCTTCACCGCCTTCGGACTCATCTGCTTCCGCTGGCCGCACCACGGTGACGGGCACCGGCGACTGCTCCAGCATGGCCTGGGACACAGAGCCCAACCAGGCCCGCACCAGCCCCTTGCCGTGGCTGCCCATGACGACGCCTTGGCAGGCGTGCGCCTCCAGCACCTCCAGCAGCATGGGCACCACGTCGCCTGTCACCACCTCTTCCACGAACGGCACGCCCGCGGCGCGCACGGCATCTGCAGCCGGGGCCAGCATGTCGCGCCCGGCTGCGTCAGCCACGCTTTCCAGGGCGTCGCGGTCGTGCAGGGTCACCATTTCGTAAACCGTGGCGGGCTCTTGAACGTTGGCCAGCACCAGTTCAGCACGCAAGCCCTGTTCCACCAGACCCAGCACGTGCTGCACCGCCTGCAGCGAGACCGCTGAACCATCCACGGGAATGAGCAGTTTCATGGAGACCTCCGGTACGTTGTTCATTCACATCATAGACCCATGCGCATGTGCCGCGGAACCCGTCTGCAGCGCCCTGGTGCCGACACGGTTTCGCGGCCAGTAGCACAATTCACCCATGCAGCAGACCCCGGCCCCGGACGAACCCTCCCCTCCCGCCCCCCGACCACCCTTGGGCCTGGCTGCCCTGGCTCCGTTTGAGCATGTGGTGTTCCGCACGCTGTGGACCACCTGGCTGATGGCCAACGTGAGCATGTGGATGAACGACGTGGCGGCAGCGTGGCTGATGACGTCGCTGACCAGTTCGCCGGTGTGGGTGGCGCTGGTGCAGACGGCGGCCACCTTGCCGGTTTTCCTGCTGGGCCTGCCCAGCGGCGCGCTGGCCGACACGCTGGACCGCAGGCGCTACTTCCTTGGCACGCAGTTGTGGATCGCGATCGTGGCGCTGACGCTGTGCGCCGTGGTGCTGCTGGACGGCATGTCGCCCCCGGTGCTGCTGGCGCTGGTGTTTGCCAACGGCATTGGCCTGGCGATGCGCTGGCCGGTGTTTGCCGCCATCGTGCCGGAACTGGTGCCGCGCCAGCAACTGCCGCAGGCCCTGGCGCTCAACGGGGTGTCGATGAACGCGTCGCGCATCGTCGGCCCATTGTTGGCGGGTGCCATCATTGCCAGCCTGGGCAGCGCCTATGTGTTTGTGCTCAACGCGCTGCTGGCCCTGGTGTCGGCGGTGATCATCTGGCGCTGGCGGCGCGAACAGCCGCCCAACCCGCTGGGGCGCGAGCCGTTCTGGAGCGCCATGCGCGTGGGCTGGCAGTTCGTGCGCCAGTCGTCACGGCTGCGGGTGGTGTACCTGCACATCTCGCTTTTCTTCTTTCATTCCACCGCGCTGATGGCGCTGCTGCCGCTGCTGGCGCTGGGCATGGCGGGCGGCAACGCGGGCACCTTCACCGTATTGCTGGCGACCATGGGGAGCGGTGCCATCTTGTCGGCACTCTTCCTGCCGCGCCTGCGCCAGAACCTGCCGCGCGACACGGTCGTGATGGGCGGTGTGACGCTGCAGTCGCTGGCCATGGCAGGCATGGCCTTCGCCCCCAGTGTGGGCTGGGCCATACCGGCCATGTTCATGGGCGGCATGGCCTGGATTGCCACGGCCAACTCGCTGAGCGTGTCGGCTCAGCTGACGCTGCCAGACTGGGTGCGTGCACGCGGCATGTCGATGTACCAGATGGCGATCATGGGCGGCAGTGCCCTGGGCGCGGCGTTCTGGGGCAAGGTGGCCAGCTGGACGGACGTGCACACCAGCGTGGGGGTGGCGGCACTGTCGGGCGTGACGGCCACGTGGCTGGCACAACGCTTCGTGCGCGAGCGCGGGCCGCTGGAAGACTTGACACCGGTGCGCTGGAAATCGCCCAAGGCCGAAACCCCGCCGCCCAGCGGGCAGGTGATGATCAACATTGAATACCGCATCGACCCGGCACGGGCCGCGGACTTCCGCCGCCTGATGCAGGAGAGCCGCCGCAGCCGCCTGCGCCAGGGCGCGCTGCACTGGGAGCTGTTGCACGACCTGAGCGACCCCGGACGCTTCGTTGAACAGGTGGTGGACGCATCTTGGACCGAGCACTTGCGGCGCTTCGACCGCATCAGCTCGGCAGACGTGGCGCTGCGCGAGCGCAGACTGGCCTTTCACATTGGCACGGAGCCGCCGGTGATCACGCGTTACGTGATGGAGAGCACGGTAAGAAGCTGAGCCTACAAGGGCTCACAACGGCCCTGCCCGCTGGCCAGCCCGCGAAAGTCGCTCTGCCAGGTGCGCGAACCCACGTCGATCTGCACGCGCTCGTTGTCTTGCGAGGTCATGATCCACTGCTCGTACACCGCGAAGGTGTACACCGGCACACCATCGATGGCGACGCGGGTCAGGCGTTTGTCGTCGTGGCTCAACGTGAGTTCACGCACCCACACCTGGCGCGCAGGCTGGTAAACCACCTCGCAACGCCAGCGCACATCGGTGGCGGCTTGCGCCTCTGCTCCAAGGGACAGCAGACATCCCGCTGCCAGCGCCAGCCTCAACCCAACTGCCTTCATTGACTGCTCCTGAACAAGCACAATCACGGCATGCCGAACACACCGCACGACTTCCACGTCATTTTCTTCTGCATGGGCAATATCTGCCGCAGCCCCACAGCGCATGGGGTGTTCCGCGACCTTGTGCACCAAGCTGGGCTGGCAGAACGAATTCGCATTGATTCTGCAGGCACGCACAACTACCACCCCGGCGAGCCGCCCGACCCGCGCAGCCAACGGCATGCACGCACACGTGGCTATGAGTTGAGCGACCTGCGGGCACGCCAACTGGCCCGGGCAGACTTTGAACAGGCCCACCTGCTGCTGGCCATGGACCACGACAACCTGGCCCTGGCCCAGACCATGTGCCCGCCCCAACACCACCACAAGCTGCGCCGATTCACCGAGTTCTGCCTGCGGCACAAGGCCGCAGTGGTGCCAGACCCCTACTATGGCGGCGCCGAAGGCTTCGAGCACGTGCTCGACCTGGTGGAGGACGCCTGCGAGGGCCTGCTTCAACACATCCGCCAACAGATTGAGCGCTGACACACGCACCCTCGATTGGCCCGCTGAAAGTCACAACTGAAATGACCGCACGCAGGCTTGTCGCCAAGCAGGCCACGGACCAGAATGGCTTTTTTCAACCCACACAAAACCCATGACGTCCAACACCAACCACCCCGCTGCAGAAGCCCTGATACAAGCCCGCAAGACCCGCCAGCCCGCAGACGCGCAAGCGGTGCAGGCCTATCTGCAAACGCCCGAGGCAGCTTATGCCGTGCAGGCCGCCGTGGGTGCGCAACTGGGCTGGTTCGGCAACGAGCCCCCGCTTTTCTGGAAGTCTGGCGGCCCTGGCCGCGACGCCGTGCTCACCCACGCCCCGCTGCCGCCTGATGGCGTGTGGGACAGCCCAGCCGTGGCGGGCGACTGGCCCTTCCACATCCGGGGCATTGAGGCCGAAGTTGCCCTGCGCCTGGGTTCACCGGTGGACCAGGCGCTGGCCGCGTCCCTCACACCCGAGAGCGCCCGTGCATTGGTAGACGCCATGACCGTGTCCATCGAAATCGTGGACACGCGCTGGCAACAGGGGCTGGACGCCCCCGCGCTGTGCAAGCTGGCCGATCTGCAGTCGCACGGCGCGCTGGTGCTGGGCGAATGGGTGGCTTACGAACCGCGCGACTGGACAGCGCAGACCTGCGAGGTGCAGGTGGGACAGCAACCCGTGCGCACCTTCACGGGCACGCATTCCCTCAACGACCCGGCCTACCTGCTGCCCACGTGGTTGCGCCACGCCACGCGCGACGGCGCCGTGCTGCCCGCAGGCACCGTGGTGACCACCGGCACCTGGTGCGGCATTCTTCATGCCCAGGCGGGTGACGTGGTGATCGCGCGCTTCGCCGGCATAGGCGAAGCGCGCGTGCTGCTGTAACCAGTCAGAGCTGAGGCCAGCGGTGGGCCCACGGGGCGGCGGCCTCGTAGGCCTCGCCCAGGTCCAGCAACATGTCGTCGCTACCGTAGGGGCCCACCATCTGCATGCCTATGGGCAGGCCGTCAGCCGCGGGGCTGGTGGGCACGGCCAGGGCAGGCAGTCCGGCAGCGTTGACCCAGCCCGTGTAGATGGCATGGCCGCGCGGCCCCACGTCCTGGCCATCGATCCTGGGCGGGTAAGCCTCGCGTGCAGACCAGGGCAGCGCCGCCGCGGATGGCATGACCACCACATCGGTCTGCTCGAACAGGGCAGCGCTGTCGCGGCGCAGTTGCGTCACCCGCTCCCACACCTGCCACAGCACAGTGGCGGGCAGCTTGCGGCCCTGGGCGGCCATGTCGCGGTACTTGGGTGAAGCCAGGGCTTCCCATTCGGGGTGCTGATCAAACATGCTGGCCAGGCCGATCTGCCCGATCTGCGGCCAGGCGCCTGCAAAGAAACTCAAGTCCAGCGGCAGTGCGCCACGACGCACCTGGTGCCCCAGTTGCGCCAACCGGTCTACCGCCTGCCCTACGCTGGCCGCAATCTGCGGGTCCAGCGGTGCGTCGCCCAAACGTTCCACGTACAGCACACGCAAGGGACGGCGCTCGCGTGGCTGCGCGCAGGCATGCGCCGCCGCCAGCGACAAGCGGTCCACCGCCGCAGGCCCGCGCATCACACTGAACAACAACCGAGCGTCGGCCACCGTGCGCGCCAGGGGGCCGATGATCTCGAAGTCCAGCAGCAGGCTGGGCAGCACGTGCTGGCGGGGCACCGCACTCAACGAAGGCTTGAGGCCGACCACCCCCGCGTGCGAAGCGGGCCGGCGGATGGAGCCGCCGCCGTCCTGCGCAATGGCCAGCGGCCCGATGCCACTGGCCACCGCAGCCACCGCGCCACCACTGGAGCCGCCCGGCGTCAACGCCGGGTTCCAGGGGTTGCCCGTGGGGCCGAACAAGGGGTTGTCGGTGTAGCCCTCCAGCGCAAACTCGGGCACGTTGGTCTTTCCCAGCATGGGTGCGCCCGCAGCCCGCGCGCGGGCCACGGCGAACTCGTCCTGCCCGGTGCAGTGGTCCTTCAGCGCACGGGTGCCCCAGGTGGTGGGCTGGTCAACGGTATACAGGCTGTCCTTCACCGTGAGCGGTATGCCGTCCAGCAATGACAAGGGCTGCCCCTGCTCGAAGCGCTGTGCGCTGGCACGCGCCTCGTCCAGAAAGGCCTCATCACGGCGCGCCACCACGGCATTCAGGCGCGGGTTCACCGCCTCCAGCCGGGCCAGGCAGGCCTGGGCCACGTCCACCGGGCTCAGGCTGCGCTCACGGTACCGCCGGGCCAGTTCCACGGCAGGCAGTTGCCACAATATCTCGGTCATTGTTTGCTCCTCACATGCGTCCAGGCAACCAGGTCACCAGTTCAGGCAACAGCATGATCAGCAGCGTGAACGCGATCATGATCACCGCGTACGGCAGTGCCCCCCACATGGCGTCTTCGATGCCGCCCTTGTCGGGCCGGATGCCGTGCACCACGAACAGGTTCATGCCCACCGGCGGTGTGATCATGCCCAGCTCACACATCAGCACCACGAAGATGCCGAACCAGATCGGGTCCACGCCCAGCGCGGTGGCAATCGGGTAGGTGATCGGGATGGTGGCCACCTGCATCGACAGCACGTCCATGAACATGCCCAGGATCAGGTAGAACACGATCAAGGCCAGCAGCAGGCCGGTGGCAGACAGCCCCAGCCCTGCAACCCATTTCGTCATCGACTCGGCCACACCGGTAAGGCTGATGGTGAGGTTGAGGATGAACGCCGCCGTGATGATCAGCAGGATCATGCCGCTGACGCGCGCGGTGGAGATGAAGCAGGTGCGCAGCACCTCCCACTGCAGACGCCCCGAGCGCCAGACGAAGAACAGTGCCGCCATCACGCCCAGCGCCGCGCTTTCGGTGGCCGTGGCAATGCCGAAGTACAGGCTGCCCATGACTATGCCGAACACCACCAGCGGAGGCACCAGATGCACCAGGCTGCGAATGCGCACGTCCAGCGGCACCTTTTCCTCGCGGATGGCCGTTCCGCTGGCCACGCTGCTCAGCCAGATGTAGAGCATGAAGCACGACGTGAGCAACAGGCCAGGAATGATGCCTGCGATGAACAGCTTGCCAATGGAGTTGTTGGTGAGCGACCCGTAGACGATCATGTTCACGCTGGGCGGTATGAGAATGCCCAGCGTGCCCCCTGCTGCCAGAGTGCCCAGCGAGGCACGCATGGGGTAGCCGCGCTTGACCAGCGAAGGCAGTGCCACCGTGCCCACCGTGGCCGCCGTGGCCACGGACGAGCCTGACGTAGCCGCAAACAGCGCACAACTGCCGATGTTGGTGTGCAGCAGCCCGCCCGGCATGCGCCCCAGCCAGGCCGACAGCGCCAGGTACATGCGGTCGGCAATGCCCGAGCGCAACAGCAGTTCGCCCAGCAGCACGAACAGCGGAATGGAGGTGAGCAGGTTTTCGTTCTGCACGCCCCACACCACCGGCGCAATGGAGTCCATGAAGGGCACGCCATAGGCCGCCATGCCGCCGACGATCCCCACCGCTGCCATGGACACCGCAATCGGCATGCCCAGCAGCATCATGCCCAGCATGGCGAAGAAAGCCAATCCGATCAGGCCTACGTTCATGTCCGCGCTCCTTCATCCATGCCTTGGCGCTGGGCCAGGTCGTCGAGTTCTTCCTTGAGCTCTTCCTTCGCGCTCTTGGGGTGGAAGTCGTGGTTCAGCACGTCCACCTCACCCTTGAGCAGCAGCACCGTGGCGCGCACGGCCAAGCCCACCGCCACCAGGGCAAAGATGGCCAGCCCCGCGTACCACACGCCCTGCGGGTAGATGAGCGGCGTGGCCCAAGGCGTTTGCGCGGTGCTCTGGTAGTTCAGCGTGTCGACAATCACCTTGTAAGCCACCCAGCCGATGAACACGGCAAACACCGCCAGCGAGCTGATGGAAAACCAGTTCAGCAGCGACTGCATGCGCTTGGGAAACTTGTCGTGAAAGACATCCACCCGGATGTGGTTGCGCCCCAGGAGCGCCAAGCTGAAGGCGATGGTCGAGCCCACCGCCAGCGCGTAGCCGCCGAGCTCGTCCGCCCCCTGCAACGAGATGTTGAACATCTTGCGGGAAACGGTCTCCACCGTGACGATCACCGACAGCAGCAAAAAGATGCTGCCGAACAGCGTGCCCAGCACGTTCTCTATGTGTTCTTTCATGCCCTGACTCCTCTGTGCCGAGGGAGCCGCCCCGCTCTTACCCGGGGCGGCCCGCGACGTGTTGACCATGGTCGCGGGGGCGCTGCTCATTTTTGCCCCAGTGCCGGCAGGACGGCGGAGGACCAGCGCTGCGAGCAGCCCGCATTGCTCTTGTCACACACCTCGGCCCAGGCAGGCAGCGAGACCTTGTTGACCGCGCTGCGCACCAGTTCAATGTCCGGCTGCGTTACCGCCACGTTGGTCAGCTTGAACTTCTTGCCGGTGGTGCAAGGGTCCTTGCCAACGTTGCAGTTCAGGGCGTCCTGGAACAGCTCCTCGGAATACGACCAGATGTCGCTGGTCAGGCTGTCAAAGGCCGCCTGCAGCTTGGTCTGCTGATCGGGCTTCAGGCGGTTCCACGCCTTGAGCGAAATGGCGTAACCATTGAGTGCCATCTGGAAGCCCAGCGGCAGTTGGTGCGTCGTCACCTCGGGCCAGCCCGCTGAGTTCGCGGAGCTGGGGCCGGTGATGGCGCAATCCACCACACCCAGCGACAGCGACTGGTGCGTGTCGGCGAACGACACCGGCACCGGTGTGCCACCCACCAGCTCGATGAACTTGGCCAGGTTCTGGTCGTACACGCGCACCTTCATGCCCTTGATGTCGGCCAGCTTGGCGATGGGCTTCTTGCAGAAGAGGATCTGCGGGCCGAAGGGCCACACCCCCAGCAACTTCACCTGGAACTGCTGCTGCAGCCGCTGATCCACCGACGAGAACCACGCCTTGGTCACCTTGCCTGCCGTGGCGTAGTCGGGGCTGGCGCCCACCAGGTCCAGGCCCAGCAGCGTGGGCTCATCCCGCGAGTTCTGCGACACCCGCAGAGAGACGATGTCGAACAGGCCCGACTTCATCACGCGCAGTTGCTCGGTGTCCTTGATGCCCAGGGTGTCGATGGGCTTGTAGTCCATGTCGATGGGCAGGCCCGTCTTGGCAGCGAACTGCTCGAAAAAGGGCTGCTCCTTCATCTTCTGGATGTTGCCCGTGGCCAGCGGCTGGCCGATGACCTTGAAGCTCAGGCGGTCCTGTGCATGGGCACTGGCAGCGCCCAGCAGCATCGCTGCCGCACCGGCGATGGACAGTAGCGAACGGGTCAGACGTCGGGTAGGTTTCATCGCAATACTCCTTCAGGTGGTGGGAAAGGGTTGAGGGGGAACAGGAAACGAACGGGTCAGTAGCCCAACGCGCGAGGCAGGGTGGTGACGATTTCGGGGAAGAACATGCACAGCGCGAGCACCGCGTACATCAGCGTGATGAAGGGCCACGCGTTGCGCACCAGATCACGCATGGAAACCCGCGTTACCCCGCACACCACGAACAGCACCACGCCCACGGGCGGGGTCAACATGCCAATCACCAGGTTCAGCACGAACAGGAAGCCGAAGTGCAGCGGGTCGATGCCGTACTGCAGCGCAATCGGGTGCAGCAGTGGCACCAGCATGATGTAAGCCGCGTTCGACTCCAGGAACATGCCCACCACGAACAGCAGCACAGACACCAGCAGCAGGAACACCATCGGGTCGGACGTGAGCGACAGCAGCAACTCGGAGAGCTTTTGCGGCAGCAGGTCCACCGTCATCAGGTAAGTGATGACCGAGGCAAAGGCGATGAGAGCCCCCACCACCGCAGACGTGATGGCCGCACGTACCACGATGCCGGGCAGGTCGCTGATCTGCAGGCGGCGCGTAATGAAGAAGCCAATGGCCAAGGCGTACACCACGGCAATGGCGGCGCCTTCGGTGGGTGTGAACGCGCCCCCCACGATGCCCCCGATGACCAGCACCGGCATGGCCAGCACCAGCACCGAACGGCGCAATTCCGACAGCACGTAGGACAGGCGGAACGGCTCACCCGTGACGGCCCAGCCCCGGCGCGTGGCAATCCAGGAGCACAGCGCCATGAAGCCGACCGTGATGATCAACCCCGGCACCACGCCAGCCATGAACATGCCCCCCACCGACACCGACGACCCCGCCATGAAGGCGTAGACGATCATGGCGCCGCTGGGCGGGATGATGGGCCCCAGGTTGGCAGCGGCAGCCACGATGGCGGCAGCAAACCCTTTGTCGTAGATCTTGGAGAGCGACGGCACAAGGATCGACGACAGCGCACTGGCGTCGGACACCGCCGCGCCAGACACTGTGGCGAGGCCCGCGCCCGACAGCATGGTCACGTGCGCCATGCCGCCCCGCACGCGCCCCACCATGGCATTGGCCAGGCTGATGAGCCGCTCGACGATGCCCGCCTTGATCATCAACTCCCCGGCCAGCATGAAGAAGGGAATCGACATGAGCGGGAAGGAGTTGACCGCGTGCATCATGCGTTGCGGCACCATGGAAAAGTCCACACCCGCCACCCACAGCCCGCCCAGAGCAGCCACGCCCATGGAAAAGGCAATGGGCAGGCCCAGCGTGGCCAGCAGCATGAACCCGATGACGATGGCGGCGCTCATTCGGCACCTCCCACCGCCACATGGGGCGGACCTTCAACGGCGATGCGCACCAGATGCAATGCCGACAGCAATGCCCCCACGCCCACCGGCACGATGAACCAGCCCACGCTCCAGTCGAGTGTGGACATCAGTTCGTCCCACTGCTCGCGCGCCACTCCGGCGGCGGCCCAGGCCACGGCGAACATCATCACGGCGCTAAGCAATGCAGCCACCCGCCTCAAGGCCTTTTGCACCAGCGGCGGCATGCGGTTGACGACGATGTCGATACCGATGTGCGCACCCTGGCGCACGCCCAGCGGAATCGCCAGGAACATGCTCCAGACGAATGCCAGTCGAGAGACCTCGTCCGCCCAGTCGATCGACTGGTTGAAGCCATAACGCAAGGACACCTGCGCCGACACCACGCCCACCATCACCGTCACCGACACGAGCAGCGCCAGCATCACGGCCCGGTCCAGCGCCAGCAGCACCCGCCCGGGCAGGTGTGCCGTGTCGTACACGGCGGGCAGTATGGGAAGTTTCATGACAGCCTCCTGCATGACGCCCTCCTCAGCGCTTGGCCGCTTCGGCCAGCACACGGTCCACCAGCTCGGCGCCAGCACGCTTCTTCACCGAGTCGATGACACCGGCCGATGCCTTGCGCATCTCCTCCAGCGCGGCGGGGGTGATCTCGGTGTAGGTCATCTTGGCCTTGAGGTCGGCCATCGACTTGGCCTCGGTGTCGGCCGCCAGCTTGCGCTGGTAGGCGATCGTCGCCGTCATGGCCTCGCGCACAGCCTTCTGGTGTTCGGGCTTGAGTTGCTCGAACGCGCGCTTGCTGGCCACCACGGCAATGAAGTCGAAGAAATGGCCCGAGTTGCTCAGGTGCTTCTGCACTTCACCAAAGCGCGACGCCGAGATCACCGTGTACGGGTTCTCCTGGCCGTCCACCACGTGTTGCTCCAGCGCTGAATACAGCTCTTTCACGTCCATGGCCACCGGGTTGGCGCCCAGCGCACGGAAGGTCGCCAAGTGCGTTTCGTTAGGCTGCAGGCGCACCTTCAGACCCTTGAGGTCCGCCATCGTGCGGATCGGCCCCCTGCTGTTGGTGACGTGGCGCATGCCCAGCTCCATCCAGCCCAGGCTGATGAAACCCTTGTCCTGCAGCTTCTTGTCGATGGCGTCGCCCACCGGGCCATCAATGACGCGGAAGGCCGATTCGCGGTTGCTGAACACGAAGGGCAGGCTCACGGCCTCCAGCTCCGGCGCAATGCGCGAGAGGAAGGCCGCGCCCACCCAGGTCAGCGCCAGCGTGCCGGAGCGCACGGCGTCGATGTTTTCCTTGGCGCCGCCCAGCTGCATGGCGGGGAACACGTCCACCTGCAGCTGGTTGTTGGTGAGGCGCGCCACCTCTTTCTTGAAGACCTGATCCACCGCCACGCTGCTGGGGTGTTCGGTGGCAAAGTTGCCAGCAATCTGCAGCTTTTGCTGCGCATGGGCGGCCTGCAAGGGCAGCAGCGCTGCAGCCAGCAGAGACAGGGGTGCGATGACACGGGTCAGGCGTGTGGTTTTCATGGGGATTCCTTTCGGTGATGGGGTTGGTGTTTCAACGAGGCGCGCCGCGTTCCAGCAGCGTGGCCATGGCAGGGCTCAGGCCCTTGTTAGGTTTGATGGGGGGCGGCGCGAAGCTGCCGCGCGTGGCACGGCCGGGTTGCAACGCCACCAGCGATTCGGCATGCCGCACGGCGCTGGACACGCCGTCCACCATGGGCACGGGCAAGCGACCGCGCAGGCTGCGGGCCAGGCCTGCCAGCGGCGCGCCCGCCAGCACTATCACGTCGGCGCCGTCCTCGTCCACGCAACGCTCGGCCAGCGCCACCAGGCGCTCGCCCTGGTTGCCCTGGACGTTGCCGATGTCAGCCAGCGGCTCGTCCAGCCCGCGGATGCTGGTCAGCCGACCTTCCAGGCCATAGGCCTGCACGGTTTCGCGGTACCAGGCACGGATGCGCTGTGAAATGGCCACGATGGAAAAACGCTGCCCCAGCAGGCAGGCGCTGGCCAGCGCCGCTTCGGTCAGGCCGGTCACCGGGCAAGGCAAGGCCTCACGCAGGCCCGCCAGGCCGGGGTCGCCAAAGGCTGCCACCACCACGGCGTCGTAGCGTGCATGGTGCTCGGCAGCCAGTTGTGCAGCGGCGTAGGCGCCTATCAGCGCCTCAAAGCGCGTCTCGATGTAGGCCACGCCGAACGGCGCGGTCAGCACATCCACTTCGGTGCCGGGCGCGGCGCTGCGTTGTGCCTCCGCGCGTATCAGTTCAGACACGCTGTCCGAGATATTGGGATTGATGAGCAGCAGTTTCATGCCTGCCTCCTTTCACGGTTAGGCAGCAGAGAAGGCTGGGCGCAGGCCAGGAAGCGGCCTTGGCCCATGCGGGGCAGGAAGTTCTTGCCGTCCCACACCACTTCGCCGCCCGCGATCGTCATGCCCGGCCAGGCGCGCAGCGTCATACCCTCATAAGGCGTGTAGTCCACGTTGTGGTGCAGCTGCGAGTTGCGCAGCACAAATTCGCGCTCGTCCCAGATCACCAGGTCGGCGTCGGAACCGATGGCGATGGCGCCCTTGCGTGGGTGCAGTCCGTAGGCCTTGGCGGGGTTGGTGGACGTGAGTGCCACGAACTGCTCCAGCGTGATGCGCCCACCCAGCACACCTTCGGAATAGAGCAGCGCCATGCGTGTCTCGATGCCGGGGATGCCGTTGGGGATGTGACGGAACGCCACCTCTTCGCCGCCGGGCTTCTTGCCCTCGGGCGCGTCGAAGCGGAAGGGGGCGTGGTCTGACGAAAACACGGTGAACAGTCCGTCGGCCAGGCCGTCCCAGATCACCTCCTGGTTGGCCTTGTCGCGCGGCGGCGGGCTGCACACGCAGCGGGCACCGTGGTAGCTGTCGTCCACACCCAGGTCGGCAGCGGTGAGGAAGAGGTACTGCGGGCAGGTTTCGGCAAACACCTTCAGGCCGTGGCCGCGTGCCCAGCGGATCTGCTCCACCGCTTCGCGTCCAGACACGTGCACGATCAGGATGGGCACCTCCACCAGTTCCGACAAGGCAATGGCGCGGTGCGTGGCCTCGCGCTCCACCAGCATGGGGCGTGAATGCGCATGGAAACGCGGCGCAGTGCGGCCAGCGGCTTCCAGGCGGCGCGTGAGCCACTCGATGCAGTCCGCGTTTTCGGCATGGATCATTGCCATGGCACCGCGCTCGCGGGCCACCTGCAACACGTCCAGGATCTGACCGTCGTCGAGCTTCAGGTCGTCGTAGGTCATGTAGATCTTGAAGGAGGTGTAGCCCTCGCCGATCAGGCCGGGCAACTCCTCGCCCAGCACCTGCGGCGTGGGGTCGCTCACGATCAGGTGGAAGGCGTAGTCCACATGAGCCCGGCCATTGGCCCGCTGGTGGTAGTCCTCCACCGCGGCGCGCAGGGACTGCCCCTTTTCCTGCGCAGCAAACGGAATGACGGTTGTGGTGCCGCCGCACGCGGCTGCGCGGGTGCCGCTTTCAAAGTCGTCGGCCATGCGCACTGGCGGCGCCATGGGTTGATCCAGGTGGCAGTGGGCATCCACACCGCCCGGGGTCACCACCCGGCCAGCCGCATCTATCTCTCGCGTGCCAGCTGGCAGGCCCGTGCCGATCTGCACGATGCGCCCCGCCCTAATACCTATGTCGGCCTCGTAGCAGTCACTGGCGGTAGCCACCTTCGCATTGCGCACCACCAGGTCAAAAAGCTCAGCCATGGTGCACTCCCGCACCAACACGCCCTGCCTGCACCACAAAAGTGTCAACAATTTCGTCATCAAACAGATTGCCAGAACACATAGATCTCTTCCTTTTCCTTTGCTTCGCAATTCCCATGCCAGTTTCAACAACACTGTCAACAACATGACAAGTAGAGCAATGGTCTTACTTTTGACTTTTGTTGACACTGGTGTTTACACTAATGCCTACTAAATTTTCTTTCGGCATGATTTCCCCATCCCGGCGAAAACCGGCACATCTCTCAACAGGAGTTCTGATGGCCTCTCCCATCCGTCTGGGTGTCCTCACCCCGTCTTCCAACACCGCACTGGAGCCGTTGACCAGCGCCATCGTTGGCCAGATCCCCGGCGCGTCGGCGCACTTCTCGCGCTTTCGCGTGACCGAGATTTCCCTGCAGCCGCAGGCACTTGGGCAGTTCGACGACAGCAAAATCCTGGCGGCGGCAGAACTGCTGGCTGACGCCAAGGTGGACGTGATCGGCTGGAGTGGCACCGCCGCAGGCTGGATGGGCTTTGATGCCGACCAGCGGCTGGTCGAGCGCATTGGCGAACGCACGGGCATCAAGGCCACCACAGCGGTGCTGGCGCTCAACGAACTGCTGGCGCTCAAGGGCATAGACACCCTGGCTCTTGTCACGCCGTACACGGCGGACGTTCAACAAAAAATTGTCGACAACTACCGCAACATTGGCGTTGAAGTTGTCGCCGAAAAACACCTGGGTATCTGCGTGAATCACGACTTCGCGCTGGTGGAGCCAGACCGGCTGCGCGGGCTGATGGACGAGGTGGCCAGCGCAAGGCCGGGCGCCATCACCACTTTCTGCACCAACCTGCGCGCAGCGGCACTGGCCGCCAAGGTGGAGCAGGACCACGGCATTCCGTTGCTCGACACCGTCAGCACCACGGTGTGGGGCATGCTGCGGGCGGCGGGCGCCGACCCTTCAGTGGTGCAAGGATGGGGAGAGCTCTATGCCTGGCGTTGAACCTCGCCGCAGCCGTGCTGCGCGCGCCGATAGAATGGGTTGCCACTGCGACACGCCGCACGCCGAAGGCACGGCCGCCGCAGACCCGGGTCATACCCTGTCACATCTCAACCTGAGCACCATGCCGCGCAGCGCCAGAACCCTGCTCCCCGCCGCCCGCCTTGAACGCGAGAAAGCCAACGACGAAATCTACGAAAAGATCTATGTCGCCATCCTGGAGCACCGCCTGCACCCCGGCACCAAGCTCGGCGAAGACCGGCTGGCCAACATCTTCAACGTGAGCCGTGCCCGTATCCGCGAGGTGCTGGCCCGCCTGGCGCACGAGCAGATCGTCGACCTCTACCCGCAGCGCGGCGCCTTCGTGGCCAAGCCCACCCCCGAACAGGCCATGGACGTGTTCGAGGCGCGGCGCCTGATCGAGCCCGCCGTGATGCGCCGCCTGGTCAACACGCTCACACCCGACAAGATCGCTCGCCTGCGCCAGCACCAGGAACTGGAGATGGACGCCCGCCGCCGCGACGACCGGCGCGCAGTGGTCCGGCTGTCTGGCGAATTCCACCAGCTGCTGGCGGAACTGGCAGGCAACACGGCCCTGTCGCGCACGCTGCGCGAACTGTCCACGCTCACCTGCCTGATCATCTTCCTCTACGACGCGCCGACGGCCATCAGCTGCCGCGCGGATGAGCACTCCGAGATCATCGACGCCATCGCCAAGCGCGACGTCAGCCGCGCCGAGAAGCTCATGCTCGACCACCTCGACCACATCGAAAGCAGCCTGGCACTGGACAGCTCTGCGGCCGAGGTGGACCTAGAGGCCGTCTTCCGGGACTGACCCTCCCGCGCCCCAAAACCGTTGCTTGGCCCCGCCGGGGCCGGACGCGTCCCTGCGCGGGCGTGCGTGCGCCTGCGCCTTTTTGCCAGCCATACAAGGAGACAAACCATGCCCAACCTCAACTTCCACCCCGCGGGCCGCCACTTCCTGCAGATTCCCGGCCCCAGCCCGGTGCCCGACCGCCTGCTGCGCGCCATGAGCTATCCCACCATCGACCACCGGGGCCCGGAGTTCGGCGTACTGGGGCTGCAAGTGCTTGCGGGCCTGCAGAAGATCTTCCAGACACGCCACCCCGTGGTGGTGTACCCGGCGTCGGGCACAGGCGCTTGGGAAGCGGCGCTCACCAACACCATGAGCCCTGGCGACACCGTGCTGATGTACGAGACCGGCCACTTCGCCACCCTTTGGCAGAAGATGGCGTTGCGGCTTGGCCTGGCTCCCGAATTCCTGGCCATGCCGGGCACCTGCCCACGCACCGGCCTGCCCAACAGCTGGCGCCATGGCGTACAGGCTGATCTCATCGAGAAACGCCTGCGCCAGGACGACAACCACCAGATCAAGGCGGTGTGCGTGGTGCACAACGAAACCTCCACCGGCGTGACCAGCGACATTGCCGCCGTGCGGCGCGCCATCGACGCCGCCGGGCACCCCGCGCTGCTGATGGTGGACACCATATCGGGCCTGGCCGCCGCCGACTACCGTCACGACGAATGGGGCGTTGACGTGACCGTGAGCGGCTCGCAAAAAGGCCTGATGCTGCCCCCGGGCATCAGCTTCAACGCCTTGTCGCCCAAGGCCCTGGAAGCGTCGCGTCACGCCCGGCTGCCCCGCGCCTTCTGGGCCTGGGATGAGATCGTCGAGATGAACAAGACGGGCTACTGGCCCTACACCCCCAACACCAACCTGCTCTACGCCCTGAGCGAGGCGATCGACATGATCCTGGACGAAGGGCTGCCCCAGCTTTTTGCGCGCCACCAGCGGCTGGGGCAGGCCTGCCGCCTTGCCGTTCAGGCCTGGGGGCTGGAAGTGCAGTGTGCGGACCCGCGCGTCAGCTCGCCCGTGCTCACTGGCGTGGTCACCCCGCAGGGCTACGACGCCGATGCCGTGCGGCGCCTCATCTACGAACGCTTCAACATGTCGCTGGGCACCGGGCTGGGCAAGCTCAAGGGGCGCATGTTCCGCATTGGCCACCTGGGCGAGTGCAACGACCTGGCTCTGTTGGCGGCCCTCAACGGCTGCGAGATGGGCCTGCGCCTGGCCGGTGTGCCCCTGCAAGGCAGCGGCGTGCTGGCCGCGCAAGAGCACCTGCGCGACACGTCGCAGACCCAGGCGCGCTACCCGCAGGCCGGAGCCTGACGCTACCATCGGGGCCATGCAAGCACTCCAAGGACTCAAGGTACTGGAACTGGGCCAGCTCATCGCCGGCCCCTTCGCGGCCAAGACGCTCGCCGACTTCGGCGCCGACGTCATCAAAATCGAACCGCCCAACGGCGGCGACCCGCTGCGCAAGTGGCGGTTGCTGCGCGAGGGCACCTCGGTCTGGTGGGAGGTGCAGTCGCGCAACAAGCGTTCGGTCTGCCTGGACCTGCGCACCCCCGAAGGGCAGGACGTGGTGCGCCGCCTGGCAGCCGAGGCCGACGTGCTGATCGAGAACTTCAAGCCCGGCACCCTGGAGGGCTGGGGCCTGGGCTGGGAAGACCTGCACGCGCTCAACCCCAAGCTCGTCATGCTGCGCCTGTCGGGCTACGGCCAGACCGGCCCTTACGCCCACAAACCCGGCTTCGGCATCCTGGGCGAAGCCATGGGCGGGCTGCGCCACCTCACTGGCGAGCCGGGGCGCGTGCCGGTGCGCACGGGCGTGTCAATTGGCGACTCCATCGCCGCGCTGCACGGGGTACTGGGCGTGATGTTCGCGCTCTACCACCGCGACGCGCGCGGCGGCCAGGGCCAGATGATCGACGTGGCGCTGTTCGAGAGCGTCTTCAACCTGATGGAAAGCCTGCTCCCCGAGTACGACGCCTTCGGTGTGGTGCGCGAGCGTGCGGGCAGCGCTCTGCCTGGCATTGCACCGTCCAACGCCTACCGTTGCGCGGACGGCGGCTACGTGCTCATCGGCGGCAATGGCGACAGCATCTACAAGCGGCTCATGCACGCCATTGGCCGCGACGACCTGGGCCAAGACCCCGACCTGGCCCAGAACGACGGCCGCGCGCGCCGCAGCACGGAACTCGATGCCGCCATAGAAGCCTGGACCAGCCAGCGCAGCATTGACGAAGTGATTGCCGTGCTGGACGCCGCCGAGGTGCCGGTGGGCAAGATCTACACCGCTGCCGACATTGCCAGCGACCCGCAGTACCTGGCGCGCGACATGGTGCTGCAGGTGCAGGACAGCCACGGCCAGCCGCTCAAGGTGCCAGGCATTGTTCCCAAGCTCAGTGCCACGCCCGGGGCCATCCACCACCCTGCCCCCCACCTGGGCCAGCACACGGCCGATGTACTTGCAGGCGCTGGCTGGCCAGCACGCAACAACCAATCGAACAACAAGGCATAAGTCACACACCTCCCCTAAACAGGGGATGGGCAAAGCGCAGCGCGTCTGTCAGACTCGCCCCCAGCAACAACACAGCCTGGGAGAGGTTCCACACCATGCGCCTTGTCGGCATGCTCGATTCGCCATACGTCCGCCGCGTTGCGGTGTCGCTGCAGCTGCTTGGCCTGCGTTTCGAGCACGAACCGCTCTCGGTGTTTCGCACCACCAAGGAATTCCAGCAGATCAACCCCGTGGTGAAGGCGCCCACGCTGGTGTGCGACGACGGCTCCACACTGATGGATTCGACGCTGATACTGGAATACGCCGAGGCTTTGGCCTGGCCGCATACCCTGGTGCCCCACGGCCTGCCCGGCCTGCAGCGCGACCTGCGCCTGACAGGCCTTGCGCTGGCGGCATGCGAAAAGAGCGTTCAGATCGTCTACGAGCGCAGCTTGCGGCCTGCCGAAAAGCGGCATGAGCCGTGGTTGAACCGTGTTTCGGCGCAGTTGCTCGCCGCCTACGACACACTGGAGACTGAGCTCGTCCGCGCGCCTCTGCCCTTGCCCGAAAACGCCATGCAGCGCGCAGGCGTGGCCGTGGCCACCTCGTGGCATTTCGCGCAGCAAGTCATTGCCGACATGGTGCCTGCCTCCCGTTACCCCTTCCTTGTGGAATACTCGGCACAAGCCGAAAGGCTGCCCGCCTTTCTAGCCGCGCCACATGGCGACGGCACCTACCGCCCCGCCGAGCCCCATGGAAGATCCAACGTCCCGCCGCCTCACCGATCTGGAGATCAAAACCAGCTTCCAGGAGGACTTGCTGGAACAGCTCAACCAAGTGGTCTACCAGCAACAGTTGAAGATTGACCAGTTGGCAGAGGAACTGGCTCGGCTGCGCCTGCAGATGCAAGACAACGCTTCGACGCCAGCCTTCCGCAGCCTGCGGGACGAGTTGCCCCCGCACTACTGAGGCACGGCAAACGTCACAAATGTGGCGCCAAGCGGCGGTTTTTCCGGGTTTCGGGCTCGTTGTGCGCCGTTAGATTGGAGGCTCGCGTCTTTCCATCCGGCAAACACAGGAGCCGCCCATGAGAATTCCGTCCACATCATCTGTGCCGTTCACGCGCGAAGCCACCAAGGCGGTTGGCCAGAATCGCGCGGAGCGCAATGAAGCATCGACTTCAACCGAGAAGCCCGCCAAGACCGCCCCGCCTGGCCTGGAAAAGGTGCTTGCCCGCCTGGAGGCCATGGGCGAAAGCCGTACGCAGGGCCAAGGCGTCGCCATGGACCGCATCAGCCGCAACCTGGCGCGCTACGCAGAGAACCAAGCGCTTGCCCCGGCGCCCGCACCGGCACCTGCGCCCGTGGAAGATGCTGCACCAGACGCCACCGAAACCGGCACCACTGCCGAGGCGCCAGCAAGTGCGCCCACCCCGGCAACGCCTGAAAGCACGGACACCGTTGCCGAATTGATCGACTCGCTGGCCGACCCTGCTGACGACACCAACACCCCGACCAGCGCCTGACACCCCTTGCGCTTTCGTTCAGGGGTTTTGGTTCAGGCAGACGCCCCTTCGAACCGGGGGAACAGCACGTTGTTTTCCAAGTGAATGTGCTGCATCAGGTCGTCGGTCAGGCGCGCGGTGCCCGCAAATAGCGCACGCCAGGTGTTGCAGGCGCCATCAGGCGGCGTGTGGTCGTTCGTCAACTGGCTCAGCCGCTCCAGTTGGTCGCCGTGGCTGGTGTGTTCGTGCCGCATCACGCCAATGGGCTGCGCCGCCATGGGGTGACCACCGCGCTTGAGCATGGGGAACAGAATGTTCTCTTCCTTGGCCATGTGGTCCAGCAACTCGGCCTCAACCCCTTCCAAAAAGTCCGCCAGCCCGGCAGGCACCTGCGGGTGATCGCGGTGCACCGCCTCCACCCGGCGCGCCATGCGGATGAGTTCTGGCAACTGCACGCGGTGCACCTCGTGGTAACGGGTCAGGATGTGGTCGATCAACTCGCTGCTGGGCGCACTGATCTGCGGCTCGGGCGCTTCCTGCGCCAGCTCTTCCAGTTCCTGGCGCACGGCGTCCAGGTCCAGCCCCTTGGTGGTGCAGGCCTCTTGCAGCGTCACGTGGCCGCCACAGCAAAAGTCCAGTTTCAGGCGGCGCAGCACGGCGGTGGCGCCGGGCAAGTCCACGGCAATGCGGCCCAGGCTCTGCCCGGCAAGGTCAACAGCGGTAGGGGTGAGGACGGTATCCATGGCTTGCTTCCTTTAAATATGCATTTGATGTGCGTATTTTAAAAGGATAAGATGCATACAAGATACTTATTCAACTTTGGCAGTGGGGTTTTATGCGCCTGACCCAGTGGACCGATTACAGCCTGCGTGTGCTGATGTACTGCGCGGCCACGCAGGAACGCGCCCAGGCCGCCACAGTGGCGGAGATTGCCGAGGCGCACGGCATTTCGCGCCACCACCTGACCAAGGTGGTGATGGCCCTGGCCTCGCAGGGCTGGATCGTGACGCTGCGCGGGCGCGGCGGCGGTCTGCGCCTGGCCCGGCCTGCCACACAGATTGTGCTGGGCGAGGTGGTGCGCCAGACCGAGAGCGACTTCGACATGGTCGAGTGCTTTGACAGTGCGCGCAACACCTGCCGCATCGACGGCCTGTGCGGCCTGAAGGGTGTGCTCAGGCGCGCCACCGACAACTACCTGGCCACGCTGGACGGTGTGACGCTGGCGGACCTGGTGCCTGCTACAGGGGAAGCCGTGCCGCTACCCTGGCCTGCACCTACCGCGCGCTGAACGGCGACAGCCTCACCCGCAAGACCCCAACTGCCCGCATTGCGTGCAGTAGTCGCAGCCGTCCTTTCGGATGACCGCATGCGCGCCGCACTCGCCGCACTTCTTCCCCGCCATCACGGGCGGTGGAGGCGGCATGGCAGGCTCATCCTCCGGCTCGGGCAAGGGCAGGCTGAGTTGATCGCGTAACTCGTTCTGACGCGCGCGCTGCGCCAATATGTTCTGCACCGCGTAGGCAATGGCCGCCACCTCGGAGTCGTGCCACATGGGCACCACGGTGCCGTCGTCCTTGCGGTGGGTGCCCAGGCGCACGGGGCCCCGGTCCCAGATGACCTTGCGCATGTCGCTCAGCGCGCGTTCCAGGAAGCCGCCGCGCGCTGCCAGCGACAGCAGCCGCATGCTGGAGGTGATCCACTGCTGCGACTCGCCGCTCTGCCCCACGGGCATGAAGAACTCCACGGCACGGTCCACCGTCTCTTTGCCGTTGCCCGTGGGCACAGGCAGGAAGGACACGATCAGGTACAGCGTCTTGTGCCCTTCCTGGGTCCAGTACTCAACCTTCTCGGCCACGGCAGAGAGCGCCCCCTTGGGGCGGCTTTCAATCACCGTGCGCATGGGGTCCACCGCAGGCGCAGCGGCCGTGGGCGCAGCAGTTGCAGCCGCAGGGGTAACGGTTGGCGCCGCCGGTTGAACCTCCAGCACCGCACCCAGAATGTCGTTGGGCCGGTAGGTCGCCAGCCCCTTCAGGCGCGCCGTCCACGCCTGCAGGTACAGGTCCTTGAAGTGTTCGTAGGGGTAGTCCGCCGGCACGTTCACCGTCTTGGAAATGGACGTGTCGATGAAGGGCTGCACCGCTTCCATCATGGCGATGTGCTCGCTGGCCGACATCTCCAGCGCTGACACAAACGACGGCGGCAGCTTGGCGGTATCGCCCCCCAACATGCGCCACAGGCGCCAGGCGTGATCTTCCACGGTGTATTCGCTGCGGCTGCCGTCGGCCTCGCGCTTCTTGCGCGTGTAGGTCCACGAGAAGGCGGGCTCGATGCCGTTGGAGGCGTTGTCGGCAAACGCCAGGCTGACCGTGCCCGTGGGCGCGATGGACAGCAGGTGGCTGTTGCGGATACCGTGCTGGCGGATGAGCGCCTGCACATCAGGGGGAAGGCGGCTGGCGAAGGTGCCTTCGGCCAGATAACCTTCGGCGTCAAACGACGGGAAGGCGCCCTTTTCCTGCGCCAGCACCACCGAGGCGCGGTAGGCCGCGTCGCGCATGGTTTCGGCAATGCGCGCGGCCATGTGGCGGCCTTCCTCACGGTCGTAGCGCAACCCCAGCAGGGTGAGCGTGTTGCCCAGCCCGGTGAAGCCCACACCTATGCGTCGCTTGGCCTGGGCCTCGTCACGCTGCTGCGGCAGCGGCCACCAGGTCACGTCCAGCACGTTGTCCAGCGCGCGCACCTGCAGGGCCACGGAGCGCTCGAAGGCCTCAAAGTCGAAGCGCGCACCGCCGCCTTTGTCGAACGGGTGGCGCACGAAGCGTGTCAGCACGATGGGGCCGAGGTCGCAACAGCCGTAGGACGGTAACGGCTGCTCACCACAGTTGTGCACGTACAAGCCATTCGCATCGAAGGCATGCACGTCATCGACCGTCACGTCATAAACGGTCTCTTCGCCCTGGGGAAGCAGCGCATCCACCGTTGCCAGAAAGCGCTCTCTGTTCAAGCTGCGCCTGTACCCGGCCAAGGCCTCACGCAGGCGCTCGGCCTTGTCGGTATCGTGGAACCCAACGCGCTCCGCAAAGACACGCAGGTTGTCTCCGCTGATGATGAGTTCGTGCTGCGCACGCGTTTCGTACTCGGCAAGCCCACCTCGCCCATCAGGCAGTTGACGCACAGCGACGGGACGCCGCTCCCGGTGCAGCGTGCTGGCCACCCCCAGGCGCAGCAGCATGCGTTGCGCCGCTTGCAGCAAAGCTGCATCGCTTTGCGCAAGACGCACGCTAACGCCCTTCTCCTGCGAGCCTTGCACACTGCCGTCTGCATCGAACAATCCGCCAAGCAGCCCCTCTGCAAAGTCTGAGGAACATGACTCCATGGCAGGCGTGATGGTCTTGCGTCCCGATGCCATGCCCATGGCATGCGCCAGATCACGCAACGCAACACTGGCCATGCGCGCTTCGCCTCGCCCGGCGATGGGACGCTGGAAGCCTTTGAAATCGGCCCGATGGCCAAGGGTATGTGCGGCTGCTTCAGCCGCCTCCACGATACCCGATGCACCGGTTCTGGCCCATGCCATCGGCGCGCCCGACACGGCCTTGAGTTCGGGCGCCCAGACAGAGATCACTGCTTTGTCCAGTTTGAGCGTTCCGTCGCCAATGAGCAGCCCCAGCAGATAGCCTTGCTCCCGCGTACCCATGCCGTCCCAGCCTTGCAAGGGGCGGTGATCGTTCAGCGCAATCTCGTCACCCTGCCGCAAGTCGCCAGCCTCGACCCACTCGTACATCAGGCTGTAGCGCGTCTTGCGAGCGACGCGGCGCACCAGGTGGTTGGCCGTCAGGCGCAACGAATACCCTTCTCGCGTCTGCAAGCGGAGCACAGGCTTTCGACCTGTCTCGAAGAACCCGCCGCTGCGCACCCGGTAGCTGCGTCCATCCACCACGGCCACGAAGGGTTGGCCGACCAGTTTCGCCACTTGCCTAGGGCCCTCTTCGGTCATGACCCAGGTGTCCGCCGTCACGCACGGGTTGGTCGCGTCAATGCGCTCGCAGTAGCGCAGGTTGTTGTCGCGGTTGATGTTGTCCAGGAACAGGATGCCCGGCTCGGCAAAGTCGTAGGCCGAGCGCATCACCGTGTCCCACAACTCGCGGGCCTTGATGGTCTGGTACACCCACAAGCCATCTTCACGCTGGCGGGCACCACTGGCGACCAAAGCCTCGCCGGGCATGGCGCGGTGCACCAGTTGCCAGTCCTGGTCGTCCACCACCGCCTGCATGAAGGCGTCGCTCACGCCCACCGACACGTTGAAGTTGTTCCAGCGCCCCGGCGTGCGCTTGGCGGTGATGAATTCCCGCACGTCAGGGTGGTCGATGCGCAGCACGCCCATTTGTGCGCCCCGGCGCGAACCGGCGCTTTCCACTGTGGAGCACGACTGGTCGAACACATTGATGTAGCTGCACGGGCCAGACGCCAGTGAAGCGGTGCCGCGCACGCGTGCACCACGCGGTCGGATGCGTGAGAAGTCGTAACCCACACCGCCGCCCCGGCGCATGGTTTCGGCGGCTTCGCGCAGGGCTTCGTAGATGCCGGGGAAGCCCTCGTCGTCCTGCCCCTGGATGCAGTCGCCCACCGGTTGCACGAAGCAGTTGATGAGGGTGGCCTGGATGTCGGTGCCAGCGGCGCTCATGATGCGCCCGGCCCCGATGGCGCCGCCGCGCAGGTTGTCCAGGAACAGGGTTTCGTAACGCTCACGCAGCTCGGGCGCCTCCACCGAGGCCAGCGCGCGGGCCACGCGGCGGTACAGGTCGTCGGCGCTGGTTTCCTGACCCTTCAGGTACTTTTCGCGCAGAACGTCCAGGCTGATGGGCTGGGGATCGAGGCGCGGGGCCCCGTCAGGGAAGAGTGGCAGGGAGGTCATGGTTCTGGGCTGTTTGAACGCAAGAATGCCCCGGCCGGGCGAACCGGTCAAGGCTGCCCCAAAAGACTAAGGCCCCGACAGGGTCGGGGCCTTGCGTTGGATCAAAAAGCCGTCAGGCCTTGTTGCGCCAGCGTTTCCACCATTCCGTCTGACTCACCACGGTGAAGACCAGGGCGGCCAGGATGATGGCGGACAGAGGCGTCGTGAAGAACTCCGTCACAAACAGTCCCACGTCATTGCCGGTGGAGATCATTGCCTGGCGGTAGCTCCGGTCCATCATCGGACCGAGGATCATGCCCAGAATGACCGGCCCCACCTGGAAGCCGTACATCTTGAGGAAGTACCCCAGCACACCGAAGCCCAGCATCCAGTAGACGTCCACCGGGTTGTTGTTGATGGCATAGGCACCCACGGCAGACAACACCAGGATCAACGGCAGCAGCACGGGCTTGGGCGTCTCCACGATCTTGGCAAAGATCTTGATGCCGGTGAGGCCGAAGATCAGCAGGAAGATGTTGGCGAGGACCAGCGAACCCACCACGAACCAGAACAGGTGCGGGGTCTCGATCATCAGCATCGGGCCGGGCTTGAGGCCGTGGATGTAGAGGGCACCGATGATGACGGCGGTGACCGCGTCACCCGGAATGCCCAGGGTCAGCATGGGCACGTAGGCACCACCCACTGCGGCGTTGTTGGCCGACTCGGGCGCCACCAGGCCTTCGTAGGCTCCTTCACCAAACGGGCGCGACGGGTTCTTGACCGTGCGCTTGGCATGGTCATACGCCATCAACGCGGCGATGTCACCACCAGCGCCTGGCAGCGCCCCCACCACCACACCAATGGTGGATGTGCGGGTAGCCAGACCCAGGTGTTTGCGCACCAGACCCCACGAAGGAATGATCTTGCTGACGTTTTGCTTGATGGCCTTGAGCTTGAGATCGTGCACCTGGGCAATCACCTCGGCCACGCCAAAGAAGCCGATCATGGCGGCGATGTAGGAGATACCCGCCGACATTTGCAGGCTGCCGAAGGTCAGTCGCTGTTCGCCGGTCATTGGGTCCAGACCCACGCAGGCGATGAGCGCGCCCAGCGCACCCGAGAAGATGCCCTTGGACAACGACTCACCGGACAGGCTACCCACCAGCAGAATGCCCCACAGCGCCAGCAGCAGGTATTCACGCGGACCGAACTTGAGGGCCAGTTCCGACACCGCGGGCGCAGCCACCGCCAGCGCCAAGATACCTATGAAACCGCCATAGACCGACACCACGGTGGTCAGGCCGATGGCTTGGCCTGCCTCGCCGCGTTTGGCCAACGGGTAACCGTCCATACCCGTGGCAATGGCCGAGGGTGCTCCGGGGATGTTGAGCAGAATGGCGCTGCGCGAGCCGCCGTAAACGCCGCCCAGGTAAATACCGGAGATCAGCGCCAGTGCCTCGTTCACGTCCCACTTGAAGGTGAAGGAGATGAGGATGGACACCGCCATGGTGACCGACAGGCCCGGGATGGCACCAATGTAGATGCCTGCGAACGTACCCAGTGCCGTCAACAGCACCATCTTGATGTCCAGCCAGGACATGAAGAAATAACCGAGTGCTTCCATCATTTCAGGTACTCCGGCAGATAGGGAGCCAGCCAGGTACCAGAAGGCAGCACCACGGAAAACGCCGTTTGAAAGACCACATAGATCGCCGCCAGCGTGACCGCGCTGACCAGCAGGTTGAGCAGCGTGCGGCGGCTACCCAGGAGCTGCATGGATGAGGCCAGGAAAAGATAAGAGGACACCAGGAAACCCAGGCGCTCCAGCAAGAGCATGTAGATGGTGATGAGTACTGCGAACAGCACCAGTTGAGGAGGTGCCAGCCTGCGCGCAAATTGCTGCAGCAGGGTCTCGCCACCTTCCAGCGCCAGCTTGGCACGGGCGGTCTTGGCCAGGCTCATCAGACCCGTGATCAGCATCGCAGCGGCACACACCATCGGAAAGGCGCCGGCAGAGGAAATCGATTCGAATTTGGAAATGTTGTACGACGCCCAGAGCATGAAGGTGCTGAACGCGACGATCAGCGCCATGAAGCTCAATTCACCGGGCAGCCGTGGATGGCTCGTGTGCATGCGATGACTCCACGTGAAGGAACAACCGGCGGCCGCGAAGGCCGCCGGAACGGCATCAGGGCTTGGGAATGCCCAGAGTGGCGGGATCGACCTTGGCAGCGCCAGCACCTTGGTACAGCCAGGCAGTGGTGGACTGGAACTTCTTGATGAACTTCTCGGCTTCGGCACCGCTGATGTTCAGCATGGTGGTGCCACGGCTTTCCATCAACTGGCGGTACTGCGGGTTGTCACCGGCCTTCTTGAAGGCCGCCACCAGTTTGGCTTTCACGTCGTCAGGCGTTTCCTTCTTCACGAACACGCCGTACCATGAACCCCAGGGCAGGTACTTGGTGATGCCCTTGAGGGAGGGTGCATCGGTCATGGGGGCGATGCCCTGGTAAGGCTTGTCGCTCAACACGCCCAGCGCCTTGAGGCGGCCAGCCTTGATGTGCTCGATCACCGCGCCAGAGGCGATGAAGCCGATGTCCACGTGGCCGCCTTGCAGCGCAGCGATGGCCGGGCCGTCACCGTCGAACGGCACCTTGATGGTGTCGAACTTGGTGAGGGTGCTCATCATGGCGTTCACGGTGAAGGGCACGGTGCCCTGGCCAGCCAGGTACTGCTTGACCTTGTTGGGGTTGGCCTGCACGTGGCTCAGCAAGTCCTGCATGGTGTTCCACGGGGCGTTGGGGCGAGCCACCAGCAGAATGGTGTTGGCCACGGCGGCGATGTTGATGGGGTAGAACTTGTCGTAGTCGAAGTCGGCCACGCCCATGACGCGGTACAGGGCCTGGGGTTCGGCACCCATCAGGATGGTGTAGCCGTCTGCGGGCTGCTGCAGCACGAAGTTCGCGCCAATGGCACCTGCGGCGCCCGGCTTGTTCTGCAGAACGATCTTGCGGCCCAGAGCTTCTTCGGCATAGGGGGCGTAGCCACGCATGGCCACGTCGGTGCCGCCGCCTGCGCCCCACTGGATCACGGCGGTCACGTCGCGTGCGGGGTAGTTCTGTGCCTGCGCCTGGCCCAGGGTGGTGGCGGCCAGCGCTGCCAGGGCCACACTCAGGAATTGACGTTTTTTGGATTGCATGTGCATGTCTCCTTTGAGGGTTGATGAAACAAGTCCTGGGGGCCCGGACTCAGGGGCGGAAAAGCTGAAGAAGGCCTAGCCCCGCACCGGCATTTCCAACAGTGCTTGACTCTAGTGCCGCGCGCCCGGAGGGTCCATCAAACCGCTTTCCGGCGGTTTGATGAGCGCTCACAGCTGTTCGATGATCGAACAGAATCAGGGTAAACGCGGAGTTGCGGTGCTTCCAGCACCGGCGAATTCTGCCCAGCGCGGCGGGCGCACAAAGGGAAGAATTGGGCCGCTGACTGGACATTTCGTGCATTCCTTACGGTTGAGCGCGGCGCACAGCGTGACGCGCAGCAAGGAAGGCAAAAACCAGACCTGGGCCGATGGTGATACCCGGCGCAGGGTAGGTCCCGCCCATGATGGAATTCATGTCGTTGCCCACGGCGTACAGGCCGTCAATCGCTGCATCGCCGGCGCGCAGCACGCGAGCGTTTTCGTCGGTGGCAAAGCCGGTGGACGCGCCAATGTCGCCCGGGTACAGCCGCACGGCGTAATAAGGCCCCTGGCGCAGCGGCCCGATGTTGGGGTTCTTGCCCGGCCAGTTCGGGTCACCCAGGTTCTGCTGGTAGGCGGTGGTACCACGGCCAAAGTCGGGGTCCACACCGGTGTCGGCGTAGGCGTTGATCTGCTCCACGCTCTGGCGCAGCTTGGCTGCGTCCATGCCCAGCTTGCTGGCCAGCTCTTCCAGCGTGCCGCCCTGGGTCAGGTAGCCGTCGGCCAGGAAGGGGGCCAGCCCCTTGCCGCCCGGGCGCACCATGCCGATGCCGTACTTGCGCAGGGCTTCGGCGTCGCACACCAGGTAGGCGGGAATGGCGGGTGACGTTTTGTTCGCCGCCTGCATGGTCAGGCCGAACAGGTGGTACGAGGTGCTTTCGTTCACGAAGCGCTCGCCCGCCTGGTTGACGGTGATCATGCCGGGCTTGGCGCGGTCCATCACGAAGTGCGGGAACACGGCGGTGCTGCCGTCGGCGCGCTTGCGCAGCGAAACAGGCGCCCAGAAGGCTGGGCTCATGCCGCCAGTGGCATAGGCTGCACCCAAGCCCTGGGCCAGGTCGTGCATCTGGCCTGTGTGGCCTGGCGCCGCAGGGCACCACTCAGCGGGAATGCCAGGCAGCATTTGCGCACGCAGGCCCGGGTGGCGATTGAAGCCGCCGCTGGCCAGCACCACGCCGCCCTTGGCGTGCACGCGCCGGGTTTCGCTGCCGCTGCGCAGCTTGAGGCCTTCCACGCCGTTCGTACCGGTGGCGAATTCGCTCACCCCGGTTTCCATGGCCAGGGTCACGTTGCCGCGCTGCTGCAGTGAATACAGCAACCGCGCCACCAGCGCGTTGCCCATCACCAGCCGGGTGCCGCGCGGGTAGCTCAGCCGGTCGGCCAGGTGGCGCAGCACAATGCGTACGGAATGCTTGAGCGACGGCCACGATTTCGTCATGGCCAGCAGGTGGTTGATGTCGGTGCGGTCCACCATCATGCCGCCGAGCACGGTGAACTCGGGGATGGGCGGGCGCAGCAAGCTGAACAGATCACCCAGCAAGCGACCGTCAAAGGGCAGCGGTTCCAGCGCACGGCCGTTCAGGGTAGATCCACCCAGGTCAGAAATGTAGTCCGGGTGCTTGGGGTAGGGGCGGTATTTGACGTCGCTGTTCGCCTCGACGTGCGCAACCGCTTGGGCGCCATGAGCCAGAAAGGCCTGGCGCACTGCGGCGGGGGTGCGTTCGCCCACGGCGTTGTCCAGGTAGGTGGCTGCGGCGTCCAGCGTGTCGTGCGGGTTGACGCGTTTGCCGTGCGCCGTGCCTGGCACCCAGGTGGTGCCCGCCGACCAGGCGGTGGTGCCGCCCACGTATTCCGTGCGCTCGACGATCAACACTTTCGCGCCTTCGATGGCTGCGAACAGCGCGGCCGACAGGCCTGCGCCACCCGCCCCCACCACGACCACATCAAAGCTTTCGCCATCGGCGATGCCTTGCAAACCTTGGCGGACGACTTTCATGCCGTGGCCTCCAGCAGGAAGGTCACCATCAGGTCACGCACACGGGCAAACATGTCTGCACCGGTCATGGTGTGGCAGCCTGCGTCCCGCGCCGCTTGAATCATCGGGGGCACAGCCGGGGCGGTGATCACGCAGCCCACGAACTGCGCAGAGGTGAACTTGCTGGAGTCGATGGGATGGGGGTCGCCTTCCTTCATGCCGATGGGCGTGGCATTGATGGCGATGTTGAAACCCGTGGGATCGGGCGACCCGGCACGCACCTTCCCCAGGCCGAGACCGGCCAGGTGCTGCACCAGCGAATCGCGGCGGGCAACGTCTGCGTCGTGAATGGCCAGTTCAGACACGCCCGCCACCACCAAGGCATGGGCAATGGCCGAACCCGCGCCACCAGCACCCACCAACAGCACCCGCTGGCCCTTGGGCTCGCAGCCCTTGGCACGCATGGCTTCCACGTAACCCAGGCCGTCGAACATGTCGCCATGCCAGGTGCCGTCGGGGTTGCGGCGCATGGTGTTCACGCCACCCAGAAAGGCCGCCCGTTCCGACACCGTGGCACACAGCTCGCGGCAGGCGAACTTGTGCGGCACCGTGACGATGATGCCGTCCACGTTCTGGGCCTTGGAGATGCCTGCCGTCCACCCTGCCAGATCGGCCGGAGAAACGTGAGCGGGAATGCAGATGGCGTTGCGGCCGTGGTCGGCGAACGCCTGGGTCACGCCAGCGGGCGATTTCACCTGGGCGATGGGGTCACCCACGATGAAGTGGACCCGCGTGGCGCCGTTGAGTGTGTCGGTCATGTCTCTCAGCCTTGTTGTCAGGGTGTGGAGCGGATCATACATAAAAGTGGAATACTGTTCAACTATTGAATTTCGTTCTGTTTTTCAATACACTCACACCAAAGCAGACCCACAAAGCGAGACAAACCCCATGAACCCCACCCGCCTTGCAGTGATTGGCGCCGGCGCCATCGGCCGCACACACGTTGACCGCATCCTGCGCGCGCCCAACCTGGAACTGGCGGGCATTGCGGACCCGACGCCCGCAGGCGAGGCCCTGGCGCGCAGCGTGGGCGCCCCCTGGTTTGCCGACCATCTGAGCCTGCTGGACCAGGCCCGCCCGCAAGGCGCCATCGTGGCCACCCCCAACGCCACTCACGTGGCCGTGGCCAGCGACTGCCTGGCGCGCGGCATTCCCGCGCTGGTGGAAAAGCCCATTGCCGACACCGTTGCCGACGCGCAGCGCCTGGTGGATGCCGTGGCCACCCACAAGACCCCCGTGCTGGTGGGGCACCACCGGCGCCACAACCCCATCAACCGGCGCGCCCGCGAGCTGATCGAGCAGGGGCGGCTGGGCCGCCTCGTGTCGGCCATGGTGTTTGCCATGTTCCTCAAGCCCGACAGCTACTTCGACGTGGCCTGGCGCCGCCAGGCCGGTGGCGGCCCGGTGCTGATCAACCTGATCCACGACATTGACATGCTGCGCTTCCTGGTGGGCGAGATCACATCGGTGCAGGCCGTGGACAGCCATGCCGTGCGCGGCTACGAGGTGGAGGACACAGCAGCCGCAGTGCTGCGCTTTGACAACGGCGCGTTGGGCACCGTGGTGGTGTCTGACACAGCGGCCTCGCCCTGGTGCTGGGACTTTTGCGCGGGCGAACAAGGCCAATACCCGCGCCAGGAGGTGCAGTCGCATTTCATCGCGGGCACGCATGGCTCGCTATCGTTGCCCGACCTGGCCCTGTGGGGCTACCGGGGCGAGCGCCAGTGGCACGCCGAGATGACACGCGAACAAACCATGGTGCACACCGCCGACCCGTACGAACGCCAGCTGCAGCACTTTGCCGCTGTGATCGAAGGCCGCGAGGCGCCGCTGTGCAGCGCGCTGGACGGCTTGCGCACCCTGCAGGCCACGCTGGCCGTGCACGAGGCAGCCGTCAGCGGACAGGCCGTTTCCTGTACTCTGCCCGGGTAATTCGGAACCGGAGAAAACCCATATGAACGGCGTACTCGAACGCACCCTCGGCATCCTGGAACTGCTCTCGCAACATGGCGAGGGCATGGAACTGGCCGCCATTGCCGACCAGCTCAACATACCGCGCAGCGCGGTGCACCGCCTGCTGGCCGACTTGGTGCGCCTGGGCTACGTGCGCCAGGCACGCGGCCATGGCGACTACCTGCTGACCACCAAGCTCGTGTCCATGGGGCTGAGCTACCTGAGCAACAGCGGCATCGTGGACATTGCGCAGCCGCTGCTGAACCGCCTGGCCGAAGTGTCGGGCGAGCTGGTGCGCCTGTCGGTGGTGGACGGCGAACGCCTCACCTGGGTGGCGCGCGCCCAAGGCGCACGCCAAGGCCTGCGCTACGACCCCGACATGGGCAGCGACGCGCGCCTGTCGTGCTCGTCGTCCGGCTGGGCTTGGATGTCCACCATGAGCGACGACGCAGCACTGGCGCTGGTGGCCAAACAAGGCATTGGCCTGCCCGAGCAGTTCGGCCCCGCCGCCCCCACCACCCTGCAAGCGGTGCTGGAGGCCGTGCACGCCACACGCGAACGCGGCTACAGCATGACCACCGACACCTACAGCCTCGGCCTGTCGGCCATGTCGGCACCGGTGCGCTTTCAAGGTCAACCTGCCATCGGCGTCATCACCATCGCAGGCCCCACCGTGCGTTTCACGCAAGAGCGCATGCTCGCTCTGGCGCCCGAGCTGATTTCCACCGCTGCGCAACTGGCTGCGGCCAGCGGTGCATCGCCCTTCTTCAACCTCACGGCCGAAACCGGCGGCACCCCCGCCGCTGACGGCCGCAAGCCCATCTACGCGGTCTGACCCGCGCTCAACCCGCCATGCCCGCTGCCGATACCCAGTCCTCTCTTGATTGCGACCTGCTGGTCATCGGCTCTGGTGCGGGCGGTCTGTCTGCTGCGGTGACCGCTGCACACCTGGGGCTCAAGGTCATCGTTCTGGAAAAGGAGCCGCAGTTCGGCGGCACCACAGCCTGGTCGGGCGGCTGGATGTGGGTGCCCCGCAACCCGCTGGCGCAAGCCGCAGGCATTGTCGAGAACATCGACGAGCCGCTGGGTTACCTGCACCACGAACTGGGCGAGCGCTTTGACGAAACCCGCGCGCGCACATTCCTGGAACACGCGCCCCGCATGGCGGATTTCTTCAGCACGAAGACTGCGTTGCACTTCATGGATGGCAACGTCATCCCGGATTTCCACGGACGTTCGCCGCACGCATCCAAGGGCGGCCGCTCGCTGTGCGCCGCCGCCTTCGACGGCCGCTCACTGGGCCCGCGCATCCGCGACCTGAAACCACCCCTGCCCGAAACCACGCTGTGGGGCATGGGCATTGCATCGGGCGCAGAGCTGCGCCACTTCCTCAATGCGCTGCGCGCCTGGCCATCCTTCGTGTACGTGACGCGGCTGGTGCTGCGCCACTGGAAAGACCTGCTGCTGCATGGGCGCGGCATGCGGCTGGTCAACGGCAACGCCCTGGTAGCGGCGCTGGCCAAGTCTGCCCTGGAGCGGGGTGTGGACATTCGCGTGAACAGCCCGGTCAAACGGCTGCTGCGCGACGATGAACGCGTTTGTGGCGCGGTGGCTGCCACACCTGAAGGCGAAGTGACCATCCGTGCACGCCGGGGCGTGGTGCTGGCCTGCGGCGGCTTCCCGCACGACGTGGAGCGCAAGCGCGCCCTGCTGCCGCACGCGCCCACGGGCCGCGAACACTGGTCTGCCGCCTCGTGGGGCAACACCGGCGACGGCCTGCGCCTGGGCGAATCTGCCGGTGGCGTGGTGGCCCGCGACCTGGTGCAGGCGGCGGCGCTCGCGCCCGTGTCGCTGGTGCCGCGCAGCGACGGCAGCTTTGCCCACTTCCCGCACCTGATCGAACGGGCCAAGCCCGGCCTGATCGCGGTGACACGCCAGGGCCAGCGCTTTGGCAACGAGGCCGACTCCTACCACGACGTGATGCAGGCGCTGCTGCGCGCCACCCCCGCCGGTGCCAAACCCGAAGCCTGGCTGGTGTGCGACCACCGTTTCATCCGCCGCTACGGGCTGGGCGCCGTCAAGCCCGCGCCCATGCCGCTGGGCCCATGGCTGCGCAATGGCTACCTGCAGCGTGGCCGCACCCTGGCCGAACTGGCGCAGACCTGCGGCATAGACGCCAACGCACTGCAAACCACAGTGCAGCGCTACAACACCATGGCCCGTGTGGGCCGCGACGACGACTTTGCCAAGGGCGAAACCCCGTACAACCGCATCCAGGGTGACGCAGCGGCGGGCCATGCCAACGCCTGCATGGCACCGCTGGAACAGGGCCCCTTCTACGCCGTGAAGGTGGTGATGGGCAGCCTGGGCACCTTCGCCGGGCTGCGCGTGAACGACCACGCGCAGGCCCTGGATTCGCAGGGGGCTGCCATTGCAGGCCTGTACGCGGGCGGCAACGACATGAGCAGCATGATGGGTGGCAACTACCCGAGCGGCGGCATCACGCTGGGCCCGGCCATGACCTTCGGCTACCTGGCTGCGCACCACGCTGCGGGCGTGGACCCGGCCCGCACCCCCTTGACCAACTTTTCCCCTGCCGCCACAGCGGCCATTCCGGCCAGCGCGGCACCCCACGGAGCCTGAAACCATGTATTACGAACTCGCCACCATGACCCTGCCTTTCGGCACCGCCGCCCAGGCGTCGCAGAACGTGCATGCCTTCTGCACCGCCCCCGAGGCGCGCGGCGAACTGCTGGGCTGCTGGTTCACCGACATTGGTGTGCTCAACCAGATGATCGTGCTGCGCGGCTTTGACACGCTGGACGCGCTGCGTGCCGAACGCGAACGCACGCAGCAAAGTGCCAGCCCGTTTGGCTGCGGTGAGATTTTCCAGAGCCTGGAGCAGCACAGCTACCAGGGCTTCCCGTGGATGAAACCGGTGCGCCCCAGCGCCGAATCGGGCATCAGCGGCCCGGTATACGAGATCCGAACCTACGGCATCAAGCCGGGCGGCGTGCAGCCCACCATCGACTTGTGGGAACAGTACGTGCCGCCGCGCGAAAAGCTTTCGCCCTGTGTGGTGGCGATGGTGGCGCTGGACGGGCCGCTGCGCTTCACCAACATCTGGGCGTACGAGAGCCTGAACGCCCGCAGCCAGATTCGCGCTGACGCGGTGGCCCAAGGCATCTGGCCGCCGAAGGGTGGCCCGGCGCACCTGACCACAAACATGGTCTCCACCATCGCTCTGCCCACCGCCATTTCGCCGCTGAAGTGAAACACGACCGACTCGTTGACTGGCGTTCGCCTGCCCGTGAGTTGAACCTCGCGGGCGCTACTGGTCGTGCACCGGTTGCGTGGACCTCGCTTGCTGCGGCAGGCCTGGCCCTGCAGGGGCTCATGCTGTGGCGGTCGGCGCCAGGGCGCCGACTCCGCTGCGTCCACCTGTCTGGGGCCGGTGCGGCGGAACTCTCTGCGCGCTTGCAGCGCTCCGCTCAAACAGCCGCCGCAAGTCAGTTCACGAAGCGCGCTAACGCGCGCCCAGCCCCAGACAGGCGGCCACAGCCGCCACAGAAATCGCCCCCACAGGGCCAGGCCTGCCGCAGCCAACCAAGATGGTGGAGCGCCAACGGTGGTGTGCCAACCGTGCTTCTGTCAAGGCGTGTGCGCCCAGGGGCTGGCGCGCCTTGCGAGGTGCCGAGAAGCGCAGATGCCGTGGCTGCGCGCGCAGCGCGCTTCGTAACTGACTTGCGGCAGATGTCCGACCGGAGCGTTTCGCTACAAACGTGTAGGGAGTTTCTGCCGCGTGGCCACGGCATCGAGCTGCGCAGGGGCCACCTCGTTGAAGCGCCAGCCCCTGGGCGCACACGCCTTGGCCCGCCAACCAGCCTCCAATAAGGACAACCAATGACAAAGCAGGACGACACCCGAGCCCTATCCCTGGCCTACCTGAGCTCCCACCGCTGCACCCCCGCAGAAGCCATCGCCGTGGCCGCACGCCAAGGCTACGGCTTCGTCGGCCTTCGCCTGTGGCCCAACGCGCCCGGCGCACCGCAGCAACACCTGCTGGGCCAGCCTGACGTGCTGCGCGAAACCCTGGCAGTGCAACGCGACACCGGCGTGGGCGTGTTCGACCTGGAAATCATCCGCATTGGCGCCGACTTCAACCCCCACACCTGGGACGCCCTCTACGACGCAGGCGCTGCGCTCAAGGCCAAGGCCATCCTCGTGGCCGGTGACGACACCGACGAAGCCCGCCTCACCGCCAACTACGCCCGCCTGTGCGAAGTGATGGCTCCCTACGGCATGACAGCCGACCTGGAATTCATGCCCTGGACCGCGGTGCCCAACGCCCAGTCCGCCCTGCGCATCGTGCGCAATGCAGGCACCCCCGCCAACGCAGGCATCCTGGTGGACGCGCTGCACTTCGGCCGCTCGCACACCACGCTCGACGACATCCGCGCCATCCCGCGCGAACTGCTGCACTACGCCCAGATCTGCGATGCCGAGGCGGGCACACACTTCACCACCGAGCAGATGATCCACACTGCGCGCTGTGAACGGCTGCTGCCGGGCGAAGGCAACATCGACCTGCACGGACTGTTCCAGGCCCTGCCCGCCGACCTGCCCATCAGCGTCGAAGTGGTGCACCTGGAGCGCGAAAAAACCCAGAGCGTGGACGAATGGGCCGCCACCTGCCTGGCCGCTAGCCGCCCGTACTTGTAAGGGTGAACAACATGCTCGTGCGCTTCGACACCCTTTCGCGTCTGCCCTTCTTCTTTGGGGCGCGCTGGTTCAGCAGCGCCTAGCGCCCAACCCGCGCCACCCTTGCACGGGCGGCGCCGCCTCCAGAACACAAGCACCCTGCTGCAGCGCGGGCGGCATGCGTCCGCGCGCCCATTCAACCCCATTTGCCAAGCGAGAACACCATGGACTTTTCCCTGAACGACGAACAGAAGATGATGATCGAGACGGTGCGCCGTTTCATTGCCGAAGAACTCAAGCCACTGGAAGACGAGATCGAGGACAAAGGCTTCCTGGACCCCGGCAAGGCCCAGGCCATCCACGACAAGGCCAAGTCGCTCGGCCTGTACGCCATGAACATGCCCGCCGAGCTGGGTGGCGGCGGCCTGTCCAACATGGACCGCATCCTGTGTGAAGAGCAGTTCGGCCACACCACCGACATCCTTATCCGCCGCGCCTTCGGCAACGTTTACGAACCCCTGCTGCACTGCAAGGGCGAACAGGTGGAACGCTGGCTCAAGCCCGCCGTGGAAGGCAAGCGCACCTGCGCCATCACCATCACCGAATCCGGCGCGGGCTCCGACGCCGCAGGCATCAAGACCACCGCGCGCAAGACCGCCAACGGCTGGGTGCTCAACGGCAGCAAGCACTTCATCAGCGACGGCGAGTGGAGCGACTTCTTCCTCGTCTCCGCACGCACGGGTGAAAAAGAAATCAGCATGTTCATGGTGGACAAGGGCCTGCCCGGCTTCACCGTGGGCAAGGACCAGAAGATGATGGGCCTGCGCGGCACGCCCCACCTGGAACTGTTCTTCGACAACGTGGAACTGGAAGACGCCGCACTGCTGGGCGAACAGGGCCAGGGCTTCAAGCTGGCCATGGGCGCGCTCAACGTGGTGCGCCTGGCGCAGGTGGGGGCGCGCGCCGTGGGCAAGGCCAGCCACGTGTGCGAAATGATGGTCGCCTACGCCAACGACCGCAAGCAGTTCGGCCAGCGCATTGGCGACTTCCAGATGGTGCAGCAGATGCTGGCCGACAGCGTGATAGAGATCAACGCTGCGCGCTGGATGGTCTATCACGCCGCGTGGATGCTGGACCAAGGCCTGGACGCACGCGAGCAGATCGCCATGGTCAAGGTGCACGCCGCCGAGACGCTGGGCCGCGTGGTGGACCGCGCCGTGCAGGTGTTCGGCGGCATGGGCTTCTGCAAGGAACTGCCCATCGAGCGTTACTACCGCGACTCCCGCATCTACCGCATCTTCGACGGCACCAGCGAAATCCACCGTGGCGTGATTGCCAAGAGCGCAATGAAGAAGGGCGCAGCCCTCTTCGACGTGCACCGTTGAACGGAGCCAGCCATGAGTGACAGCAAATTCATGACGGCCGCCGAGGCGGCACAACTTATTCAGGACGGCGACACCGTGGGCCTGATGGGCGGCGGTGGCGGCCTGATGGAAGCCACCTACCTGTTCGAGGCCGTGCAGGCCCGCTACCTGGCCACGCAGCAGCCGCGCAACCTCACCGTCATGCACGCACTGGGCATTGGCGACAAGAAGACCAAGGGCATGAACTGCTTCGCCCATGAAGGGCTGGTCAAGCGCGTCATCGGCGGGCATTGGGTGTGGTCTCCCGCCATGCAGCAGCTGGCGCTGGACAACAAGATCGAGGCCTACATCCTGCCCGGCGGGGTCAGCAGCCAGTTGATGCGCGAGATCGGCGCGGGCCGGCCTGGCCTCATCAGCCACGTCGGCCTGGGCACCGTGTGCGACCCGCGCTTCGGCGGCGGCCGCATGAACGACGCCGCCAAGGACGATCTGGCAGAGGTCATCCATATCGACGGGCACGAGTACCTGCGCTACAAACCCTTCCCCATCCACGTGGCCATCGTGCGTGCCAGCGCCGCCGATGAAGACGGCAACATCAGCTTCGAGCACGAGGCCGCCAACCTCGACGCCCAATCGCTCGCGCTGGCCGCACGCAACAGCGGCGGCAAGGTGATCGTGCAGGTGAAGGAACGCCTGCCCAAGGGCGCACTCAAGGCGCGCGAGGTACGCATTCCCTCGGCCTGGGTAGATGCCATCGTGGTGGACCCGTACCAGCAGACCAGCTACGCCATCCCGTTCGACCCGGCCTTCAGCGGCGAACTCACCGGCGACGCCCGACACGCCAGCGAAGCCGAAGACCACGCGCGCGAACTGGCAGCTTCGCAGGAAGCCTTCAGCGAACGCCAGGCCGTGGCCCGCCGCGCCGCCGTGGAGCTGTTCAACACCGGCAAGGCGCGCCCGGTCATCAACTACGGCGTGGGCGTGCCCGACGCCGTGGCCAAGCTGATTGCCGCGCGCAACGAGCAGCACCGCATCTACCAGACCATTGAACACGGCACCTACGGCGGCACGCTGATGGACGGCGTGCTGTTCGGCTACGCGCGCAACGCCACGGCCATGCTGGACGCCGCCACGCAGTTCGACTTCTACGGCGGCGGCGGGCTGGACATTGCCTTCCTCGGCTTCGGCGAGTTCGACGAAGAAGGCAGCGTCAACGTCTCACGCCTGGGTGGTGTGACCGTGGGTCCCGGCGGCTTCATCGACATCGCGCAGAACGCGCGCAAGGTGGTGTTCTGCGGCACGTTGGCCGCCAAGGGCGTGAAGCTGCAAACCGGCGACGGCCAGATGCGCGTGCTTCAGCAAGGCGGCGTTCGCAAGCTCGTGAAGAAGGTGGACCAGATCACCTTCAGCGGCCCGCAGGGCCTGGTGCGCGGGCAGCAGGTGCTCTACCTGACCGAGCGTGCCAGCTTCCGCCTCACGCCGCAGGGGGTGGAGCTGTTCGAGATTGCCCCCGGCATTGACCTGCAGCGCGACGTGCTCGACCAGATGGACTTCCGCCCGCTGGTGGCAGCCGACCTGCGTGTAATGGAAGCAGAGCACTTCACGGCCACGTCGGCGGTCAGCGCCTGAGTGGCCTCTAGACGGCTGGGCGTCAAACCGGGGTGACGCCTGCCACGTCCTTGGCAATGGCCGAGTACGACAGGCGGTAGCGCTCCCCGGCCACGCCTGTCACTTCGCCGCCCAGGCCCAGCGCAGCGGCGTTAGTCGGGTCTTTCACGCACGCCTCGAAGCGTTCCAGAGCGCTCGATGCAAAGGCGCTGACCACGGCGATGCAGTCCGGTGCCTGGTCGCCGCCGCGAATGCGCTGCTCCGTGGTCTGCGCCATCTGGGGTGCATCGTGGCGCAGCAGGTGCAGGCCAGCCATGCCGGGCGAGCCCGCCACCTCTTTGGCCAGCTCGGCCCAGGCCTGCGCCAGCGCTGCCTCGGGCACATCGCCAGGGCTGAAGCGAAGCGTCAACACATGGCCCGCCACCACGCCGCCCGCAGACGCCAGTACACGGCACTGCGCGCGGTTCATGTTGCGGTGGTGCGGCATCATTTTGGTTGACCAAGGCGTAGGCGCATTCAATCTGGCCTGGTATGCCGGTGAAGACAGCACCGAATGGTCTTTAAGTTCGTACAACACGAACACGCGTTCACCACCGTCGGCCGCCAGCCAGCGCGACGCGCGCATGAAGCCTTCCACACCCAGGCGTTCGGGGAAATGCTCATGGCTGTGCCAGTGTTCAAACTCCTCACGCTGCTCCAGCGCCATGTCCCACCACATGGCCAGTGCGGCCTTGCCTTGTAACGCCATACCTGTTTCTCCTCGGGCGTTCGCCCATTGGTCTTGTCCTAATGCCCCACCTTAGCATCAAGTGCATACCCTTTGGCACGGGGGGATGGCGCCTATACTTCCGGAATGAACGAAACCGTACATTCCAGAGCGGCCCGCCCTGCGCGCAAGACGAAGGTGCCAAGGGATACCCCCCGCACCAACGACCCTGAGCGCACGATGGCCAACATTCTGGAAGTGGCCACGGCGGAGTTCGGCGAGAAGGGGCTGGCCGGGGCACGCATCGACGAGATTGCCGAAGCCACGCATACCAGCAAGCGCATGATCTACTACTACTTCGGCAGCAAAGAGGGCCTGTATCTGGCCGTGCTGGAAGAGTCGTACCGCCGCATGCGCCAGAACGAAGCCGCCCTGCACCTGGAAGACCTGCCCCCCGAAGAAGCCTTGCGCAAACTGGTGGCCTACACCTTCGACCACCACCGCAGCAACGAGCCCTACATCCGCCTCGTGATGTCTGAAAACATCAACCGGGGGCAGTACCTGGCACAAAGCCGCTTCATCCAGGAACTCAACGTTCCCGCGATCTCGGCCATCCGCCAGCTGTACGACCGTGGCGTTTCCCAAGGTGTCTTCCGCCCGGGGCTGGACCCGCTGGACCTGCACGCCTCCATTTCGGCGCTGGCGTTCTTCAACGTCTCTAACCGCCACACGTTCGACCTCATCTTCAAATGTGACGGCCTCACGCCCGAGGCCGTGGCACAGCGCCGCGACAACGTGGTCGAGATGATCGTTCGCTACATGCGCGCCGACCGCGCCTGAGCCTGGCGCCCAGGCGCCACCCCCACGCCAGAAAACAGCCAAAACACACGGGTAGTGGTTTACCCCTATAAAAAAACTAACCAGTTCGTACAAAAATACCGGCAAAGGAGATTCCGATGGTCCGTAAATGGATAGGCGCGTACTGCCGCGCCCTGGAATGGCTGATCGCTGCTGCGCTGGCGGTCATGGTCATGCTGGTATTTGGCAACGTTGTGTTGCGCTACGGGTTCAACTCCGGCATCACGCTGTCAGAAGAGCTTTCCCGCTGGCTTTTCGTGTGGGTGACCTTCCTGGGTGCCGTGGCGGCGTTGCGCGAACACGGCCACCTGGGCACCGACATGCTGGTTGGGCGCCTTCCCCCCGCGGGCAAGAAGGTCTGCCTGGGCATTGCCCAGCTGGCCATGCTGGCGGTGTGCTGGCTGATCTGGAGCGGCTCTTACGAGCAGGTCAAGATCAACTGGGAAAGCACCAGCGCTGTGATGGAAGTCTCCATGAGCTTCGTCTACATGCCTGGCATGGCATTTGCCGTGCTGGGTGGCCTGATCATCCTCGCCGACTTCGTGCAACTCATCACAGGGCAAACCCGTGACGAAGACCTGCAGATGTTCCAGGAATCCGAGGACTCCCCCCACGACACCCCCCGCAAGGACTGAGCAGGTCAGCCATGACGATCACCGTTTTTCTCTTCTCTCTGCTCGGGGCCATGGCGCTGGGCATACCCATCGCGTTTTCGCTGCTGCTGTGCGGCGTGGCCCTGATGTGGCACCTGGACATGTTCGACGCGCAGATCCTGGCGCAGAACCTGCTGGAAGGCGCCAACAGCTTCCCGCTGCTGGCCGTGCCTTTCTTCATGCTGGCAGGCGAAATCATGAACGCGGGCGGCCTGTCGCGGCGCATCGTGAACTTCGCCATGGCGCTGGTCGGCCACATCAAGGGCGGCCTGGGCTACGTCACCATCGTGGCGGCGTGCATCATGGCGGCGCTGTCGGGCTCGGCCGTGGCCGACGCCGCCGCACTGGCCTCGCTGCTGCTGCCCATGATGGTGGCCGCCGGTCACGACAAGGCGCGCTCGGCAGGTTTGATCGCCTCGGCAGGCATCATCGCTCCGGTCATCCCGCCCAGCATCGGCTTCGTGGTGTTCGGCGTGGCAGGCAACGTCTCCATCTCCAAGCTCTTCCTTGCGGGTATCGTGCCGGGCATTCTGCTGGGCGCCTCGCTGTGGCTCACCTGGTGGTGGCTGGCACGGCGTGAGCAGGTGAGTGTGCCGCCGCGCAAGTCGCGCGCCGAAATCCTCAAGGCCATGCGCGACGCCACCTGGGCCCTGGTGCTGCCCTTCATCGTGGTGTTCGGCCTGAAGTTCGGTGTCTTCACTCCCACCGAAGCCGCCGTGGTGGCCGCCGTTTACGCACTGGCCATCTCCCTCTTCGTGTACCGCGAGATCAAGCTGCGCCACCTTTTGCCGCTGTTCGTCTCGGCCGCCAAGACCAGCGCGGTGGTGATGTTCCTGGTGGCCGCGGCCATGGTGTCGGCCTGGCTCATCACCGTGGCCAACCTGCCCCAGCAGGTCATCGAGCTGCTGCAGCCGGTGCTGGACAGCCCCAAGCTGCTGATGCTGGCCATCATGATTCTGGTGATGATCGTGGGCACGGCGTTGGACATGACGCCCACCATCCTGCTGCTCACGCCCGTGCTCATGCCCGTCGTCAAGGCCGCCGGCATCGACCCGGTCTACTTCGGCGTGGTGTTCATGATCAACAACGCCATCGGCCTCATCACCCCGCCCGTGGGCACGGTGCTCAACACCGTGGCTGGCGTGGGCAAGGTGCCCATGGACGAAGTCACGCGCGGCGTCATGCCCTTCATGCTGGCGCAGTTCGCGGTCATGTTCCTGATGATCGCCTTCCCCGAAATCGTCATGGTTCCGGCCCGCTGGTTCTACTGACACCTTACCCGAGCCACCGGCGCGCAGGTTGCGCCGTGCCGGTGGCCACCTCTCTCAACGCGCACCCACCGACTCCTGGAGACACACACATGAAGCGTTTGTTCGTCAAATCCGTTCTGGCTGTCGCGGCCCTGGCCGCCATGGGCGTGGCCTCCGCGCAAGACAAGACCATCAAGTTCGCCACCCAGAACCCCAAGGGCCATCCCATCGTCATGGGCATGGAAAAGTTCAAGGAAGTGGTGGAAGCCAAGAGCGGCGGCAAGATCAAGGTCAACCTGTTCCCCGGCGGCACGCTGGGCAGCGACCAGGCCAACGTCTCCGCACTGCAAGGCGGCACGCTGGAGATGGTGTCCATGAACTCCGGCATTCTGGCCAACCTGGTCAAGCCGTTCGCCATCTTCGACTTCCCGTTCATGTTCAACAACTCCGCCGAGGCCGACGCCGTGGTGGACGGCCCCTTCGGCCAGAAGATGCACGCCAAGCTGGATGAGAAGGGCCTGATCGGCCTGGCCTATTACGAGCTGGGCTTTCGCACCATCACCAACAGCAAGCGCCCCATCACCAAGGTGGAAGACCTGGAAGGCCTGAAGCTGCGCGTGATTCCCAACCCCATCAACGTGGACTGGGTGAAGGCCCTGGGCGCCAACCCCACGCCGCTGCCCTTCCCCGAGGTCTATGCCGCGCTGGAGCAGAAGGCCATTGACGGCCAGGAGAACCCGGTCACCGTCATCAACGCCAACAAGTTCTACGAAGTGCAGAAGCACGTGGTGCTGAGCAACCACCAGTACAACCCGCAGTCGGTGCTGATCAGCAAGAAGTTCTGGGACAGCCTGTCGGCCGCCGAGAAAAAGATCGTGGATGAAGGCGCCAAGGAGTCGGCCAAGTACCAGCGCCAGCAGGCCCGCAGCCAGGTGGCCGTGGCGCTGGACAACATGAAGAAGAACGGCATGCAGGTGACCGAGTTCCCGGCCGCCGAAGTGGACAAGCTGCGTGACAAGCTGCGCTCCGTGACGGCGCGTTACGGCGTGATCGTGGGCCAGGACACGGTCAAGGAACTCCAGACCGAACTGGAAAAAGTTCGCGCTGCGGCCCCCAAGAAAACCGGCAAGTAAGCGGTAACGGCAGTGTGCGGAAAAAGGGCTAAACCTCACTCGGGTTAACCCCATAACCGCACACTCAGCGCACAAAACAGATCGATCATCGCACGCCGCATACCACTCAGGTATCGCGTCGGGGCGAGCTTCGGCCCTACATTTGCGCACGTTTCCTCTGCACTGTCGCCAACGGACTCAAGACCATGATCAACGGCAACACCGAAATCATCGCCCACATCGGCTACCCGACGCACACGTTCAAGTCGCCGATGATCTACAACCCCTATTTCGAATCCATCGGGGTCAATGCGGTGGTGGTGCCCATGGGCTGCAAGCCCGAGGCCTACCCCGAACTGCTGCGCTCGGTCTTCAACCTGACCAACATCCGTGGCGCGCTCATCACCATGCCCCACAAGGTCACCACCGTGGGTCTGCTGGACGAGGTCACTCCCACCGTCAAGGTGGCTGGCGCCTGCAACGCCGTCAAGCGCGCCGAAGACGGCCGCCTGGTGGGCGACATGTTCGACGGCGAGGGCTTTGTGCGTGGCGTCCGCCGCAAGGGCCTGGAACTGCAAGGCGCGCGCGTGCTGGTGGTGGGCAGCGGCGGCGTGGGCTGCGCCATTGCCGCTTCGCTGGCGGGCGCGGGCATCGCGGCCATCAGCCTTTTCGATGTGAACACCGCGTCTGCCGAAGCGCTGGGCCAACGGCTCAAGGGCCAATACCCCGCCATTGACGTGCGTACCGGCAGCAACGACCCGGCAGGTTTCGACCTCGTGGTGAACGCCACCCCCATGGGCATGAACGAAGGCGACCCTCTGCCGCTGGACGTCTCCCGCCTGGTGCCGAGCACCTTCGTGGGCGAGGTGGTGATGAAGACCGAGATGACCGCCTTCCTTACCGCAGCGCAAGCCAGAGGTTGCAGGGTTCAAGTGGGTTCTGACATGCTGTTCGAACAAATACCCGCTTATCTGGAATACTTCGGGTTTCCGACCACGTCCGCAGATGTGCTGCGGTCGGTCGCACGCCTGAGCTACTGACCTCTTGCCCCCCGCACCAGCCCACACCCACCCCGTCCGGGGCATCACCCTCGTGGTTTGCGCCACGCTGTGTTTTGCCCTGCTCGACACCACGTCGCAATACGTCGGGCCGCTGGTGCCGGTGATCATGGCGGTGTGGATGCGCTACGTCACCCAGACGGTGATGACCACGGCGCTGCTCTGGCCCCAGCAGGGCCGCCAGCTGTTGCGCATGCATGCGCCGGGCTGGCAACTGGCGCGCGGGCTGCTCATGCTCACATCCAGCGCGGTGGCCTTCATCACGCTGCAGCATGTGCCGGTGGGTGAATTCACCGCCATCATGATGCTTATCCCCCTGGTGGTGACGCTGCTGGCCGCCCTCATGCTGCGCGAGCGCATTTCCCCTCTGACCTGGGTGCTGGTGGCAGGCGGTCTGATCGGCGCGCTGATCGTCATCCGGCCCAAGGGCAGCGACTTTCGGGGCGAATTGCTGCTGCCCCTGGTACTGGTGCTGATCAACGCGGCCTACCAGATCATGACCAGCCGCATGGTGCGCACCGAAGATCCGGGCGCCATGCATTTCTACACAGGCGTCATCGGCCTGGCGGGTTGCACGGCGGTGCTTCCCTGGGGCTGGGCCCCCATGACCGACTGGACGCTGTGGGCCCTGGCCGCGCTGCTGGGCTTCTTTGGTTCGCTGGGGCACTACCTGCTCATCCAGGCCTACCACCAGGCGCCTGCTTCGCGGCTCACGCCCTACATGTACACGCAGATCGCGTTTGCCACGCTGGCGGGTTGGCTGGTGTTTGGGCACACGCCCGACCGCTGGACGGTCATCGGCATTGCGCTCATAGCGCTGTGCGGGGGCCTGGGCGTGCGGGTGAAGCAGGGCTAAGAGGCTGAGAGTCTTTTGCTCATGCCCGCTCACCACGCCCAAAAAACTCATGAGAAACAGAATCCGTTTCTCCGCGAACGCCGGATGCCGACAGGGGCCTGGGATGTTCTCATTTCGTGGACCTCGCCAGCGGCAACAGGCCTGACTCTGCGGGGGCTCATACTGTGGCGGTCGGCGCCAAGGCGCCGACTCCGCTGCGTCCACCTGTCTGGGGCCGGTGCGGCGGAACTCACTGCGCGCTTGCAGCGCTCCGTTCAAACAGCCGCCGCAAGACTGTTGACGAAGCGCGCTGCGCGCGCCCGGCCCCAGACAGGTGGCCACAGCCGCCACAGAAATCGCTCCCGCAGAGTCAGGCCTGCCGCAGCCAGCCAGCACAGTGGCGCACCAACGGTGCCAGGGTCACGCCATTGGTGACCAAGCGCCACTAGTGGCGTGCCAACCCTGCTTCTGCCAAGGCGTGCGCGCCCAGGCGCTGGCGCGCCTCACGAGGTGTCGAGAAGCGCAGAGGCCGTGGCCTGCTCGCGCAGCGCGCTTCGTCATCTGACTCGCGGCGGCTGTTTGAGCGGAGCGCCGCAGGCGCGCAGCGAGTTCCGCCGCGTGGCCACGGCATCGAGCATCGCAGAGCAGCCGGGGCGCAGCACCGGCCACCTCGTTGAAGCGCCAGCGCCTGGGCGCACACGCCTTGGCTGCCCACATACATGGAGTGAAACACGGCCCGCCCCCCGTTTCTCCGCGAACGCCGGATGCCGACAGGGGCCTGGGATGCTCTAAGCCTCTGAGTCATAACGCCCTGCGCTGCGCTCCGTTCAGCGCGAACCCTTCAAGCGCATCTGGTTGGGCAGCGGCACAGACGTCTGCAACACGTCCTCGGCCAGCCACAGCGCCGACTTGCGCGCACGCTCGGCCACGAAGGGCAAGGGCATCTGCACGTAGTCGTCGTTGAAGACCTCGAAGCTGTAGTCGCCCGCGTAGCCCAATGCGTCGAGCTTCAAGACCAGGTCCACCAGCTGTTCGCTATGCACCCCTTCGCCCGGGAACACGCGGAAGGTGCGCGCGGTGGTCATGCGCTCTTCAAAGGTCTTGGTTTCCTGCCACATGAAGTCGGCCAGCTGCACCAGGAAGATCTTTGACGGGTCAAGGTAGTCGATCTCTTCCAGCGGCGTCTTGGCGGCAAAGATGTGGAACGAGTCGATACCCATGCCCAGGTTGGGGCAGTCGGCCCGGCACACCACGTCCCACGCGGTGGTGAACTCGTTGACAGTGCGCCCCCAAGACAGCGCCTCGTAGGCGATCTTGATGCCGTAGGGAATGGCCAGCATGGCCAGCTTGCGCAGGTCGCGCGCGATGTGATCGAGGTCCTGACTGGCGTGCGCCGAGGTGGACGAACACACCAGCAGCACCTTGCATTCCAGCGCGGCGCACATCTCCAGCATGGATTTGGCGATGTCCACCTTGTAGTGGTGCAAGTGGCCGCTCAGACCCTCAAAGTCGCGCAGCACCTGAAAGCCCGTGCCGCGCAGCCCACTGTCGCGCACCGCCTGCACGGCGGCCTTCACGCCACCCGGGTGGCCGACGATGTCATTGGCCTTGAGCATGACCTGCGAGAAGCCCGCGTCCTTCATGGCCGCCAGCTTGGCCTCCAGCGGGCCCGCCAGCGTGATGGTGTCCATGCCGAAGGAGCCGATGGCCTGCGCCGTTCTGCGTTGCGCTTCCATCGCTCAGGCCTTTTCGCTGTGCACCAGCTCGAACACCACCGAACCCAGGTAGGTCTTGGTGATGGCGCCCCGCTGTTCGGTGTGCGCCGCCTGCGTTTCCACAAACTCCACGCCCAGCGTGCGCAGGGCCTTGACGGCTTCGAGCACGTCCGGCACGCCCAGGCCAATGCGTTGCAGCCGCTCATCGGCGTCAAGCACGTTGGGCTCGGGCTCGATGAGTTGCAGCATGAATTCGTTGCCGGGCGTGAGCGCGGGCAGCTCCATCAGCTTGCCCTTGGGCATGATGCCGAAGCGTTCTTCGTCGGGGATGAGGCGCGCGCCGAACAGCTCGGTGTAGAACTCGATCCAGTCGTAGCTGCGCTCGGGCCCGATGTACTGCACCACGCCGAAGAAGTGGATGCCTGCGGTGGCAGGCGGGTTCTGGTCCACGGACGGAATGGGCACGAAGTCCACACCGTAGATGGAGAATTCCTTGTACCGGTCCACAAAGTAGATGCGGCTGCCGCCCGCGCCGTGGATGGCGGGAATGTTGAGTTCCATCACCTCGGCGTGGGTGGGCACCTCCCAGGCACCGCGCTCCAGCACGTAGTGGTAGGCGGCACGGGCGTCGCGCACGCGCAGGGCAATGGCCGACAGGCGGGGCACGTCGCCCGCATGGCCGCCCGCGTGGGCTTCGGCCGGGTGGGCGTTGACCACCACGTTCAAATGCCCCTGGCGGTACAGCAGCACCTCGCGCGAGCGGTGGCGCGCCACGGGTTTGAAACCCATCATCTCCAGTACCTGGCCCAAGGCCTGGGGCTTGTTGGTGGCGTATTCGATGAACTCGATGCCATCAAGGCCGACCGGGTTGGCTGCGTCGCTGAAAGACGCCTGCAAGGGTTCGCGGCCATCGAGCGGCCGTGTCAGAAAATCACTCATGCGGTTGCTCCATCGTCGACCGAATGTACGTCGCGGCCCCGTCACAGGCTCGCCACGCCCACCGCACATCGTACGATAATCATGCGTAATGGTTCGATTGACGAACGTAATCAGGGTTTTCGCTCGACTCACATGCTACCTTCTCCCGTCAACCTGGAGCGCCGCGACTGGATCGCTGGCCTGGAAAAAGGCCTCTCCGTGATTGAGGCTTTCGACGCCGAGCATTCGCGTATGACCGCGAGCCAGGCGGCGCAGCGCTGCGGCCTGACGCGCACCGCCGCGCGGCGTCACCTGCTGACGCTGGCGCACCTGGGCTACGTGGGCACGGACGGCAAGCTGTTCTGGCTGACGCCGCGCATTCTGCGGCTGGGCCAGGCGTATCTGGAGTCCGCCCGGCTGCCGCGCGCGGTGTACCCGTATCTGCAGCGGGTCACGGCGGGCACGGGCGAAACGGCGTATGTAGCGGTGCTGGACCAGGGTGATGTGGTGTACGTTGCGCGCAGCGGCACGCACCGGCACATGAACACGGGCTACATGCTGGGTTCGCGGGTGCAGGCGCATGTAACGGCGGCTGGCATCGTCATCATTGCCATGATGGGCCCCGCAGTTTGGGACGATTGGCTGGCCGCGCAGACGCTGCGGCCCTACACATCGCACACGGTGATGGACAAGGCGGAGTTGCGGATGTGTCTTGAACGTGCCCGGGCGCAAGGCTGGTATATCTCGGAGCAGCAGCTGGAGATGAATTACCGGGGCATTGCCGTGCCGCTGTATGACCACAACGACAGTCTGGTGGGGGCGCTTAGCATCACCATGCCGATGAACAACGAGAGCAGCGAGGCGGCCATCAAGCGCGTGTTGCCGGTGCTGCAGGAGACGGCGCGCAGTATGCGGCCTATGCTCTGAGCGTCAGTGGCTTGAAGTGTTGGTGGCCAAGGCATGTGCGCCCAGGGGCTGGCGCTTCAACGAGGCGGCCGGTGCTGCGCACCGGCTTCCCTGCGATGCTCGATGCCGTGGCTACGCGGCAGAAACTCCCTACGCGTTTCTGCGAAACGCTCCGGTCGGACATCTGCCGCAAGTCAGTTACGAAGCGCGCTGCGCGCGCAGCCACGGCATCTGCGCTTCTCGGCACCTCGTCAGGCGCACCAGCCCCTGGGCACACACGCCTTGGCAGAAGCATTGTTGGCACACCAACCGTTGCGCACCACCATTCTTGGTGGCTGCGGCAGGCCTGGCCCTGTGGGGGCGATTTCTGTGGCGGCTGTGGCCGCCTGTCTGGGGCTGGGCGCGCGTTAGCGCGCTTCGTAACTGACTTGCGGCGGCTGTCTGAACGCAGTGAGCGAAGCGAACGAAGTGAGTTCCGCCGCACCGGCCCCAGACAGGCGGGCGCAGCGGAGTCGGCGCCAAGGGCGCCGACCGTCACAGTATGAGCCCTTGCAGGGCCAGGCCTGCCGCAGCCAGCGAGGTCCAACCCTGTAAGCCCGAAATCAAGCCCTCACTTAGCCGGCACAACCTCCGCATCAGCCACCGCATGGGCGTCGGTAACAGCAGCCTTGATCGCCCCCGGCACCCGCTTACGTGCCAGCAACGTATACATCGTCGGTACCACAAAAATGGTCAACAGCGTGCCCACCGTCATGCCCCCCACGATCACCCAGCCAATCTGCTGGCGGCTCTCAGCCCCCGCACCCGTGGCCAAGGCCAGCGGCACGGCACCCAACACCATCGCGCCGGTCGTCATCAGAATCGGGCGCAGGCGCAGCTCGGCCGAACGCTTCACGGCCTCCACCAGGTCCAGCCCCTGCTGGCGCAACTGGTTCGCAAACTCCACGATCAGAATGCCGTGCTTCGTGATCAGCCCCACCAGCGTGATCAACCCGATCTGGCTGAACACGTTCAGCGTCCCCCCCGTCAACTTCAGCGCCAGCAAGGCACCCAGCATCGACAACGGCACGCTGAGCATGATGATGAACGGGTCGATGAAACTCTCGAACTGCGCCGCCAGCACCAGGTAGATGAACAGCAGCGCCAGCACAAAGACGATCACCATCGAGCCCGAAGAGTTTCGGAACTCGCGGCTCTGGCCGTTCAGGTCGGTGGTGTAACCGGGCGGCAGAATTTCACGCGCAATGCCATCCATGATCTGCAGCGCCTGCCCCAGAGCCAGTTCTGGCGCCAGGTTGGCCGTGATCGACGCGCTGCGGCGCTGCCCGAAGTGGTTCAGTTCACGCGGCACCACCACCTCACGCGTCTTTACCAGCGAAGCCAGCGGAATCATCGCGTTATTGCGCCCGCGCACGAAGAGCTTGTCGATGTCGTCAGGCGTGTTGCGCTGCGACACTTCCGTCTGCACCACCACGTCGTACTGCTCGCCATCTTTCTTGTACCGGGTAACGATACGCCCGCCCAGCATGGTCTCCACCGTGCGAGCTATCGCATCGACACTCACGCCCATGTCGGTGGCACGCTCGCGGTCCACGTCCAGGCGGATCTCGGGCTTGTTCAGTCGCAGGTCGGTATCCACCTGCACGAACCCGGGGTGTTGCGCGAGCCGGTCCTGGAACTGCCGCACCACGCGCGACAGGTTCTCGTAACTGTCCGTGGTGGCAATCACATAGTTGATCGGCCGCTCGCGGAAGCCCTGCCCCAGCGACGGCGGCGTGATGGGAAACGCGCTGATACCCGGCAGCGCCGCGATACGCGGTGCCACCTCGCGGGCAATCTCTTGCGTGCTGCGCTCGCGCTCCTCCCACGGCACCGCCCGGAAGAACACGTTGCCCTGCGCCACCGACGGGCTGCCAATGTTGGCGAAGATGCGGTCGAACTCCGGGTACGCCTGCCCGATACGCTCAATGGCCTCGGCGTAGCGCCGTGTGTATTCCAGTGTGGCACCGTCCGGGCCGTTGATGACCGTCAGGATCACCCCCCGGTCCTCAATCGGCGCAAGCTCCTGCTTGGTGGTCTGCAGCAGCCACCAGCTGCCACCCGCGCTGCCCAGCATCACCAGAACCACCAGCCAGCGCACGCGCAGTGCCACATCCAGCACACCGTGGTAGGCACGGGTAATGCCGTCCAGCACAGCCTCCATGCCACGGTCAAAACGGTTGGGGTGTTCCTTGTGCCGCAGCAGCTTGGAACACATCATGGGCGACAAGGTGAGCGCAACAAAACCCGACACCAGCACCGCGCCAGCCAGTGCCAGTGCGAACTCCGCGAACAGGCGGCCCGTGCGGCCCGGCGTGAAGGCCAGCGGCGCGTACACGGCTGCCAGCGTCAGGGTCATGGCCACCACGGCGAAGCCGATCTCCCGCGCGCCCTTGATGGCGGCCTGGAAGGGCGGCAAACCTTCTTCGATGTGCCGGAAGATGTTCTCCAGCACCACGATGGCGTCATCCACCACCAGGCCAATGGCCAGCACCAGCGCCAGCAGCGTGAGCGTGTTGATGGAGAAGCCGAACAGCTTCATCAGCGCGAAGGAACCGATCAGGCTGACAGGAATGGTCACCAGTGGAACGATGGACGCCCGCAGCGTGCGCAGGAAGACGAAGATGACCAGCGCCACCAGCACCACGGCCTCGGCAATGGTGGAGTACACCGCCTTGATGGACCGGTCGATGAACACCGAGTTGTCATTGGCAATGTCCACGTTCACGCCCGGAGGCAGGTCTTGCCGCACTTTGTTGAGCAGTTCGCGAACCGAAGCGGCCAGGTCCAGCGGGTTGGCCGTGGCTTGCCGGATCACGCCCAGCGAAACGGAATCGCGCCCGTTGAGCCGCACGGAAGAGCGTTCGTCCTGCGGCCCCTGCACCACGCGCGCCACATCGCCAATGCGCACCGCCAGGCCATTGACCGTGCGGATGGTGACGTTGGTGAACTGCTCGGGCGTCTGCAGGTCGGTGGCGGTGGTCACGTTGAACTCGCGCTGGCGGCTCTCGATGCGGCCGGCGGGCACCTCCAGGTTGGAGCGGCGCAACGCGTCCTCCACATCCTGCACGGTCAGGCTGTAAGCGGCCAGCCGGTCGGGGTCCAGCCACAGGCGCATGGAATACTTGCGCTCGCCATAGACGCGCACGTCGGCCACGCCGGTGGCCGTCTGCAACACAGGCTTGGCAATGCGATTGGCCATGTCCGACAGTTGCAAGGACGTGTGCGTATCGGAACTCAAAGCCAGCCAGATTACCGGGAAGGCGTCCGCCTCCACCTTGGCAATCACGGGCTCGTCAATGGTCTGCGGCAGGCGCCCGCGCACGCGGCTCACCTTGTCGCGCACCTCGGCGGCGGCGGCATCAGGGTCGCGTTCCAGCTTGAAGCGCACCGTGATCTGGCTCTGCTCCTGCCGGCTGATGGAGGTGATGACGTCCACCCCCTCAATGCCCGCGAGGGAATCCTCCAGAGTCTTGGTGACCTGGGACTCGACCACCTCGCTGGACGCGCCGGGGAAACGCGTGCTGACCGTGACGTTGGGTTCGTCTATCTTGGGGTATTCGCGCACCGTGAGGCCGTTGAACGACACCAGCCCCACCAGCAGGATGAGCAGGGACAGCACGGTGGCAAACACCGGCCGCCGGATGGCGATTTCAGGCAGTTGCATGGCTCATGCCCTCCTGTTCAACCAGCGTTGGCTGCAGGCGCAGCGGGTTTCGCGGGAGCACTGCCTCCGCCCTGCTCGCCACCTTTTGCGCCACCACCGTTGCCATTACCTGCGCCGTTACGCGGGCTGGCGGCCTTGTTCATGTCCACCACCCGCACGGCGGTGCCATCGCGTTGCAGGCGCTGCTGGCCCGCCACCACCACGGTGTCGCCTTCCTTCAGCCCTTCAAGCACCTGCACCATGGCACCGCGGCGCAGGCCCAACTGCACTTCAGTACGGCGCGAAATGTTCTTGGCGCCATCGCCCTCGCCTTCCTTCTCCAGGCGGAACACCACCTGCTTGCCACCCTGCGGCACCACGGCCTCCTCGGGCACCACCAAGGCACCTTCCGTCACCGACATGACCACCGTGACCCGCGCGAACAAACCCGGGCGCAAGGGTGTGCCTGGGGCTGCGGGCAAGGCAGCGCGCACCAGCAGAGCGCGACCATCGGCATCCACCAGCGGGTCCACCGCACGCACCTTGGCCGTGAAGTTTTGCCCGGGCAACGCGTCCATCTGCACCTGCACCGGCTGCCCGGCCGACAGGCGTGCCTGGTAGCGCTCCGGCAGACGGAAGTCCACGTACAGCAGCGACGTGTCCTCCAGCTTCACCAGATCGGCGCCGTCCTTCACATAGTCACCCAGGTTCACATTGCGGATGCCCACCGTACCGTTGAAAGGCGCCACGATGCGCATGCGCGCCAGGCGCGCTTCGGCCAGTTGCACCTGGGCTTCGGCCACCTGAAGACTGGCGCGGCTTTCATCCAGCACACGCTTGGCCACAAAGTTCTGTGCCACCAACTCTTCATTGCGCTTCATGTTGGCCCGCGCAATGGACAGTTGCGCCTGTGCCTGGCTCAACTCGGCCTTTTGCAAGGTGTCATCCAGCTGGATGAGCAACTGGCCCTGGCGCACCGCCGCGCCATCGGCAAACGCAATGCGCACCACACGCCCGCTGATTTCCGGCCGCAGCGTCACGCTCTGGTGCGAACGAAGGGACCCAACGGCTTGGGCGTCGTCCACCAGGCGCATGGTCTTGACCTGCGTGACTTCCACGCTGGGAGTGCCGCCGGGTCCACCAGGGCGTGCCCCGGGTGCTGGCCCCTGCTGGCCTGCAGGGGCGGCTGCCGTTGCACCCGTTTGAGCAGAAGGCGTCTGCCGCTGGAACCACCAAGCTGCCCCAGAGGCCACGGCAATGCCCGCCGCCGCCACGACCCAGTAAACCGCTTTTTTTGCCATGTGCTTGTGCTTCTCAGGAGTAAAACGACGCCCTCTGCCCGGCTCTGGGCAGGCCAATCGCGTCACTCTAGCAGTGTTGCACGGCAAGGTGTGCCGCTGGCTGTCAAAGACGTTACGTTTACCTGGCGTTTACACAATGGCCAGCTCAACGCCGCGAGGGGACCCCGCGGTTGGCCAAGGCATCGGCGCGCTCGTTGCCCGGGTCCCCGGCATGGCCGCGCACCCAATGCCACTCAATCTGGTGGCCGCTGTTGCTCACCAGGTCATCCAGGCGCTGCCAAAGGTCCACGTTCTTCACGGGTTGCTTGGACGCCGTCATCCAGCCCTTGGCCTTCCAGCCTCGCAGCCACTCGGTAATGCCCTTGCGCACGTACTGGCTGTCAAGGTACAGCGACACCTTGCACGGCCTGCGCAAGGCCGCCAGGGCCTCGATCACCGCCGTCAGCTCCATGCGGTTGTTGGTGGTCTCGGGTTCGCCGCCAAACAATTCCTTCTCGGCTGCGCCGGAGCGCAGCAAAACACCCCAGCCGCCGGGGCCGGGGTTGCCCTTGCAGGCTCCGTCTGTGTAAATGATGACGTGGTTCACCCACTGTGCTCCTGCGGATATGACTTGATGGACGGCCGCTGTGCGATCGCCACGGGCGCGGCCGCTGCACGGCGCGGCTTCCAGGCCGGGCCCAACAGATGCATGCCTCGCACGCGCTTGGCCGCCACGACGAAATACACCGCCCCCAGAATAGGCCATGAGCGCGAACCCACGGCATCCATCCACTCGTAGCGGCGCAGCCATTTTTCGGTACGCACGGCGGGGCGATAACAACCGAACCGGGTGTCCTGCGCCTCGAAGCTCAGCAGGCGCAGCCAGTCGCGCAGCCGCCAATGGCCGATGAAATCCCCAGCCTCTGGCAGGAACAGGCGGGTCACCTCACCGCGCAGGCCCAGGCGCGCACACCAGTGGGCGCGCCGCTGGCGCAAGCCCCACAAGCTGGCCGGGTTGAAGCCGGATATCACGACCCTGCCCTCGGGAACCAGCACACGCTCCACCTCGCGAAGCACGGCGTGGGGGTCGGCGCTGAACTCCAGGGTGTGGGGTAACAACACCAAATCCAGACTGGCAGACGGGAATGGCAAAGCTGCCGAGTGAGTCACCAACGCCACGGACCGTCCACCCGTGCTCGGCGAGCCCTCGCCCCCAGGCAGATCGCCTGATTGCGGCAAGGCCAGCCAGCGGTTGGGCATGCGGTTGGCGGCCAGCGCATCCAGCTCAGGCAAGCCCAGCTGCAAGGCGTTGAAACCAAAAATGTCGGCCACCGCTTCGTCAAAGCGGTCGCGCTCCCACGCCAGCAGGTACCGCCCGGGCGGCGTGTCGAACCAAGCGGACAGGGCCCTGCCCTGTTCCACGGTCTGCTGCTGGAGCTCGTCTCCAGCCTGCGGATCAGGCGTCGACGGATTCATCCACCGCTGGAGGTTGAGCCATGACGGTTGCGCGGATCATTTCGCGCATGGCTTTCTTCTCGGGGAAGCTCAAGGTGCGAGCCAGTTCCCGCCGCACACGCAGCAGCAGGTGGCGATCCGTCTCGGGCGGCACGCCCTGGCTGTTCTGCATTTCCTCGAACAGGTCCAGGCGGGCGTGAGGAGTTTCTTCCTCCCACCAGTCCTGGATCACACGCTCCACTTGGGCGCGCCAGTCGTCGTCTGGCGGTGCCATCGGGTTCACGTCATCACCCGCCACTTCGTCGTCCTGGCGCGGGGTCTCACTGAAACGTTCGGCCACGTAGCCTGCGCCAGCGGTAGTCAGGGCACGCCAGCCCACTTCGTTGATGGCCACGCGGCGGTCGGCCTGCATGAGCAGCCGCGCCCAGCTTGGGTCGTCGCCCTGCAGCCTTGCAAAGTCCTGGGAGGCTTCGTCCGTCACCAGCACCACTTTCAGGCCGCGCCATTGCGCCTCATCAATGTAGGGAATCAGGCGCTCATCGTCACTGGCCACCAGCACCATGGTGCAGGCGCTACGCTGCGCCAGTTGAGCCAACTCCAGGCCCAGCGTGCGCACCAGCCCCAGGCCACCGTCCAAAGAATGTGGCGGAACCACGCGTGGCACCACGTCGTCCAGCAGTTCGCTGGGCTGCCGGTCAGTGAACAGGCATACGCGCGACAGGGGCAACTCCGCCCCAGCCAGCCGCGACAGATGGGACATCACGGGCATGAGCGCCGAGCGCTGCAATGGCTGGCTCGTCTGACCGCTTTGCTGGCCCGCAAGCCATGAAAGGTAACGCTCATCAACCAGCGCAACCGCCTGCCCCGCTGTCTGCGCGGACGCCGCAAAGTTATGGCCAGAGAAGCGCACGGACGGACGTTTGTTGAGATGGAATTTCGTCTTCATGGGTAAATAAGCCCGAAATTGGGCAGTACAAAAAGGCGTGGCGTTGACGGATAAGGCAACGTACAGCCAAATAAAAAAGCTAAGGCGCCAGATTTTGGCACGGAAACGGCAGCAAGGTTCCCCGGCCCAAAGGCTTTGTTATGCTCATCAAGTGAACTTTGCCCAGCTCCTCTTCCCCGATTTCTCTCTGATCGTTTGCGGTTATCTTTTGTGCCGCTACACCGCGCTGGACCGCAAGATATGGGAACCGCTGGAGAGCCTGGTTTACTTCTTTCTGTTCCCGGTGCTGCTGTTCCACTCCATCGTGCGCACACCGCTGGACTGGCAGTCGGCCACACACATGATGGCCGCCGGGGTGACGCTGGGCGTGCTGGGCATTGCATTGGCGTACTCGCTTCCGTACTGGCCATTCATCGGCCCTCGGCTGGACCGGCGCCTGCACGCCGCCAGTGCACAGATCGGCTTTCGCTTCAACTCCTTCATCGTGCTGGCCCTGGTAGGCAAGGTGGCTGGTGACGAAGGCATGCCTCTGGTGGCCGTGCTGATTGGTGTGTGCGTGCCGCTGTTCAATGTGGGCGCCGTCTTCCCCATGGTGCGGCATGCCAAGCGTGGGCTCTGGCGCGAATTGCTGCGCAACCCCCTGATCATTGCCACGGTCAGCGGTCTGCTGGCCAACGTGCTGGGGCTGGGCATTCCAGACTGGCTCGCCCCGACCACAAACCGCATCGGCCAGGCAGCACTGGCACTGGGCTTGATGGCCGCAGGCGCTGGCATGCAACTGGGCCGCATGGCACAGGCCAAAACCTTGGCCACCCTCGTGCTGGGCTTGAAGCACCTTGCGTTGCCGGTGGTGGCTTTCGGCGTGGCGTGGCTGTGGCAGCTGGACCGAACACAGACCCTGGTCCTCCTCATGTTCTCTGCGGTGCCCACCGCTTCCAGCTGCTACGTGCTTGCCGCGCGCATGGGCTACGACGGCCCCTACGTGGCCAGCCTGGTGACTGTGTCCACCGCGCTGGGCGTGGTGAGCCTGCCCTTCGCCCTCGGCGTTCTGGCAGGCTGGTGACCCCCCCAATGACGATGCGTGTAAACCCTAGTTCATCGAATTAATAAGTAAACATATTATTTGGGCAAACCAGACCTTGGAATAGCCCATGAACGCATTCATCGATCCTCAAACCAAGTCTCGCTGGCCTGAACAAGAAGGTTCCAGCCGTGTGCCCTTCTGGGCCTACACCGACCCTGCCGTATATCAGCGCGAACTGGACCGCCTGTTCTACGGGCCGCACTGGTGCTATGTCGGCCTGGAGGCCGAAATCCCCAAACCCGGCGACTACAAGCTGAGCTGGGTGGGCGAGCGCCAGGTCATCATGGTGCGCGACCGTGTGATGCCAAAAGACCGCGCCACGGACCACGGCGTCCGCGTGGTGGAGAACCGCTGCGCCCACCGTGGCGTGCGCTTCTGCCAGGAGCCTCACGGTAACGCGCGCAGCTTCGTCTGCCCCTACCACCAGTGGACCTACAAGCTCAACGGCGACCTGGCAGGCCTGCCGTTCAAAGACGGGGTGAAAGTGGTCACCGAGCAGGGTGAATGCGTCAACGGCGGCATGCCGCCAGACTTCAGCCTGCAGCACAACGGCTTGACCAAACTGCGCGTGGAAGTGCTGCACGGCCTGGTATTCGCCACCTTCAGCAGCGAGGCAGAGCCGCTGCGCGACTACCTGGGCCCCAACATCATGCCCTGGCTGGACCGCATCTTCCAGGGCCCCAACGGCTCGCGCCAACTCACGCTGCTGGGCTACAACCGCCAGCGCATTCCGGGCAACTGGAAGTTGATGATGGAGAACATCAAGGACCCCTACCACCCCGGCCTGCTTCACACCTGGTTCGTCACCTTCGGGCTGTGGCGCGCCGACCAGAAAAGCCGCATGGTGATGGACGAGCACGGTCGCCACGCGGTGATGATCTCGCGCCGCAACGACGGCGGCCAGGGCCCTGCCAAGGATTCCGGTGCCGTGACCGACGTGACCGAGGGCGTGACCAGCTTCAAAGCAGACATGAAGCTCAACGACATGCGCCTGCTGGACGTGGCGCCCGAGCCCTGGTGGACCGTGCCCGACCCCACGCAGCCAGGCCAGACCATCACGCCCACGGTGACCATGATCACGCTGTTCCCCAGCCTCATCGTGCAGCAGCAGGTCAACTCGCTGTCCACCCGGCACATCCAGCCGCGCGGCAACGGCAGTTTCGACTTTGTGTGGACGCACTTCGGCTTTGCCGACGACACCCCCGAGATGACCCAGCGCCGCCTGCGCCAGGCCAACCTGTTCGGCCCGGCGGGGTTTGTGAGCGCCGACGACGGCGAAGTGATCGAGTTCAGCCAGGACGGCTTTGCGCAGTGGAACAGCGACGGCCTGGGCCAGGGGCACACCCTGTGCGAACTGGGCGGCAAAGACCCCGGCGTGGGCCAGCCACCCACCGAGCACATGGTCACCGAAACGCTGATCCGCTCCATGTACGACTACTGGAAAAAGGCCATGGCCCTGTGAGCCGCGAAAGAACAACAAGATGAACCAGGAACTGCTGCAAACCCTCTACCTGCACCACGAGATCGACCAGCTCAACGCTGCTTACACCGCCGCCCTGGACGAAAAGCGCTACAGCGACTGGGCGGAATTCTTTGTGGCCGATGGCCGCTACAAGGTGCAGGCGCGCGAGAACTTCGACCGGGGCCTGCCGCTGGCGCTCATGAACTTCGAGAGCCAGGGCATGATGAAGGACCGCGTCCACGGCATCACCCAAACCATCTACCACGGGCCATACCACATGCGGCACGTCGTCAGCCCCGCCCGGGTGCTGGAAGTGGTGCAGGAAGACGACGTGGAGGTGGTGCGCGCCCAGGCCAATTACGCGGTGTTCCGCACCAAGCCGGGCAACGTGAGCGAGGTGTTCAACGTGGGGCGCTACATCGACGAACTGGTGCGCGATGGCGGCGCCCTCAAGCTGCGCAGCCGCCATTGCGTGTACGACAGCGAGCTGATCCTCAACTCGCTGATCTACCCGGTCTGAGCCGCTTCAAACCTGCCGGTTGCGCGCCAGCGGCGGGTTCTTGCCAAAGTACCGCACGATGCCCTTGAGCAGGGCGTCGGCCATCTCGGCCTGGAAGCGAGGCGAACTCAGGCGCTTCTCTTCGTCGGGATTGCTGATGAACGCCGTTTCCACCAACACGCTGGGAATGTCGGGCGCCTTCAACACGGCAAACCCTGCTTGCTCCACGCGCGGCTTGTGCAGCTTGCCCACACGCTCCATTTCGCCCAGCATGGCGCTGCCGAGCTTGAGGCTGTCGTTGATCTGTGCAGTGGTGCTCATGTCAAGCAAGGCACGGTGCACCGTGGCATCTTGGGTACGCACGTTCAGGCCGCCCACCACGTCTGCAGCGTTTTCCTTGTTGGCCAGCCAGCGCGCGGCAGCGCTTGACGCGCCGCGCTCGCTCAACGCAAACACACTGGCGCCTTGCGGGCGCGGGGTGTAGAAGGCATCGGCATGGATGCTGACGAACAGATCGGCCTGCACACGCCGGGCCTTGTCCACACGCACGTGCAGCGGCACGAAAAAGTCACCATCTCGCGTGAGGAAGGCCCGCATGGTGTTGCCGTTGACCTTGGTGTCGTTGATGCGGTCGCGCAGCAGTTCGGCAATGCGCAACACCACGTCCTTCTCCTGCACGCCGTTGGGGCCGATGGCCCCTGGGTCCTCCCCGCCATGCCCGGGGTCCAGAGCCACCACGATGAGCCGGTCGGTCTGGTCCCCTCCCCCCTTGGGCTTTTGCTTGTTGGTAAAAGCAGGGCGTTCGGCCTTGCTGTTGGGAATAGCTGCGTGCTTTTCCTGGGTTGATTGCTGAACCACGGGCGCCGGACTGGACGGTGCACTGGCAGGCGATGCACTGCGCTGCGCAATCAGTTCACCCAGAGGATCGTGCGCCGGCTCCAGCGCCTGAGCCGGTGCAGATGCAGGTGCAGGTGCCGCAGTGTTGGCAGAAGGCGCCTTTTCCAACTCAGCCAAGCGCTGGGCAATCAGGTCGTGCAACGGGTCTGGCGCCTGCGTGGGGTAGAGGTCCAGCACCAGACGGTGCTTGTAGGCCGCCACCGGGTCAAGGTTGAACACCTGCGGCGAGATGGCCTGCTTCAAGTCCACCACAAGGCGAACCACGTTGGGTGCGTTCTGCCCCACGCGAATGCCAGAGATGTTGGGGTCGTCGGACTTGACCTGGCTGACCAGCTCACGCAATCCAGGAATCAGGTCAATGCCTTCAATGTCCACGGCCAGACGCGGCGGGTCGGTCACGAAGAACTGCCGCGCCTTGAGGGCGCCGTCGGACTCGATGGTGACACGGGTGTAGTCCTTGGCGGGCCAGATGCGCACGGCCACGATGCTGGCGCCGCGCGCAATCTGGTGCGGGCCGATCCACAGCATCAACACGCCCGCAGGCGCCACGGAGGTGAGCAAGTCGCGGCGCTTCATTGCTCGCAGTCCTCCAGCAGGCGCAAGCCGGTGGGCGTCAGGGCAGTGAGTTGAATGCGTCGCTGTTCGTCGTCCATCGTCGTCAGTGTCAGGCTCAGGTCGGGCGTGGGCAGCAGTGTTCCGGCTTTTTCGGGCCACTCCACGAGCTTGAGCCCTGGGTCGGCAAAAAGTTCGCGAAAGCCCGCGTCTTCCCATTCACGCGGGTCGTTGAAGCGGTAGAAGTCAAAGTGCGAAATGGTCAGCCCATTCGGCCAGCCAACGCCAGCTGGTGCCTGGTGCGGCTCCACCACGGCATAGGTGGGGCTTTTGATGCGGCCCTGTATGCCCAGCGCGCGCAGCAGGTGGCGCACCAGCGTGGTCTTGCCAGCACCCAGGTCGCCGTGGAGTGTGAGCGTGGCATGTGCCAGCGCGGTGCTGCGCGCCAGCCGCTGGGCCAGGGCCTGGGTGTCATCTTCAGTGGCGCAAACCCATTCGCGCCCGGCCAAGGCGGCTCGGGCGGGCGGGCTTCCTACAATGTGGTGCTGATGGTCGATGCTGCTCAATTCGTCTCGCAAATCCAGGCAAGGGGCCAAGCCTTGGGATTTTCCCAAATTGGCGTGGCCGGTGTCGATCTGTCCGCCGCAGAACCGGGTTTGCTCGCTTGGTTGTCGCGTGGTTTCCACGGTGAGATGCACTACATGGCCAGTCACGGCCTCAAGCGGGCTCGTCCAGCGGAGCTGGTGCCGGGCACCGTCAGCGTGATCACCGCGCGCATGGACTACCTGCCGCGACAAACCCCCGCCGATTGGTTGGCCCGCGAGCAGGCGCGCATCACAGTGCCAAGCGAAGCGGTGGTGTCGGTGTACGCACGCGGCCGAGACTACCACAAGGTATTGCGCCAGCGGTTACAAAAACTGGCCGACCAAATGCAGGAAACACTGGGGCCGTTCGGACACCGCGTGTTCACCGATTCCGCCCCCGTGCTGGAAGTGGAACTGGCGTCGCGTAGCGGCCTGGGTTGGCGAGGCAAGCACACACTGCTGCTCAACCGCGAAGGGGGCTCCACCTTCTTCCTGGGTGAAATCTTCGTGGACGTGGCCTTGCCGCCCACGCCTGCAGTCACCGCACATTGCGGCCAATGCCGCGCGTGTATGAACTTGTGCCCGACGGGGGCCATCGTCGCGCCCTACCAGGTGGATGCACGCCGTTGCATTTCTTACCTCACCATTGAACATGCAGGGCCCATTCCCGTGGAGCTTCGCCCACTGATGGGCAACCGCATTTACGGCTGTGACGATTGCCAGCTGGCCTGCCCGTGGAACAAGTTTGCACAACGCAGCGCATTACCGGACTTCGACGAACGAAGCGAGCTGGTGGGTAGCGGCCTGCCGGAACTGTTTTCCTGGGACGAAGCAACATTCCTGCGCCGCACGGAAGGCAGCCCCATACGCCGCATAGGGCACGAACGCTGGCTGCGCAACATTGCCGTGGCGCTGGGCAACGCGCTGCGCCAATCAAAGAGTGCAACGGAACAAGAAGCCTTGCGCGCAGCATTGCTCACACGCCAGAACCACCCCAGCCCCGTGGTGGCCGAACACGTGGCCTGGGCGTTAACATGCGGCGCATGAATACCGGCCTGCGCCCTTCCTCCATGCTCGGTGAACTGGGCCGGGCCTTGCTGCGCTGGGTGGGCAACTGGTGGCGCATCGTTCACCTCGGGGCCATCATTTTGGTGATGGCGGTCAGCCCATCCAGCTACGGGCAGCAGCGCTGGCCTGTGCTGGCAGAACAGCTCTACCGAGCCACAGCACCAGTGCTGCTTTGGTTCACGGTGTTCTCGTCCTTGCTTGGGCTCGTGCTCATACGCATCGTCGTGGTCACAGCCCTGAGCTACGGGCTGTCACAGTACGCCGTGGAAATGGTGGTGCGTGTGCTGGTCCTGGAACTGATCCCACTGGGTGCGGCGCTCTTCGTGGCCCTGCGCTGCACCATTCCGCAGGGCGCAGAACTGTTGGCCATGCGTGAAAGCGGCGAACTGGAGGAACTCCAGACCCAAGGCAAGGACCCCATGCACTGGCTGGTACTGCCACGCGCGCTGTCGGGCATGTTCTCGGTGTTCATGCTGGCTGCGGTGAGCTGCATCGTCGCGCTGGTGCTGACCTACCTGTCCATCTACGGCTTCACGCCTTGGGCCTTGGGCAGTTACACGCGCATGGTGGGGCACGTGTTCAACCCCGTGGTCACCCTCATCTTCGGGTTCAAGACGCTGTTCTTTGCCCTCACAGTGGCGCTGATTCCGCTAGCTTCCAGCCTGTACGATTCCCCGGCGGCGAGGGAGCGCACCCACTCCGAACTGCAGATGCTGGTGCGCATGTTCCTCACGCTGCTGCTGCTCGAAGGGGTTTCGCTCATGGGCAACTATTACTGACGCAAAAGCACAGGGACGACTGGCATGCAAGACCCCGACGTTAGACGCGCCATCCGTGCCTCCAAGGTGAGCCACGTGGAATTCAAGGCTGCCCTTTTGTTGGTGCTGATGGCCGTGCTCGTGCTTGCTTCCGCCGGTTACCTGCTTTATGCGCGCGGTGTGTTCGAACCCACGCGCACCGTGGTGCTGGTGGCCGACGACTCCGAAGGCGTGACAGTGGGCATGGACGTGACGTTTTCCGGCTTTCCCATCGGGCGCGTGCGCCGAATAGAACTGGGTGGCGACGGCAACGCCCGCATCGTGGTCGACGTGCCCGAAAAAGACGCCCACTGGCTGCGCGAGTCGAGCATCTTCACCATGGAGCGCAGCTTGGTAGGGGCCACGCGCATCCGCGCCTACAGCGGCATCCTCACCGACCCCCAACTGCCCGACGGCGCCGAGCGAACCGTGCTCAAGGGCGACGCCATGGCCGAGATTCCGCGCCTGGTGAGTGCCGTGCGCGACCTGCTGGACAACCTCAACCACATGACGGCCGAGGACTCTGCCCTCAACACCAGCCTGCGCAATCTGCAAGGCGTGACGCAGGACCTGCAAGGCCCGCGTGGCGCCCTGGGGGTCGTCATGGGCAGCGACGCCGACCGCCAAAAGGTCATCCAGACCATAGACCAGACCCATGCGCTGCTGCGCAGGCTGGAAGCCACCACTGCCCGTGCCGAAACGCTGATCGGCAACGCCAACCATCGCGTTTTTGGCGAGGATGGCTTGGTGACGGACGCACAGGCCACCGTGCGCGAGGTGCATGGCCTGCTGGCCGATGCCCGCCAAAGCCTGAAGAAGGTGGACGCCGTGCTGGTGGAGGCACAGGGCATTGCCCAGAACACGCGCGCGGCCACCGTGGATCTGGATGTGCTGCGTGCCGAGGTGGAAGCCAGCCTGCGCAAGGTGGAAGGGCTGGTCAACGAGATCAACCGCAAATGGCCTTTTGCACGCGAAACGGAGTTGAAGCTGCCATGAAGACCGTGATGCGTTCCCTGTTCACGCTGGGCGTGGTGGCGCTGGCGGGCTGTGCCAGCGGCCCGCCCGTGCCCGATTGGCAGATGAACGCCCACGGTGCCGTTGAACGCGCCACCGTGGCGGAGCTGGAAGGCAACCAGCGTGTGGCCGAGGCCGAGTGGCGCCGGGCGCGGCTGGAAACGGCCCGCACCGCCCGGCCTGATTTGGTGGCCCGCGTGGAACTGAGCCGTTGCGCCTTGCGGCAGGCTGGCTTGGCTATGGAGCCGTGCGCAGGCTTCGAGGCCCTGGCACAAGACGCAGCCCCTGCCGAACAGGCTTACGCGCGCTATCTGCAGGCCCAGCCCCTGGCGGCAGACGTGCCCTTGCTACCCACAGCACACCGGCCCGTGGCCAGCGCCCTGTTGCAACCAGGGGCGGCTGGCAACAACGTCGTGCGGTCTGTGGAAGACCCTGTGGCACGCCTTGTAGCGGCCAGCGTGTGGTTCCGGGCCGGTCGCGCTGACCCTGTGCTGGTGCGACTCGCGGTGGACACGGCTTCTGCACAAGGCTGGCGCCGCGCGCTGCTTGCATGGCTGCAGGTGCAGGCCCAGGTGGCAGAGCAAGCGGGTGACAGAACGCTGGCCGACCAGGCACGGCGCCGGGCCGCGCTGCTCGGCCCCTGACCTCAGGCCGCCTTGCTCCGCCCGGCCTTCCACGCGCCAAACAGCGCTATCAAGCCAGGCACCAGTATCAGGACCCAGATGATCTTGCTCAGGTTCGCCTGCACCCACGGCAGATTGCCGAACAGGTAGCCTGCCCCCGTCAAACCGACCACCCACAGCGTGCCGCCCGCCACGTTGTAGGCCGTGAACTTGGCGCGAGACATGTCTGCCACACCCGCCACAAAAGGCACGAAGGTGCGCAAGAATGGCATGAAGCGCGCCAAGACGATGGTGATACCGCCGTAGCGCTCGTAAAAAGCGTGCGCCCGTTCAAAAGCCTGCCGGTTGAAAAAGCGCGAGTCCTCCCACTGGAAGACCTTGGGGCCAAAGTAGCGCCCGATAGCGCAGTTCATCTGGTCCCCCAGAATGGCTGCCGCCAACAGAATGGCCATGGCCAGCGGCAGACTCATCAAACCAGCGCCGCACAAGGCGCCCACGATGAAGAGCAACGAGTCCCCCGGCAGAAAGGGCATCACCACCACGCCCGTTTCCACAAAAACGATCAGGAACAGCAGCGCATACACCCACGCACCGTAGGTCTCCACAAATACCTGCAAGTGCCGGTCAACGTGGAGGATGAAGTCCACCAGAAAAACAATCAGTTCCATGGCGAGGATTATCCCGGCTCCTACAATCTCTCCGGTGAATAACGCCGCCACCCGCCCCCACCTGCAACCCCGCCGCCCCATCCAGGAACTGCCCGACGAGTTGATCAGCCAGATCGCCGCGGGCGAGGTGGTTGAGCGCCCGGCGTCTGTAGTGCGGGAACTGGTGGACAACGCGCTTGATGCGGGTGCCACGCAGGTGACGGTGCGTCTGCTGGCGGGCGGCGTTCGCCTCATTTCAGTGGAAGACGACGGCTGCGGCATTCCACGCGAGGAACTGGTCACGGCCCTCAAGCGCCACGCCACCAGCAAGATACGAAACTTGGCCGAACTGGAAGCGGTGGACACCATGGGCTTCAGGGGGGAGGCGTTGGCCGCCATCCACTCCATTGCCGACGTGAGCCTGTTGTCGCGCAGCGTTGACGCGCCCGACAGTCACGCCTGGATGCTGCATGGGCGCACGGGCGAAATCACCCCCGCCGCACGCACCCCCGGCACCACCGTGGAGGTACGCGAACTGTTCTACGCCACCCCGGCGCGGCGCAAGTTCCTCAAGACCGACGCGACCGAACTGGCGCATTGCCTGGAGGCCGTTCGCCGCCATGCCCTGGCCCGCCCCGAAGTGGGCTTTGCCGTGTGGCATGAAGGCAAGCTGGTGGAGCAGTGGCGCGCCCAGGCCATTTCTGGCGACAACGCCCTGGCCGCCCTCGGCCAGCGCCTGGCGGATGTGCTGGGTGACGACTTTCTGGCCGAAAGCCTACCCGTGCAATGGGAAGGCCAGGGCATGCGCGTCTGGGGCCACGTCGGCCTGCCAGATGCCGCACGCGCCCGCGCCGACCGGCAGTTCGCCTACGTCAATGGCCGCTACGTGCGCGACAAGGTCATCACCCACGCTGCGCGCAGCGCCTATGAGGACGTGCTCCACGGCCAGCGCCAGCCCGTGTACGCGTTGTTCGTCGAAATCGACCCTGCCCGCGTGGACGTGAACGTCCACCCCACAAAGATCGAGGTGCGCTTCCGCGACAGCCGCGAGGTGCACCAGGCCGTCAGGCACGCCCTGGAAAACGCGCTGGCCGCGCCACGCGCCGCCAACCTGGGCCAAGCCCCTGCTCACACCAGCCAACAAACAACGGCGTCCACGCAACCGGCCCTGATGCCCACTCACACCCAGCTCGGGCTGGACGTGAGCACCAGATCCACCGAGACACCTGCCTGGAGCGCTCCTTGGCAACGCCAGGAACCGCGTCCGCTGGGCCAGCAGGTCAACGATCTGGCGGCGCTGTGGCGCCCGAATGCCACCCCGGCAGCAGGAACTGAAACGGCGCCCGCCTGGCTCGCCCCCCCCCTGCAGCAACCGGCGTCAACACCCTCCTCGCTGCCTGCCAGCGACGCGGCCTCTGCTTGGCCCCTGGGCCGCGCCATTGCCCAGCTGCATGGCGTGTACGTGCTGGCCGAGAACGCCCACGGCCTGGTGCTGGTGGACATGCACGCTGCACACGAACGCATCGTCTACGAACGCCTGAAGACCCAGCTTGATACCGCTGGTGACGGCCCGCTGCAAAGCCAGCCACTGCTGATTCCCGCCACCTTCGCAGCCACACCCGCCGAGGTAGCCACAGCGGAGGCACAGCACGAAACACTGCACCGCCTGGGACTGGACATTACCCCCTTCTCGCCTCAGACGCTGGCGGTGCGTGCGGTGCCTGCCGCCCTGGCACAGGGGAATGTGGTGGAACTGGCCCGCAGCGTGCTGGCAGAACTCGCCCAGCACGACGCCGCCACCGTGGTCCAGCGCGCCCGCAACGAACTGCTGGCCACCATGGCCTGCCACGGCGCCGTGCGGGCCAACCGCCGCCTCACGCTGGAAGAAATGAACGCCCTGCTGCGCCAGATGGAAGACACAGAACGCAGCGACCAGTGCAACCACGGGCGCCCCACGTGGAGGCAGCTCAGCCTGCGAGAACTCGACGCCCTGTTCCTGCGAGGCCGATGAATTCAAATTGGTGCACAAGGCACCAAAATAAAACACCAACCTCATAAGCGCACAAACTATGTGCATTCATTCGGGCAAAATGCGCGATTCGCATAACTTTCGCACCAGAATGGATCGCACCGATGAAATACGCCTCTCTCCACGCCTTTCTTGAACATGTGGCCCTGCGCAACCCCGGTCAGCCGGAGTTTCTGCAGGCGGTCACAGAGGTCATGGAAAGCCTGTGGCCCTTCATTGAGCAGCACCCCAAGTACGCCGAACAAGGCCTGCTGGATCGGCTCGTGGAGCCCGAGCGCGTGGTGATGTTCCGCGTCTCCTGGGTCAACGACCACGGGGACGTTCAGGTCAATCGTGGCTACCGCATCCAGCACAGCTCGGCCATCGGACCGTACAAGGGTGGTATGCGTTTCCACCCGTCGGTCAACCTGTCCATCCTCAAGTTTCTGGCGTTCGAGCAGACCTTCAAGAACGCCCTCACCACGCTGCCCATGGGTGGCGGCAAGGGCGGATCCGACTTCGACCCCAAGGGCAAGAGCCCTGGAGAAGTGATGCGCTTCTGCCAGGCACTGGTGAGCGAACTGTTCCGCCACGTAGGTGCCGACACCGACGTCCCCGCTGGTGACATTGGCGTGGGCGGGCGTGAAGTGGGCTACATGGCTGGCATGATGAAAAAGCTCAGCAACCGGGCCGATTGCGTGTTCACCGGCAAGGGCCTGAGCTTTGGCGGCTCGCTGATCCGCCCCGAGGCCACCGGTTACGGCACCGTGTACTTCGCGGAAGAAATGCTCAAACGCCAGGGCATGAGCTTTGACGGCATGAAGGTCAGCGTGTCGGGCTCGGGCAACGTGGCGCAGTACGCCATCGAAAAGGCCATGGCGCTGGGTGCCAAGGTGGTCACTGTGTCGGACTCCAGCGGAACGGTGATCGACCACGACGGCTTCACCTCCGAAAAGCTGGCCACGCTCATGGAAGTGAAGAACCACCTCTACGGCCGCGTGAGCGACTACGCAGAACGCGTGGGCGCCCGTTTCGAACCTGGGGTCCGCCCCTGGGCCGTGCCGGTGGACGTGGCCCTGCCCTGCGCCACACAGAACGAACTGAATGCCGACGACGCCGCTGTGCTCGTCAAGAACGGCGTGAAGTGTGTGGCGGAAGGCGCCAACATGCCCACCACCATGGACGCCATCAAGGTGTTCGAGCACGCTGGCGTGCTTTACGCGCCGGGCAAGGCCAGCAACGCTGGCGGCGTTGCCACCTCGGGCCTGGAAATGAGCCAGAACGCCATGCGTCTGAGCTGGCCGCGCGATGAAGTGGACGCTCGCCTGCACGGCATCATGGTCGGCATTCACGACGCCTGCGTGCGCCATGGCACCCGGGCTGATGGTTCCGTGAGCTACGTGGACGGTGCCAACATCGCCGGTTTCGCCAAGGTGGCAGACGCCATGCTCGCGCAGGGCGTGATCTGACCGCTGGTCAGATCTTGATTCTGGCCGCGTAAGCCTGCAGCACCTCCAGCGGCGGGTCCTTGCGCGGCCAGACCAGATCGGCTCCATCCCCCTCGTAACGCGGCAGCACGTGTACGTGCACATGGGGCACGGTCTGCCATCCAGCCGGGCGATTGGTTTGCAGCAGCGTCATGCCCTCGGGGTTGAACGTTTGCTGCACAGCCTTTGCCACGCGGCTGGCCACGGTAAACAGATGCGCCACCACCGCTTCGTCCAGCTCCATCAAGGTTTCCACCTGCTGCCGGGTGGCTACCAGCACGTGTCCCGGGTTGACCTGTCCAGCGTCCATGAAGGCCAGCACCAGGTCGTCCTCGTAAACGATGGCGGCCGGTATCTCGCGGCGGGCAATGCGCGTGAACACGCTGGAATTCATCGGCAAGTCTCCTGTTTTGTGATCTGAACCCGCCGATTGTGCACAGTTGCGCCCACTTGCTTCTGTTACCCTCGAACGAATGACCGATACGCCTCGCCCCCCCATGTCTGCAGGGCTCATCGTGGTGGTGCTTTCCTTGTTGCTGGGTATTCAACCCATAGCCACAGACCTGTACCTGCCTGCCCTGCCCGCCCTCACTGAAGGTTTCGGTGCCTCCATGCACCAGGCGCAGCTGACGCTGACGGCCCTGTTGCTCGCTTTTGGCCTGTCGCAGCTGGCCTGGGGGCCGCTGTCCGACCGCTTTGGCCGCCGCCCCATCCTGCTCTGGGGCATGGCGGCATTTGTGCTCGCTTCGGTGGGCAGCCTGTTTGCCACAAGCATGGAGCAACTCATCGCCTGGCGTACGGTGCAGGGCGTCGCCATGGGTTCGGCAGTGATGTGCGCGCGAGCCATCGTGCGCGACCTGTACGGGCCTGCCGAAGGCGCTCGCGTCATGTCCAAGGGGCTGACTGGCCTTGGCGTCTTTGCCTGCATCTGCGCTCCGCTGGGCGGGCTTCTGTCCGACCTCGTGAACTGGCGCGCCACGCTTGGTGCGCTGGCCGTCTTCGGAGCGGTAACGCTGGCCTTGCTGGCCTCGCGCTTTCAGGAAACGCTCAAGACCCCCAACCCGCGCGCCCTGGAGCCGCGTGAAATGCTGCGCATCTGGGCGCAGATCTTGCGCCACCCGGTGTTCTGGACCTTCACCCTGCTGGCCACCACATCCTACGCAGGCCTGTTCACCTTCCTGGCCACTTCGTCGTTCGTGTTCATCAAGGTGCTGGGCCTGAGCAAGACGCACTACGGCCTGCTCATGGCATCCATGTCCGGCGTCTACATCCTGGGCACCCTGCTGTGCCGACGTCTGCTGCCACGTCTGGGCATCAGGCGCACGGTTGCTATCGCGGGCGCATTCACGCTCACAGGCGGTACCATCATGGGCGTACTGGGGTTGGCGGGCCTGCACAACAGCTGGGCCATCATGCTGCCCTACTACCTGTTCATCCTGGCGCACGGTGTGCATCAGCCTTGCGGCCAGAGTGGTGCTGTCGCGGCCTTCCCGCAGGCGGCGGGGGCAGCTTCTGCGCAGAGTGGCTTCATCATGATGGTGGCGGCCTTCCTGATGGGCCGCTGGATCGGCGGCAACCTGTCTGCCAGCGCAGATGCCACCGTGCTGCCCATGACCAATGGCATGTGGTTCTGGAGCGTATTGATCGCCCTTGTGGCATGGACGCTGGTGCAACGCTATGGCGAGGTGCGCCAACCGCCCCAGCGCAAAACTGCAGCAGCATGAGCAATCAACTGAACTGGCTGGCCCTGGCGGGCCCCACCGCCTCAGGCAAAACCGCCCTCGCGTTGGCCATTGCCCAGCGCTGGCCTTGCGAGATCATCAGTGTGGATTCGGCCCTGGTCTACCGGGGCATGGACATCGGCACCGCCAAGCCCAGCCGCGCAGAACTGGCCCTGGTGCCGCACCACCTGATCGACATCCGCGACCCGGCGCAAGCCTACAGCGCGGCGGAGTTCGTGCGCGACGCCAAGCGGCTGGTGCACGAAATTCGCGGCAGGGGCCGGCTGCCTTTGCTGGTGGGTGGCACCATGCTGTACTTCAAGGCGCTGTTCGACGGCCTGGACGACATGCCCGCGGCCCAGCCCGAGTTGCGGGTCCAGATCGAAGCCGAGGCCTGCGAGCGCGGCTGGCCCGCCATGCACGCCGAACTCGGTCAGGTGGACCCGACCACGGCTGCGCGGCTCGCACCCAACGACTCGCAGCGCATTGGCCGCGCGCTCGAAGTGTTCCGCGCCACGGGCCGTGGCATTTCCACCTTCCATCGCGCAAAGGCTGCAGACAAGCAGGGCGCCGCCCTGCAGATCGACGGCTTGACGGGTGAATTGTGGTCTTTGGAGCCACAGGACCGTGCCTGGCTGCACCGCCGCATAGAGCAGCGCTTCGACGCCATGTTGGCCGACGGCTTTCTGGATGAAATGCAGGCCTTGCGAAAGCGGCCGGACCTGAATGCCGACCTCCCGTCCATGCGGTGCGTGGGCTATCGCCAGGCCTGGGAGGCCTTGGACGAAGCCGAACGCCAAGGGCGTGACAACCTCGCCCAGGCGGAGTGGGCTGAGTGCCGTGACAGAGGCATTTTTGCCACCCGGCAACTGGCCAAACGGCAGCTCACCTGGCTACGCAGCATGCCTGCCCGGCAAGTCCTTGCCTGTGATGACCCCGCTGTATTCACCCAGGCCCTGGGCTTGCTGGAAAAACGCCTGACTGGCCAGCCTTGAGCAGGTAAACCCTGAATATGCCAGAAACGTCATTTGCCCGTACCATGCCAACATGAACGCCCCTGGCCCAACCAACGAGGCAGTATCTCCACAACAGCCACGCGACCCTGCGGTAACTGCGTTTGGCTGGCTTCGCTGGCTGCCGTGGGCCATATTGCTGGCGGGTGCCGCCATCACCTGGCAGCAGCACCTTGCCCTCAAGGAGCGTGTAGCGCTCATTGAGCGCACACGTTTCGACATCCGTGCCAACGAAGTTGCCCTGGGGCTGGAACGTCGGCTGCAAAGCAATGCCGACCTGCTGCGCGGTGTTGCGGGCCTGTTTGCAGCCAGCGACCAGGTAGACCGAGACGAATTCAAGCAATACGTCGAGGGCTTGCAGCTTGAACGCCACTACCCAGGCATCCAGGGCATAGGGTTCAGCCAATGGCTGAGCGCCGACCAGTTGCCAGCACATGAAGCCGAAATCCGTGGCCAGGGATTTAGCGGGTACGCGGTACACCCCCCTGGCAAACGCGACCATTACAGCGCCATCGTGTACCTGGAGCCGTTCGACTGGCGCAACCAACGCGCCTTCGGCTTCGACATGTTCACCGAGGGCATCCGACAAGAGGCCATGCGGCGCTCCGTCGAGACCGGTGAAGCCATCCTGAGCGGAAAAGTCACGCTGGTGCAAGAGACAGACGAGGACACCCAGGCCGGCTTTCTCATCTACTTGCCCGTCTACACCAAGCACATCCGGCCAGATTCCACCCAAGACCGATGGAGCAAGCTCATGGGCTGGGCCTACTCCCCTGTTCGCGCACGCGATCTGGTACAGGCCTTTCTGCGACAGGAGTTTCCGGCCTTGAGCGAGCACGTCGCGCTGCGGCTGTATGCATCAGACGAACCCAGCGAAGGCGCTCTTCTCTATGACGATCCACGGCACTCCAGCTTGAGTGGACCGTCGGCTCTGCGCATCACGCGCAAGCTCTCCTTGCACGGCTCACAGTGGTTGCTGGAAGTGGAGCAGCTCGACGGCTCGGCATTGGCTGACTCCTCGGCGGGCAGCCGTGGCGTCCTTTGGGGTGGTGCGGCACTCACCCTGGCCCTTGCTGCGCTGGCCCAGGTGATCTTGCGCAGCCACAGAAAAATTGCCCAGGCACTGCGCAGCAGCGTGGATGCGAATCGCAGGCTTGCCTCCAGCCAGGCGGCATTGCGGCTGGCCGGTACGGTCATGAACGCCAGTCCGCTGGGCATATTTGTGACGGACGCGCAGCGGCAGGTTGTTTCTGTCAATCCGGCATTCACCCGCATCACCGGGTTTCAGCCAGGCGAGGTCATTGGCAAGCAGCCGGAGTGGTTCCTGCAAACACAACACGCGATCGACCTGCCCCGCATGTGGGATGACGTTGAACACCAAGGCAACTGGGCCGGTGAACTAGACTGCCGCCGCAAGGACGGCTCCGTGTACCCACAGCGCCTGGCCATGACCCGGGTAACGGGCGAGAACGGGCAGACAGAGAACTGCGTCGGCCTGTTCCAGGACATCACGGAGCAGCGCAAGGCCGAAGCCAATATCCGCCGCCTGGCTCATCACGACTACCTGACCGGACTGCCTAACCGTGCACTGCTCGTAGAACGGGCCACGCAGGAGTTGCTGGCCGCCAGCCGTTACGGGCACAAACCGGTGATCCTGTTCATCGACCTTGACCGCTTCAAACCCATCAACGACGCACATGGTCACGAAACCGGAGACGAGGTTCTGGTTGAAGTTGCGCGCAGGCTCAGTAACCTGTTGCGCGAGACCGATTTGGTCTGCCGCCAAGGCGGTGATGAGTTCGTGGTGTTGCTGCCCGACCACCACACCGAACAAGGCCTGATAAGCCTGGCTCAAAAGCTGCTCGATGCCATAGAGACGCCTTACACCGTGAAGGGCCGCTCGCTGGAGTTGAGCGCAAGCATCGGCATCGCCATCTTCCCGGAACATGGCGACACCGTGGACAAACTCATACAGAACGCGGATGCCGCAATGTACCAGGCCAAGGCGCAACCTGGGCAGAAGATCTGGCTGGCGGGTGCGACGCCCGAAACCGAGAATCTGGCAGCCTGAGCTCAGCACCCAGGCACGCCAGACCAACGCCAACGGCTCACCCCAACAAACGTGCCCTGGCCTCGGCGTATTCGCGCTTGAGGCGTGCCACCAGTTCAGCAGCAGGTACCACGGCATTCACAGCGCCTATGCCTTGGCCGCAACCCCAGATGTCTTTCCACGCCTTGGAGGTGCCGCTGCCAAAGTTCATCTTGCTCGGGTCGCTTTCGGGCAGGTTGTCCGGGTCCAACCCGGATGCACGGATCGACGCCTTCAAATAGTTGCCGTGCACGCCCGTGAACAGGTTGCTGTAGACGATCTCGTCGGAGTTGCCTTCCACGATCGCCTGCTTGTAGGCATCCACGGCGCGCGCCTCATCGGTCGCAATGAAGGCCGAGCCAATGTAGGCAAAGTCTGCCCCCATGGCCTGAGCAGCCAGCACCGCTCCGCCCGTGGCAATCGACCCAGACAAGGCCACCGGCCCGTCGAACCACTGGCGAATCTCCTGGATGAGTGCGAACGGGCTCTTGGTGCCTGCATGGCCACCAGCTCCAGCCGCCACGGCGATCAGGCCATCGGCGCCCTTCTCAATGGCCTTGCGGGCAAAGAAGTTGTTGATGATGTCGTGCAGCACCACGCCGCCCCAGCTGTGCACGGCCTGATTCACGTCCTCACGCGCGCCCAGGCTGGTAATCACGATGGGCACCTTGTACTTGGCGCACAAAGCCATGTCGTGCTCCAGCCGGTCGTTGCTCTTGTGCACGATCTGGTTGATGGCAAAGGGTGCGGCGGGCTGGTCGGGGTGTGCGCGGTTGTGGGCATCCAGCGCTTCGGTGATCTCGGCCAGCCACTCGTCGAGCTGCTCGGCGGGGCGGGCATTGAGCGCGGGCATGGAGCCCACGATGCCCGCCTTGCACTGGGCGATGACGAGTTTGGGGTTGCTGATGATGAACAGCGGCGAGCCGATCACAGGGAAAGGCACGCGCTGCAGAACGGGCGGCAGTTTCGACATGGCGTCTCCTCAGAACGCTTCCAGCGCCATGTCGGTCACGCCCGCGTGGCCCGCGACGATGCTGTCGCGCAAGCCCGGCACGCGTGTCAGGATGTGATCGGCGTAGAAACGCGCGGTCGTGACCTTGGCCTGCATGAAGGCAGCGTCGTTGCCTGCGGCCAGCTCGCGCTCGGCCACCAGCAGTGCGCGGCCTAGCTGCCAGCCCGCCATCAGGTTGCCCGCCAGCATCAGGTAGGGCACGCTACCCGCGAACACCGCGTTCGGGCTAGCCTTGGTCTGCCCCGCCACGAAGTCCACCACGTCCACGAAGGCTTCGCGCGCGGCCTGCAGACGCTGTGCCATGGCCTGTGCGTGTGCGCTGCCGCTGGCACGCAGTTCGGCCTCGGTGCCCGCAATCTGCTGGGCCAGCGCCTTGGCCATCTGGCCGCCGTCGCGCGCGGTCTTGCGCCCGACCAGGTCGTTGGCCTGGATGGCGGTGGTGCCTTCGTAGATGGTGAGGATCTTGGCGTCGCGGTAGTACTGGGCGGCGCCGGTTTCTTCGATGAAGCCCATGCCGCCGTGCACCTGCACGCCCAGGCTGGTGACTTCCAGGCTCATCTCGGTGCTGTAGCCCTTGACCAGCGGCACCATGAATTCGTAGAAGGCCTGGTTCTGCTTGCGCGCCTCGGCGTCGGGGTGGTGGTGGGCGGCGTCGTAGGCGGCAGCGGCCACGCTGGCCATGGCGCGGCAGCCTTCGGTCAGGGCGCGCATGGTCATGAGCATACGCTTCACATCCGGGTGGTGGATGATGGGCGCGGCGGTGTTGAGCGAGCCATCGACCGGGCGGCTTTGCACGCGGTCGCGCGCGTACTGCACGGCCTTCTGGTACGCGCGTTCGGCCACCGAGATGCCTTGCACGCCCACGGCGTAGCGCGCGGCGTTCATCATGATGAACATGTATTCGAGGCCACGGTTCTCTTCACCGACCAGGTAGCCGATGGCGCCGCCGTGGTCGCCGTACTGCAGCACGGCGGTGGGGCTGGCCTTGATGCCCATCTTGTGTTCGATGCTGACGCAGTGCACGTCGTTACGTGCGCCCAGGCTGCCGTCGGCGTTGACCATGAACTTGGGCACGATGAACAGGCTGATGCCCTTGACGCCTTCGGGTGCGCCTTGCACGCGCGCCAGCACCAGGTGCACGATGTTGTCGGCCATGTCGTGCTCACCGTAGGTGATGAAGATCTTGGTGCCGAAGATCTTGTAGCTCCCGTCGGGCTGGGGTTCGGCGCGGGTGCGCACCAGGGCCAGGTCGGAGCCCGCCTGCGGCTCGGTCAGGTTCATGGTGCCGGTCCACTCGCCCGAGATCATCTTGGGGATGTAGGCGCCCTGCTGCTCGGGCGTGCCTGCCGTCAGCAGCGCTTCGATGGCGCCGTCCGTCAGCAACGGGCACAGCGCGAAGCTCAGGTTGGCGGAGTTCACCATCTCGATGGCGCCAGCGCCAATGGCCTTGGGCAAGCCCTGCCCGCCGAAATCGGCCGGGTGCTGCAGGCCCTGCCAGCCGCCCTCGGCAAACTGCTGGAACGCCTGCTTGAAGCCGGGCGTGGTGGTGACCTTGCCATCGTGGAAAGACGACGGGTACTTGTCACCCTCCCAGTTCAGCGGCGCAACCACGTCCTGGTTGAGCTTGGCGCACTCTTCCAGCACGGCCTGCGCGGTGTCCAGACCGGCGTCGGCAAAAGCGGGGATCTGTGCAGCGAGCCGGTCGAGGTCAACCAAGTGCTGCAGGTTGAACAGCATGTCCTTGAGGGGGGCCGTATAACTCATGTTCTTGTCTCCAATGTCAAAAAAAAGGGCATCACCGAGGATGCCCTTTGAGGTACGAGGTGCTCAGAGCGCCTTCACCAGCTCAGGCACAGCGGTGAACAGGTCGGCCTCCAGCCCGTAGTCGGCCACCGAGAAGATCGGCGCCTCCGGGTCCTTGTTGATCGCCACGATCACCTTGGAGTCCTTCATGCCCGCCAGGTGCTGGATCGCCCCGCTGATGCCGCAGGCGATGTACAGCTGCGGCGCCACGATCTTGCCGGTCTGGCCCACTTGCAGGTCGTTCGGAGCGTAGCCCGCGTCCACCGCCGCGCGGCTGGCACCGATGGCCGCCCCCAGCTTGTCGGCCAGCGGGGTGATGACTTCGTTGAACTTCTCGCTGCTGCCCAGTGCGCGGCCACCGGAGACGATGATCTTGGCTGCCGTCAGCTCGGGGCGCTCGCTCTTGGCGATCTCGCTGCCCACGAAGCGGCTCTTGCCGCTGTCAGCCGCTGCGGCCTGGGTTTCCACGGCAGCGCTGCCGCCTTGGCCCGCGGCGTCGAAGCCGGTGGTGCGCACGGTGATGACTTTGACCTTGTCGGCGCTTTGCACGGTGGCAATGGCGTTGCCCGCGTAGATGGGGCGCTCGAAGGTGTCGGGGCTGACGACTTTGGTGATGTCGCTGATCTGGGCGACGTCGAGCTTGGCGGCGACGCGCGGTGCCACGTTCTTGCCGCCTGCGGTGGCGGGGAAGAGGATGTGGCTGTAGTTGCTGGCGATGGCCAGCACCTGGGCCGCGACGTTCTCGGCCAGGCCGTGGGCCAGGCTGTCGCCGTCGGCGTGGATGACTTTGGCCACGCCCTGGACCTGGGCGGCGGCTTGGGCGGCAGCGGCGGCGTTGTGCCCGGCCACCAGCACGTGCACTTCACCACCGAGCTGGGCGGCGGCGGTGACGGTGTTGAGCGTGGCGCCCTTCAAGCTGGCGTTGTCGTGTTCGGCAATGACGAGTGCGGTCATGATTCTTCCTGTCCTTCTTCAGATCACTTTGGCTTCGTTCTTCAGCTTGTCCACCAGGGCAGCGACGTCAGCCACCTTGATGCCGGCCTTGCGCCCGGCGGGCTCGGCCACCTTCAGGGTCTTCAGGCGCGGGGTCACGTCCACACCCAGCTCTTCGGGCTTGACGGTCTCCAGCGGCTTTTTCTTGGCCTTCATGATGTTGGGCAGGGTGACGTAGCGCGGCTCGTTCAGGCGCAGGTCGGTGGTGACCACGGCGGGCAGCTTGACGCTCAGGGTCTCCAGGCCGCCGTCGATCTCGCGGGTGACACTGGCTTGGCCGTCGGCGACTTCGACCTTGCTGGCGAAGGTGGCCTGCGGCAGGTCGGTCAGGGCGGCGAGCATCTGGCCGGTCTGGTTGGCGTCGTCGTCAATGGCTTGTTTGCCCAGAATCACCAGGCCGGGCTGTTCCTTGGCCACCAGAGCGGCAAGCAGCTTGGCCACGGCCAGGGGCTGCAGTTCGGCATCGGTTTCCACATGAATAGCTCGGTCGGCGCCGATGGCCATGGCGGTGCGCAGGGTTTCCTGGCACTGCGCCACGCCGCAGGAGACGGCGATCACTTCGCTGGCCGCGCCCTTTTCTTTCAGGCGCACCGCCTCTTCCACCGCGATCTCGTCGAACGGGTTCATGCTCATCTTGACGTTCGCGATGTCCACGCCCGACCCGTCGGCCTTCACGCGTACCTTCACGTTGTAGTCCACCACGCGTTTGACGGGGACCAGAATCTTCATGCCTTGCTCCTGTTGTGGATGGTTTCGGATGACGAACAGTTGACGTTTACGTAAACGTCAACATTGTAGAGCTTAAAAAAACGAACGACCGTTCTTTTTTTGCGATTATAGAGAGCGCCCTGCTGGTTGCCAAGTGAATCCTCCAGCAAAATGGCAATTTGATTATATTTTATAATCAATCAACCACAACACCTCCGACGGTTCCTGGTGCGGCGGCGCCTGTCACGTGCAAAACCCTTTGAGGGAAAGGAATGTCCACACCGTGTTGCCGGAAAGACTCCAGAATCCGGAGGTTGATTTGTGAACGTAATCCCAATTGGCCGTTCTCGGGGTCCTCGAACCAGTAGCTCAGCGTGAACTCCAACCCGTCTGCCCCAAAGGACGACAGGAAAGCACCTGGCGCCGGGTCACGCAGCACACGGGGTTGTTCCAGCGCTGCTTCCTCCAGCAGACGCTTGACCAACGCCACGTCGCTGTCATAGGCCACACTGACAACGGTGGTCTGCGACAGCCGCCGGTCCGCCAGCGACAGGTTCTCCACCGGGCTGGTGATGAGTATTTCATTGGGCACGATGGCCTCGCGCCCATTGAGCGCACGAATCACCGTGAACCGCGCATTGATGTCGGTGATGCCGCCTTCAAATGTGCCCACACGCACGATGTCGCCAATGCGCATGCTGCGTTCGGTGAGGATGACGAAACCGCTCACGTAGTTGGCGGCCAGCTTTTGCAAACCAAAACCGATACCAACGCCAACCGCGCCACCCAAAACCGACAATGCCGTCAGATCGATACCGACCGAAGTCAAAGCAACGATCAAGCCGACGAACATCAACAACGCCCGTGCGGCGTTGCTCACCGCCTTGCGCAGAGACAGCTCGCCGCCGCTGACGTGCCGCAGCAAGCGCGACTCGATCGCCGAGGAAATCCAGAGCGTCACGATGAGCACGGCACCAGCGGTGATGGCCCCCTCGATCATGTTGCGCAACGACAAAGTCGTACCACCGAACTTCCAGGTGATCTGGTCCATTTCGTTGAGCACGACTGGAAGCAAGCCACTCACCCACATCACCATGGCCAGCCATGCCACCCAGGAGATGGTCCGCTCGATGGGACGCAACCAGCGTGCGTCCCGAAACGCCACCTGCAGCACCTTCACCCCGACCCTGATGATGACCAGAGAGACCAGCACCGGTATGGCCACGTGGAAAACGGCCAAGGTTTGCCTGTGGTCAAGGACGGCACGAGCGACATAGGCTAACGTCAACAGCAGTGACGGGAAAAGCACGCCATCAATCAGGCTGCGCCCGAACCAGATGGACACATCGCGGTCTGGGTTGAGGGCGCGCCTGAGCATCGCCACCACGCCCCAGGCCAGCAATATGCAAACGGCCAGTGCGGCCAGTTCAATGAGTACGGAAAGTTGGGTGAAGCCCTGGATCCAGGCGGACCAGTCGTCGATGGGTTTGGGGTTACTGCCTGCCACTGTCAAAAAATAGAAAAATCATTGGCGCCACGAAGGCACCCGTTTGTCGATGAATGCCTGAACGCCCTCCTGGGCAACGGCATGCGCCATGTTACAGGCCATGGTCTGACCAGCCAGTTGGTAGGCCGCTTCTATGCCAGTTTCACGGTGCTTATAGAAGACTGCCTTCCCCATGGCGATGGCCTCGCGCGGCTTGGCCAGTATGGCGGCAACGAGTTTTTCCACCTCTGTATCCAGCGCATCCGCCGCCACCACTCGGTTCACCAGGCCACGCCTTTGTGCCTCGTCCGCGGAAATGAATTCGCCGGTAAGCAGCATCTCCATGGCCACCTTGGTGGGCACGTTGCGCACCAGCGGCACACTGGGCGTGGCGCAGAACAGCCCAACGTCGATGCCGTTCACGCCAAATCGGGCTTCCTGGGTTGCCACGGCCAGGTCGCACTGCGCTACCAGTTGGCAACCGGCAGCCGTGGCCAGCCCTTGCACCCGGGCAATCACCGGCACAGCAAGCTGCTGTATCTGCAACATCATCTTGGAGCATAGCGCAAACAGCTGGCGGTAATACGCCTCGCTGGGGTGGGCCTTCATCTCCTTGAGGTTATGGCCAGCACAAAAAGCCTTGCCTGCGGCGGCAATGACCAACACACGTGCTGCCTCGTCCTGCTCCACGGCACGCAATTCTTTGGACAAGGCTTCCAGCATCGCCTCGCTCAGAGCGTTGAACGCCTTGGGGGTGTTCAGGGTCAGCGTGTGCACGCCGCGTTCGTCGCGCTCGTGCAAAAGAATGAGGGCTTCGGTGTTCATGGCTTGCATGGAAAGAGGTTCAAAGATCGGCCAGCACGCGCAGGTGTGCCTCGACGCTGCGCGACAGCGCGCTCAGGTTGTAGCCACCCTCCAGGCAGCTGACGATGCGGCCCTTGGCATGGCGCTTGGCCACGTCCTTGATCTTCGTGGTCAGCCAGGCGTAGTCCTGCTCGACCAGGCCCAACTGGCCCATGTCGTCTTCGCGGTGGGCGTCGAATCCGGCGCTGATGAAGATCATCTCCGGCTTGTGCGCGTCCAGCTTGGGCATCCAGTAAAGCTCGACCAGTTCGCGAATGTCCATGCCCTTGGTATAGGCAGGCACGGGCAGGTTCACCAGGTTAGATGCGCTGGACACCGAGCCGCCCTCTGGGTAGAAGGGGTGCTGGTAAAAGCTGCACATGAGGATGCGCTCGTCGCCAGCGACGATGTCCTCCGTGCCGTTGCCGTGGTGCACATCAAAGTCGATGATGGCGACTCGCTTGAGCCCGTGGCGCTCCACCGCATATTTGGCTGCAATGGCCACGTTGTTGAAGAAGCAAAAACCCATGGCCTTGTCGCGGCAGGCATGGTGTCCGGGCGGCCGCACGGCACAAAACGCGTTTTCCAGTTCGCCTGCCAGCACGGCGTCGGTGGCGTTGAGTGCAGCGCCTGCGGAAATCAGCGCAGCCTCCCAGGTGTGAACGTTGAGCGATGTGTCCGGGTCCACCTGGGCATGGTCTGGACCGCCCGCCTGGATCTCTTCCTTCAACTCGTCACACAAACCCCTGATGGAAGCAATGTGCAGGCGGCCATGCGCCAGCTCCAACTCGGTCACCGAGGCGGGCGTCGGGTCGCGGCGCTCCAGCGCGTCTCCCAACCCGGTGATCAGCAACCTGTCTTCAATGGCGCCAAGCCGCTCTGGGCACTCGGGGTGACCGGCCCCCATTTCATGTCTCCAACACGCGCGGTGGGTGTAATAACCTGTGGGCTTCATCTGTGGCGTTTTCCGGTATCGTCACGGCATGAATGCGCCGCAACAAAAAATTTCCGCATTGATCAATCAGCTTACCACGGTCATTGTGGGCAAGGACGCGCAAATCCGCGACTGCGTGACCTGCCTGCTGGCAGGCGGACACCTGCTGATCGAGGACGTTCCGGGCGTGGGCAAGACCACGCTGGCGCATGCCCTGGCCCGCACTTTTGGCCTGCAGTTCGCCCGGGTGCAATTCACTTCCGACTTGATGCCCAGTGACCTGATGGGGGTATCGGTTTTCGAGCGGAGCCGCGATGGGTTCGTCTTCCACCCCGGCCCCCTCTTCACCCAGGTGCTGCTGGCCGACGAGATCAACCGCGCCAGCCCCAAGACGCAAAGCGCGCTGCTGGAGGCGATGGAAGAGCAGCAGGTGTCGGTGGAAGGCGAAACCCGCCCGCTACCTCAGCCCTTCTTTGTGATCGCGACGCAGAACCCGCACGACCAGCTTGGCACTCACGCGCTGCCCGAGTCCCAGTTGGACCGCTTTCTCATGCGCATTCACCTGGGTTACCCCAGCCGTGACGCCGAACGGCACCTGTTGCTGGGCGAGGACCGTCGCCAAGTGTTGGAAAAGCTCCCAGCCTTGCTGCGCGACGGTGAGTTTGCCGCACTGCAAGCGGCGGCGCAGGCGGTGGCTGCCACGCCAGCGGTGCTCGACTACCTGCAAGACCTGGTGGACGCCACCCGCAATGGCAGGTGGTTCGTGCAGGGGCTCAGCCCCCGGGCGGCGCTGGCTATCTTGCGCGCCGCCAAGGCCAGGGCGCTGGTGGACGGCCGCAGCTACGTGGCACCGGACGACATCGCGACCATCCTGCCGCAAGCCGCCTCGCACCGGCTGGTGGCCACCGGCCAATCCGGGCGAGGTTCCGCCGAGCAACTGCGGGCCCTCATCGACGCCACACCGTTGCCCTGAGAGCTGGTCAATGAACGCGGACCAACGCCCAACGTCTGGCAGAACAGGCTTGCGCTCTAAGTGGCAGGCTTGGTGGCTGGGCCGCCACCCGCGCAACGACACGCTCACCCTCACCCAGCGCAACGTTTACATCCTGCCTACCCGGGCGGGTTGGATGCTGGCGCTGACGCTGCTGCTGCTTCTGGTCGGCAGCATCAATTACCAACTCAACCTGGGTTACCTGCTCACGTTTCTGTTGGCGGGCTGCGCTGCCGTCAGCATGCACGTTTCGCACAACAACCTGCGTGGCCTGCAGTTGCACCTGCAACCGGGTGACAGTGTATTTGCCGGGCAGGCCGCCCCGGTGCAGGTAACACTGCGCAACCCCGGCCGCCGAAGGCGTTATGCCCTGGCACTGCGCTGGCTGCCAGCCGCTTCGGGCGGCGACGTGCTGGCAGACGCACCGCCACAAGACAGCGAACGGATAGAACTGCGCTGCCCGACCAGCCAGCGTGGGCGCATGGCCGTGCCGCCGGTCGAAATCGAATCGCGCTTTCCCCTGGGGGCATTTCGTGTGTGGAGCTGGTGGCGCCCTGCTGCCCAGATATTGGTGCTGCCAGCGCCCGAGACAAGGCCGCCGCCGTTGCCGCTGGGGAACCATGCCGACGACGGCCCGGCCACCGGCCCGCTGGCGCAGCGCCAGGGCGACGAACCTGATGGCGTGCGCCCCTACCGGCGAGGGGACCCGCTCAAGCTGGTGGTCTGGAAGAAAGCAGCCAAGCACACGGGCACGCCCGAGCAGGGTTGGGTCAGCCGTGAATTCAACGACCCGCCCACCGCTCAGCTGTGGCTGGACCACGCCAACTGCGGCCTGGGCGACCTGGAAGGCCAGCTTTCCCGCCTGTGCGCGTGGGTGCTGCAGGCCGATGACCTGGGCCTGGACTACGGCCTGCGCCTACCGGGTGAGGTGATTACCCCAGGGCACGGACCAGCGCACCGCCAACACTGCCTGGAGGCCATGGCATGCTGCTGAGCCTGCGTCAGTCCGCCGCCAGCCTCCCCCGCGAGCCGCGCGACACCCTGTTTCTGCTGGCGGTGATTGGCTGGATCGTGCTGCTGCAGTCCTTTCACCTGCCCGTGTGGTGCAGTGCGCTGGCGGCAGGCGTTCTCGTCTGGCGCGGCACCCTGGCCTGGCACAGCCGTCCTCTGCCGGGCTGGCACTGGCGCCTGCTGCTACTCGTTTCAGCGCTATGCGCAACCTGGTTTCAATACAAGACCCTGCTGGGGCAGGACGCAGGCGTCACCCTCATCGTGGTGCTTCTGGCCCTCAAGACCCTGGAATTGCAAGCCCGGCGTGACGCCTTCGTCATCTTCTTCCTGGGCTTCTTCACGCTTCTCACCCACTTCTTCCATTCGCAATCGCTGCTCACGGCAGCGGGCATTCTGCTGGCCCTGCTGGGGTTGCTCACGGCGCTGGTCAACGCCCACATGCCGGTAGGGCGGCCGCCGCTCTGGCAAGCCGCCCGGCTGGCCGCTGGCATGGCATTGCTGGGCGCCCCCATCATGGTGGTCCTGTTCATGCTGTTCCCGCGCTTCGCGCCCCTGTGGGGGGTGCCGGGCGACAGCATGGGCGGACGTACCGGCCTGTCAGGGCAAATGGTGGTGGGGCAGATTGCCCGGCTGGCGCTGGACAACAGCATCGCGTTTCGCGTCACCTTTGACGGACCGCCACCCAACCCCTCTCAACTGTATTTCCGTGGGCCGGTGTTCAGCCGCTTCGACGGGCGCGAATGGCGCCCGGCGTACCCCGGGCAACGCGGCATGGCATCTGCCGAGCTTGCCGTGGAAGGAGAGCCCCTGAGCTATCAGGTCACCATGGAGCCCAGCAACCGCCCATGGCTACCAACGCTGGAACTCACCACGCAAGCGCCCGCGCTGCCCGCCGGACAGTCCGCCCTGACCACACCAGACCTGCAATGGCTGGCTGGCCGTCCCATCACCGAAATCACGCGTTACAGCGCCCAAAGCCACGTGCGATTCCGCCACGGCCCGTTGCAACGCACGCTCGCCCTGCAGTCAGACCTGGAACTGCCCTCCGGCTTCAACCCTCGCACCTTGCAATGGGCGCAAGACCTGCGGCGCCAGACCGGTGAAAACCCGGTGGCACTCATCGATGCGGCTCTGGCACAGCTCAGAACCGGCGGCTACCGCTACACGCTGGAGCCCGGTGTGTACGGCCAGAACACGGCAGACGAGTTCTGGTTCGATCGCAAGGCCGGTTTCTGCGAACACATCGCCTCCAGCTTCGTCGTGCTGATGCGTGCACTGGACATCCCGGCGCGTGTGGTTACGGGCTACCAGGGGGGTGAACGCAACTCCGTGGATGGTTACTGGACAGTACGCCAGAGCGACGCACACGCCTGGGCCGAAGTCTGGCTGGAGGGGCGTGGCTGGCAGCGCATAGACCCAACTTCCCATGTGATGCCCGACCGAACCCAAGCCCTGCAAAGGCTGGCACCCGAACCGGGCCCTTTCACCGGGGCCATTTTTCGCCTCAACCCCACCTTGCTGGCCGAAATTCGCCAGATGTGGGAAGCCACCAACAACCGCTGGAACCAGTGGGTGCTCAACTACACCCAGAGCGACCAGCTTGATCTGTTGAAAAAGCTGGGCTTGCGCTCTGCCAGCTGGCATGACTTGGCGTACGTGCTGCTGGGCACTCTGGTGGTGGTGAGTCTGGCTGGCGCACTGTGGGCCTGGTGGGAGCGCCAAACCCGCGACCCTTGGCAAAGGCTGCTGCTGCAAGCACGCAGCCGTCTGCTGGCGGCTGGCATCAACCTGCCCGCCCAGGCCACACCCAGGCAAATGGCGCAGGCCGTCAAGTCCAACGGCACTGGTGCCGACCTGGCTGCGCTGGAACAATGGCTGATGCTGCTCGAAGCACAGCGTTACGATCCACACAACCGCCTCTCATTGCAAACATTGCGCGCCGAGATGGCACGCCTCCCCTGGCCCAGGCCAGGCGCCCGCACTGGCTGAAGATTTCATGCGTTTCCATTCCGCTTTTCCCCCCGGCGCCTCACGATGGCTTGCTGGCTGCCTTGTCGCCCTGATTGCCATTGCACCGTGCTCAACCACGAATGCCGCCACACATGCAGCCACCCACGGCCACGCCACCAAAAAACCATCCAAAGCCAAGACGCGCCCGGCTGAGCGGGCTCAGCCGGTCTATGGCAGCAACGAAACCGCCATGCGCTTCGCCGCCGCGCTGGACGAGCAGGAAGGCTGGAGCGACGGTTGGGCTCAGCGCTGGATAGCGCGTGCCCAGTACAACCCCAGCGTGGTGCGGCTGATGCTGCCTGCCCCAGCGGGCACGCCAAAAAACTGGGCCGCCTACCGCGACCGTTTCATTGAACCGCGCCGCCTGCAAGCCGGGCTGCGCTTCTGGCAAAGCCATGCCGACGCCCTGCAACGCGCCGAAGCCGAATACGGCGTTCCTGCCTGGCTCATCGTCGGCATCATCGGCGTGGAAACGCTGTACGGCCAGCACACGGGGAACTACCGGGCGTTGGACGCGCTGGCCACGCTGGCTTTTGACTTTCCGGCCGAACACCCGCGCGCACAGCAGCGCAGCACCTTCTTCCAGAGCGAACTGGCCGCCCTGCTGCGCCTGGCCCGGCAAGAAGGTGTGGCGCCAGACGAATGGCGCGGCAGCTATGCCGGAGCTATGGGCCTGCCCCAGTTCATGCCCAGCAACTGGAGCAAACTGGGGGTGGACTTCGACCGCGACGGCCACATCGACCTGCTGGGCAGCCCCGGCGACGCCATTGCCTCCGTGGCCCGCTACCTGCAATCGCACGGTTGGCGGCCAGGCATGCCCACCCACTATGCAGTCAACGTGAGCAATGCCAGCGCTGGCATGGCCGAGCTGTTGGCGCCAGACATCCTCCCGACTTTCAGCGCAGAACGCATGCAGGCCCTGGGGGCCGAACTGGAAGCCACGGCCCGCGCACACGCTGGCCCCCTGGCGCTCGTGGAACTGCAAAACGGCACTCAACCCCCGAGCTACGTCGCGGGCACGGAAAACTTCTACGTCGTCACCCGCTACAACTGGAGCAGCTACTACGCCTTGGCCGTCATCGAACTGGGCCAAGCCGTGCAGGCCCTGCTGCCCCGCTGAGCAGCAGCGTCCTCAGACCCTGTGCGCCACGACGCGCTGGCGCTGTTCGCCCAACATGGGGCTGCCCAGAGTGATCACGTCGCCGTCCTTCAGGTACAGCGGCGGCTTGTGGCCCATGCCCACCCCAGGTGGGGTGCCGGTTGGGATGACGTCACCCGGCATCAGGCGCATGAAGCGGCTCACGTAACTCACCACGGTCGCCACGTCAAAAATCATCGTGCGGGTGTTGCCCGTCTGGCGGCGCACACCGTTCACGTCCAGCCACAGGTCGATGTTCTGCGGGTCGGCCACCTCGTCGGTGGTCACCAGCCACGGGCCGATGGGGCAGTGAGTTGGGTAGCTTTTGCCCTTGATCCACTGGCCCTCGTACTCCATCTGGTACGCACGCTCGGACACGTCGTTCACCAGACAGAACCCAGCCACATGCTTGAGCGCATCAGCCTTGCTCACATGCCATGTGGGCTGGCCAATGACAATGCCCAACTCCACCTCCCAGTCCAGCTTCTCGGAGCCGGGCGGCAGCAACACATCATCGTTCGGGCCGCTGATGGCGCCGTTGTGCTTGCTAAAAACGATAGGCTGGCTGGGCGGCTTCAACCCGGCCTCGGCAGCATGGTCGGCATAATTGAGGCCGATCGCCACCACGTTACCCACCCCGCCCACGCAGGCGCCCAAGCGGGCATCGGCAGGCACCAGCGGCAGCGCGGAGGCGTCCAGCGCCGCCAAGCGCGCCAGGGTCTGCGGGTCCAACGTCTGGGGGCAGATGTCCGCCACCACGCCCGACAAGTCGCGCCGCTGGCCCTGTGCGTCGATCAGGCCGGGTTTTTCCGCCCCCATGGGGCCGTGGCGAAAGAGTTTCATGTACCGGGTCTCCTCTGTGATTCACTTGAAAAACAAAGATTTTCACATGGGGTCTTGAAACCCGGACAGACGGCCTCATATGGCCCCAAGTTTCCATCGTTCAACCCTTTGCGGCCCCTGGGGCCGTGAACCGCAACGCCGACATGCAAGACCAGAACCCCACCTACGCCAACCCGCAGCAATCCCCCTCCTCCGTTGAAGCCGAGGCCGCCGCCGCAGCCGAGCAGGCCGATCAGGCTGCTGCCCAGGTCAACGAACTGGAAGCCTTGAAAGCGCAAAACGCTGATTTGGCCGAGCAGTTCCTGCGCGCCAAAGCCGAGGTGGAAAACATCCGCCGTCGTACTGAGGAGGAGGTTTCCAAGGTGCGCAAGTTTGCGGTCGAGGGATTCGCCGAGAGCCTGCTGCCCGTGCTCGACAGCCTGGAGGCAGGCCTGGCGGTGCAGGAAGCCACCGTGCAGCAGATCCGCGAAGGTGCAGAAGCCACGCTCAAACAGCTGCAGAGCGCACTCAGCCGCAACAAGGTTGTCGCCATTGCCCCCGCTGCTGGCGAAAAGTTCGATCCCCACCAGCATCAGGCCATCAGCATGGTCCCCGCCGACCAGGAAGCCAACACCGTGGTCGCCGTGCTCCAAAAGGGCTACGTCATCGCCGAACGCGTGCTGCGCCCGGCCCTGGTCACCGTTGCCGCGCCCAAGTAAGGGCCGCAAGGGCTTGAAAAGCCAGCAGGCAACCACACATCAGCAACAGTTCAACTTTTTCCAGATTTTCAAGAATCGTCAGGAGTAACACATGGGCAAGATCATCGGCATCGACCTGGGCACCACCAACTCGTGCGTGGCCGTCATGGAAGGCAACACCACGCGCGTGATTGAAAACAGCGAAGGCGCGCGCACCACCCCTTCCATCATTGCTTATCAGGAAGACGGCGAGATTCTGGTTGGCGCCTCGGCCAAGCGCCAGGCAGTGACCAACCCCAGGAACACCGTTTACGCCGCCAAGCGCCTGATCGGCCGCAAGTTCACCGAGAAGGAAGTGCAGAAGGACATCGACCTGATGCCCTACTCCATCGTGGCCGCCGACAACGGCGACGCCTGGATCGAAGTGCGCGGCAGCAAGCTGGCGCCCCCGCAGGTCAGCGCTGAAGTGCTGCGCAAGATGAAAAAGACCGCCGAGGACTACCTGGGCGAGCCCGTGACCGAGGCCGTGATCACCGTACCGGCCTACTTCAACGACGCCCAGCGCCAAGCCACCAAGGACGCTGGCCGCATCGCTGGCCTGGAAGTCAAGCGCATCATCAACGAACCCACGGCAGCTGCTCTGGCCTTCGGCCTGGACAAGCACGGCGCCGGTGACCGCAAGATCGCCGTGTTCGACCTGGGTGGCGGCACGTTCGACATCTCCATCATCGAGATCGCCGACGTGGACGGCGAGAAGCAGTTCGAGGTGCTCTCCACCAACGGCGACACCTTCCTGGGCGGTGAAGACTTCGACCAGCGCATCATCGACTACATCATTGGCGAATTCAAGAAAGAGCAAGGCGTTGACCTGACCAAGGACGTGCTGGCTCTGCAGCGCCTGAAGGAAGCAGCCGAAAAGGCCAAGATCGAGCTGTCCAGTTCCACCCAGACCGACGTGAACCTGCCCTACATCACGGCAGACGCCTCCGGCCCCAAGCACCTGAACATCAAGCTGACCCGCGCCAAGCTGGAAAGCCTGGTTGACGAGCTGATCGAGCGCACCATCGCCCCCTGCCGCACCGCCATCAAGGACGCTGGCGTGAGCGTGTCCGACATCGACGACGTGATCCTGGTCGGCGGCATGACCCGCATGCCCAAGGTACAGGAAAAGGTGAAGGAGTTCTTCGGCAAGGAGCCACGCAAGGACGTGAACCCCGACGAAGCCGTGGCCGTGGGCGCCGCCATCCAGGGCCAGGTGCTCTCGGGTGACCGCAAGGACGTGCTGCTGCTGGACGTGACCCCGCTGTCTCTGGGCATCGAGACCATGGGCGGTGTCATGACCAAGATGATCAGCAAGAACACCACCATCCCGACCAAGTTTGCGCAGACCTTCTCCACCGCTGACGATAACCAGCCGGCCGTGACGATCAAGGTGTTCCAGGGCGAGCGCGAGCTGGCCGCAGGCAACAAGCTGCTGGGTGAGTTCAACCTCGAAGGCATCCCGCCCGCACCGCGTGGCATCCCCCAGATCGAAGTGAGCTTCGACATCGATGCCAACGGCATCCTGCACGTGGGCGCCAAGGACAAGGGCACCGGCAAGGAAAACAAGATCACCATCAAGGCCAACTCGGGCTTGACCGAGGAGGAAATCCAGAAGATGGTGAAGGACGCCGAGTTGAACGCCGCCGAGGATCACAAGAAGGTCGAACTGGTGCAGGCCCGCAACCAGGCCGACGGTCTGGTCAGCTCCGTGCGCAAGAGCCTGGGCGAATACGGCGACAAGCTGGACGCCGGTGAGAAGGACAAGATCGAAGCCGCCATCAAGGCTGTTGAAGAAGCCGTGAAAGGCGACGACAAGGCAGAGATCGAAGCCAAGACCAACGAGCTGATGACCGCCAGCCAGAAGCTGGGTGAGAAAATGTACGCAGACATGCAGGCCAACCAGGCTGCCGGTGCCGCAGGCGCGGCAGAAGGCGCCCAGCAAGCCAGCGGCAGCCGCCCGGCCGACGACGATGTGGTCGACGCCGAGGTGAAGGAAGTCAAGAAAGACTGATGCCGGTGCAGCGGCGCCCAGGGGGCGTTGCCTGAGTCGCCGCCGGGCCGCCCCAAGGCAACGAAAGCCCCCTCGGGGGGCAGCGAAGCGTGGGGGCCCATGATCTAGCCGCCGCGTCCGGGCACCCAGGTGACCGGCGCGGCGTTTGCACTCAACGAGCAACCTTGTATTGACATGGCCAAACGAGACTTTTACGAAATCCTGGGCGTGGCCAAGAACGCCAGCGACGACGAGATCAAGAAGGCTTATCGCAAGCTGGCGATGAAGTACCACCCTGACCGCAACCAGGGTGACGCTGCCAAGGCAGCCGAAGAAAAATTCAAGGAAGCCAAAGAGGCCTACGAGATGCTGAGCGACCCGCAAAAGCGGTCCGCCTACGACCAGTACGGCCACGCGGGTGTGGACCCGAACATGCGTGGCGGCCCGGGCGGGGCAGAAGGCTTCGGCGGGTTCTCCGAGGCGTTCGGCGACATCTTCGGCGACATCTTTGGCGGGCAGCGCGGCGGTGGGCAGCGTGGTCGTCAGGTCTACCGTGGCAGCGATCTGTCCTACGCCATGGAAATCACGCTGGAAGAAGCTGCCAATGGCAAGGACGCGCAGATCCGCATCCCCAGCTGGGAAGACTGCGAAACCTGCAAAGGCAGCGGCGCCAAGCCTGGCACGAGCGTCAAGACCTGCCCCAGCTGCAACGGCAACGGCGTGGTGCAGATGCGCCAGGGCTTCTTTAGCGTGCAGCAAACGTGCCCGCATTGCCACGGCAGCGGCAAGATCATTCCCGAGCCCTGCACCAGCTGCAACGGCCAGGGCAAGCTCAAGAAGCACAAGACGCTGGAAATCAAGATCCCCGCAGGCATCGACGACGGCATGCGCATCCGCTCCGCTGGCAACGGCGAGCCTGGGCGCAACGGCGGCCCGTCGGGCGACCTGTTCATCGAAATCCGCATCCGCAAGCACGACATCTTCGAGCGCGATGGCGACGACCTGCACTGCCAGGTACCGGTGAGCATTACCACCGCTGCGCTGGGTGGCGAAATCGCCGTACCCACGCTGGGCGGCAAGGCCACCATCGACATCCCCGAAGGCACACAGAGCGGCAAGACCTTCCGCCTGCGCGGCAGGGGCATCAAAGGTGTGCGTTCCAGCTACCCTGGCGACTTGTACTGCCACGTGGCCGTGGAAACGCCCATCAAGCTCACCGAGCACCAGCGCAAGCTGTTGCGCGAGCTGGACGAGTCCTTCCAGAAGGGTGGCCACAAGCACAGCCCGAACGACAAGGGCTGGTTCGAGAAGGCGAAAGCGTTCTTCAGCTGAAAGCTGTGGTGAAATGGGCGCATGAGCGTCCATGTCACCTTCCTCGGAGGAGCCGGCACCGTGACCGGCTCCAAATACCTGGTCCAGCACGACGGCAAAAGCCTGATGGTGGACTGCGGCTTGTTCCAGGGCTACAAGCAGCTGCGCCTGCGCAACTGGACCCCCCTTCCCGTTCTGCCCAACCACGTCAATGCCGTGGTTCTGACCCACGCACACCTGGACCACAGCGGCTACCTGCCACTGCTGGTACGCGAAGGCTTCCATGGCAAGGTGTGGTGCACGCCAGGCACGCGCGACCTGTGTAACATCCTCCTGCCCGACAGCGGGCACATTCAAGAAGAAGATGCCGCCTTCGCCAACCGACACGGCTTCTCCAAGCACCACCCCGCCCTACCCCTTTACACGCAGGAAGACGCGCGCATCAGCCTCAAACAGATGCGCACCGTGCCCTCGCACCATCTGTTCGAGCCCATCCACGGCTGGCAGGCGCGGCTGCATGGTGCAGGGCACATCCTGGGCGCATCCAGCCTCTATCTGGAGGTAGGAGGCAAGCGGCTGCTCTTCTCGGGCGACCTGGGCCGTTCAGACGACTTGGTCATGCTGCCACCCGACCCGCCCCCGGCTGCCGACGCGGTGTTCATCGAGTCCACCTACGGCAACCGGGAACACCCCGACGACAACCTGGTTGATGAACTCGCCAGCCCGCTGGAGCGCATTGCCGCGCGCGGCGGCACGGCCGTGGTGCCGGTGTTTGCCGTGGGCCGCGCACAGGCGCTGCTGCACGCCATTGCAGTACTCAAGCAACAGGGGCGCATCCCGGCATCACTGCCGGTGTACCTGGACAGCCCCATGGCCATCCACAGCACCGAACTTTTCGCTCAGCACCTGGGGGAGCACCGCCTAAACGCCGCTCAGTGCCGCGATATGGCGCATGCCGCCACCATGACGCGCACGCCCGACGAATCGAAGGCCATTGCACTGCAACACGGGCCAAAGGTGATACTGGCTGCCAGTGGCATGGCCACGGGTGGGCGTGTGCTGCACCATCTGGTGCAGTACCTGGGCGACCACCGCAACATGGTCATCCTCACGGGCTACCAGGCGCCGGGCACGCGTGGTGCCACGCTGGCCAACGGCGGCACGCAGCTGCGCATTCACGGGCAGGATATCGGCGTGCGCGCCGAGGTTTTTCAGCTGCACTCCGCCTCGGCCCACGCAGACGCGCGACAGGTCATGCATTGGCTGCGGGCCGTGCCGGGGCACCCGCACCGCGCGTTCGTCATCCACGGCGAACAGGAAGCCGCAGACACGCTGCGCCAGCGCATAGAAAACGAACTGCGCTGGCACGCCATGGTGCCCGAGCACGGCTCCACCTGGGCGATTTAACTGCACTGCGCCTGCAGGAACTCCCACAGGCGCGGGTCGTCGCAAAACGCCACGTTGAAGCGCAGCCACGGGCTAGGCTCCAGGTCGGTAGAGAACAAATGCCCCGGCCCAAGCAGAATGTCGTGCTCGGTGGCCTGGTAGGCCAGTTCGGTGGCGTTGCTGATGTTTGGGTGCCGCGCCCACAGAAACATGCCCGCCTTGGGTTCGGCAAACAGTTCAAAGCCCAGGGCCTCCAGCTTTTCGGCCACCTGCTGGTGCGCCTGTGCCAGGCGGTCGCGCAGGCCGCGCAGGTGCTTGCGCCAGCGCCCGTCGATCAACGCACCGTAGGTCAGCCGCTCGGCAAACTCGGACGAAGTCAGCCCCGAGATCATCTTCAACTGGGCCAGATCCTCCAGCACGTCCGGGTGCGCGGCCACGAAGCCCACCCGCAGGTTCGGTGAAATGGTCTTGGAAAAGCTGCTGATGTAGACCACGCGCTGCAGCTGATCCAGGCTGGCCAGCGAGGGGCGTGGCTCCGGGTCCAGGTCGGCGTAGATGTCGTTTTCCACGAGCAGGAACTGGTGCTGTTCGGCCAGCTGCACCACCCGGTGCAGGTGCGACAGGTGTGCCACCGAGCCCGTGGGGCTTTGCAGGCGCGGCTGAGTGAAGAACACCTTGGGCTTGTGCACCATCACCAGTTCTTCCAGCGCGGCCAGGTCGTAGCCCTGCGGCGTACGCGGCACACCGATGAGCCGAGCGCCCAAAAAGCGCAGCGAGAACAACAAGTTGGGGTAACCTGGCGCATCCACCAGCACCGGGTCACCAGGCTGCACCATGCGGCGGGCCACCATGTCCATGGCCTGGCTGGAGCCGTTGGTCAGCAGCACCTGGTCGGCACCAAGCACAATCTCCTGCTCGGCCAGCATGTCGCGCACCAGCTGCCGCAGTGGCGGGAAGCCCTTGGGTTCGCCGTAGCCGCCCAGGTCCACGTGGTCGGAAGCCAGACTGCGCAGGCTGCGCCGCAGGCCCTCCTCGAACAACCACTCGCCGGGCAACCAGCCACAACCGGGCTTCATGCGTAGATTGCGGTTCTCGAACACGCGGCGCAGGTACCACATCGAGTCGAAGCTGTAGTTCGTGCCCTGGCCGCGCAGCGCGTTGGCGTTGACCTCGCGGCGACGCACAAAAAAGCCGGAATGGGGGCGCGATACGAAGAAGCCCTGCGCCACCAGGCGGTCGTAGGCGTCCACCACGGTGTAAACGCTCACGCCATGCGCGTGGGCGAACTGGCGGATGGACGGCGCCTTGGCCCCTGGCCGCAGCGCACCAGACTGGATCAGGTCACGAAACCCCTCCACGATTTGCACCACCAGAGGCGTGGATTGTTGAGGGTCTAGCGTGAACATGGTGATGTCTAGGGTTTGACTGTACAGGTGGCAGGGGCTGCACAGTGCTTCGGCTGTGCCTGCCCGACTGTATATGTTAGCTGTGCGCCATGCCCCCTAAAGTGCCAGCTTGGCCCATTTGCCTTTTTCAACCCCCAGGAGCCCCGCTCATGCACCGTGACCCTAACCTCACCGACGTCAAGACCAACGCCAACCTGATGGCCCGCCGCCGCGCCGCACTGCCCGCTGGCCTGGGTCAGACCTACGAGGTGTTTGCCGAGCGCGCCGAGAACGCTGAGCTGTGGGACGTGGAAGGCAAGCGCTTCATCGACTTTGCTGGCGGCATTGCAGTGCTCAACACCGGTCACCGCCACCCCAAGATCGTTGAAGCCGTGAAGGCCCAGCTGGACAAATACCACCACACCTGCTTCCAGGTGGTGGCCTACGAGCCCTACGTGGAACTGGCCGAACGCCTGATCGCCAAGGCCCCGGGCAACTTCCCCAAGAAGGCCTACTTCCTGTCCACCGGCGCCGAGGCCGTGGAAAACGCAGTCAAGATTGCACGTGCCGCCACCAAGCGCCAAGCCGTCATCGCCTTTGGCGGCGGCTTCCATGGCCGTACGTTGCTGGGCATGGCGCTGACCGGCAAAGTGGCCCCGTACAAGGCTGGTTTTGGCCCCTTCCCGGCCGAAATCTACCACGCCGAATTCCCCAACCCGCTCCATGGTGTGAGCGTGGCCGACTCGCTGAAGTCGCTGGAACACATCTTCAAGTACGACGTGGAAGCCGAGCGCGTGGCGGCCATCATTCTGGAGCCGGTGCAAGGCGAAGGCGGCTTCTACGTGGCCCCGCCCGAGTTTGCACAAGCCCTGCGCGCCCTGTGCGACAAGCACGGCATTGTGCTGATTGCCGACGAAGTGCAGACCGGCGCTGGCCGCACCGGCACCTGGCTGGCCTGCGAACAGTGGGGCGTGGCGCCCGACCTCATCACCATGGCCAAGAGCATGGCGGGCGGCTTCCCCATTTCTGCCGTCATAGGCAAGGCCGAGCTGATGGACAAGCCCCTGCCCGGCGGCCTGGGCGGCACCTACGCAGGCAGCCCCCTGGCCTGCGCCGCCGCGCTGGCCGTGCTGGACGTGTTCGAGGAAGAAAAGCTGCTGGACCGTTCCAACGCCGTGGGCGAGCGCCTGAAGACCGGCCTGCGCGCCCTGGCGCAGACCCACAAGGAAATCCAGGACGTGCGTGGCCTGGGCTCCATGGTGGCGGTGGAGCTGTTCAAGAACGGCGACATCCACCAGCCCGACGCGGACCTGACCAAGCGCGTCTGCGCCGAAGCCCTCAAGCGCGGCTTGGTGCTGCTGTCTTGCGGCGTGTACGCCAACGTCATCCGCATTCTGGTGCCCATCACCGCCAGCGACAGCCTGCTGGATGAAGGCCTCGCCATCCTGGGCGAGGCGCTGGCTGCCGCCAAGGCCTGACCGCCAACACCGCAAAAACAACAAAGGCCCGCGAGGGCCTTTTTGTCTACCCGGGCCAAAAGCGGGTCAGGCCTCTTGGCCAATGATCTTTTCTTGTCCACCCGGCGCGCAGCCTACGGCCTCGCCGTGCCCCATCTGCAGCAGCTTGCCGTGCAGGTTGGCGCCATGTTCCACGGCCATTGACTGGTAGCGAATGTCGCCCGTGACGGTGCAGCCCGCGCGCAGTTCAATGCGCTCAGACGCGAGGATGTTGCCATGCACCTTGCCCGCCACCACCACGCGCTGCGCCGCGATGTCGCCGTACACCAGCCCGGTGCCGCCCACCACCACCGAAACCGACACGCCATCCCCCTCTTTCAGGTTGCCCTTGATGGTGCCGTCCACCCGAATGCTTTCGGTGAGGAAGAAGTTGCCCTCGATGCGCGAGCTGGGGCCGATCAAGGTATCGAACCGCTCCTTACCCAGCGTCAGCGGGTTCAATTTGCTCATCTTGCGAAACATCGCGGGCTTGCTCATGGCGTCGTCCTTCAGGGTTTTTGCGGCAGTTGCGACCAGGCGGTCAACGTTCTGGAGGGGTCGATGGGTTCGTCCAGATGGCGAACCTCGTAATGCAGGTGCGGGCCAGTGGAGCGCCCGGTGCTGCCCAGCCAGCCAAGCACGTCACGCGCGGCCACGCGCTGCCCGACCGCCACCCGGCGCTTCAGCAGGTGGGCGTAGCGGGTAGAAAAGCCCTCGGCGTGCTCCACCTCCACCAGTTCGCCATAGGCGCCGGAATACTCGGAGCGCGTTACCCGGCCCGGCGCGGTAGCCAGCACCGGCGTGCCAACGGGCGCCACCAGGTCCACCCCCTTGTGCTGGCCATGCTGCTCGGTAAACGGGTCGGCCCGGCCGCCATAGCCCGAACTCACAGAAAATTCCACGGCCAGCGGCAAGATCAAAGGCACTTGCTCCAGCCGCTGCAGCCCCGATTCCCATAGGCGCGAGCGTTGCAACACCACAGCCTCCAGGCTTTGAAGCTGCTGCATGAAAGCACCGTGCTGTTGCAGCAGCGGCTCATCGTCCAGCCCTTGGGGCGGCAGTTCAGCATCGGCGTCCACGCTAGGGGGCTGCGTCAAGCCGCCCTTGCCGCCTGCTGACGGCCCGCCTTTTTCGCGCAGCAGGTTCTGCAGTACCAGGCGCTCCATCACGCCCTTGCGCACGCTTTCAATCTCTTCAACCCGCTCGCTCAAGGCGCCCAGCCGCCCCTGGAACTTGGCCAGCTCTGCCAGGTAGCGCTGCCGCACCCCCTCCAGCTCCGAACGGCTGGTCACCCCGGCGCCAACTTTGCCCAGCAGTTCCGGTGAATATTCGACGACCACGCGCAGCCCCATCCAGCTGCTGGCCGCCCCCAGGCCCAGCAGCCCCAGGGCCACGCACAGGAACGCAAGCACCACCGTGCGGGCGGTGATGGAAAACGTCCGCACCCGCGCCGCTGGCCCGCCAACCCAGATCAGCTGCATGCCGCTGCACGCTCCAAGAAAAGTCTGTTCATCTGCACTCTCCGTCAATGCCGCGCGTAGCGGGCCGGGCACCGATCACGGGCTTTTGGCCCCGATCCAAGGCCTACCGGCCAGGCCCCAAAGCCCACGGCGGGTTCAAATTGAGGGGCAACGCCCGGGGAGAACGGGTATGGAGGGGCGCTGCGGGTGGTTGGTGGTGCGTAGAGCACCACAAATGATCTTATGCGCGAGGGGAACATAAGTAGGATCAGCAGCGCCCCTACTTTGCTACTGTTCAGCCTTAAAGATAAGGCCACGTTCGACCTTCAACCCCTCGGAATTCTCCGAACCAATGGCACGGTCAATGGGCGCAGGTCAGAAGTACGACGAGCAACTCATACAGCCACTTTCCACGGGGGCCGCGCCCATAGAAAAGCCCAAGCAAGTGCTCAATGTCGGTAAGGATTGCAACGCGGTAGTTCATTGATACCTAACCTTTGACTTCCCCCGAGTGCTACGAAGGGTTAGGCCTTCTTGCCTGAAATGTGCCGCCAGTTCTCGCGGTCACGCCAGATTTCCGGTCTACGATGGGTTCGATGAGTTCGGTAGTGCTCATAGTCTGTAAGCAGCTCATCAACCTCTGCAGTGAGCCAGTCATGCTTAGCCAGAAACCCCCTTACCTCTGCTGGGAGTGGAATGCTAGCTAACCCGCGATGTCGGAGCTGCTTCCACTCTGCGACGACACGAGGATCGGCTCCAGATGGAACGTGGTTTCCTCCGAGTATGTAATGCGCGTAGTCAAACTCGGTAAAGCGATGCCAGTCCTTGAGAACAGCTGGGAATGTGCTCTCCGGAACGCCTACCTTTCGCAAAACATCAAGAATGGATGCCTGAATTTGTTCTTGCTCTTCGTCCGAGTAGCCGCCTAGCCGCCCCTGGCGTTTCACAAGAGAGAGCGAGAGCTGTCCAAGTTGCTCTGCGAGGATGCGAAGCTCTTCAACCGCCGTCTCTGCACGGGCCACAACTTCGCGCGTGCGCGCTTCGATACCTGTCTTTGAGGCCTTGAACTCGGAAATGCGGTCAAGATTCGCGGTGACTAAGAAAGCGAGTGCAGCGAACAGACCGGCAATCAACAGTCCGTTATGGCCGAGAAAGCCAAGGCCCATACCCGCGGCAAGAGCCAAGACAGCGACGATGCTCAAGAACCACTTCATAGGAACGCCTAACGTAGAAGTGAGCGGCCTGCGCGGCTTTTCGCGCAGGTCCGCTGGACTACCGATTTATGCCTTTCCGTCACGTTTGCTAACAGCATTCTTTGCTCCATCCGGAAGGCTTGAGAATAGATTCGCGACGTGTTTAGGTTGTGAAATCTGGTTCTCGACGATTAGGTTCACAAGGCCAAAAAGCGCCAAAGCCGTTTGAGGCTGATCGTCGATGTTCATTTCCCCAGGGTGAACCGCGTTGTTGCCTACAACTCGAACAACATCGAGAGCCTGCTGAACTCGAAGAGGCAGTCCATTTTGAACAAGTACTGCTATGTCCTCGTTGATGTTGCTTCCGTTGCCTCCAAGGTACACAGCTAGTTTTTGTACACAGAGTCTTAGCAGTGCAGCCGCGCCGCGCGGAGAACCCTCTGCAATAGAACGTGCCTCCATGTAATCCTTCGTGCACTCGACGGGCAAGTCTGGATTCGGCAATGGGGCAACGGACGATTTGGGGTGGATCATCTCCTGAATTCCATAGCCTTCTTCGTTTAGCCAAATGGATAGCTTCCTGCAATGGTGGCAACTAGCGGTCCATACCGGCGCCCAAGAAAAACTGCCTTGCGTTTCCCCACCCAAGTTGGACCAATCCATTGCTGCGTATGCATCGCAATGTGGGCAGGTAAATGCTTTCTTATATATCTCAGGTGGTTCGTATGCATCAGCCATGGTTAACTTCCAAAGGCATAACGTGCGATATCCTCCCCAAGCGGCGAATATTCGTTTACAAAAAAGGCGTATATCAAAGCATCCTCCCTCGTATGCCAAGCCAATAGCGCACTCATCGTGTGCACAACTCTGGGCTCAAACTCCAGTTCCCAACGGCTTCACCCAATCTCCGCGCATGCGGGCCGGTCATTTGATTTTTCTGCTACCACTATAGCGCAAAGTTTTGCGCTTCGGCACACTGCCGCGCCAGCCATTCCCTGAACACCGTCAACGCCGGTCTTTCGGCCACCTGCGGCTGCACAAGGTAATAGGCCCGTTGCGCCTTCAATGGCCGCGCGCACGCCACCACCAGCGCGCCGCTGGCCAGTTCGTCTTGCACCAACAGGGTGGGCATCAGCGCCACGCCCAGGCTGCTGATGGCGGCGGCGGCCTGCATCGAGAAAAGCTCATACCTCGGCCCGGCCATGGCGCGCGGGGCGTCCACGCCCTGGGCGTCGAACCACTGGCGCCAGGCTTCGGGCCGGGTGGCCTGTTGCAGCAGGGGCATCTGCGCCAGCGCTTCGGGGCTCACCTCTTGCCCATTCACCAGCAGCCGGGGGCTGCACACGGGCAGCACGTCTTCCGGCATCAGCCGGGTGGCCTGGGTGCCCGCCCATTGCTGCAGTTGCTCGGGCGTGCCCGCCCAGATGGCGGCGTCTATGCCCGTGTCGGTGAACAAAAAGGGGCGCGTGCGGGTTTCAAAGTGCACCAGCAGGTCGGGCTGTTCGGCGGCCAGCCCGTACAGACGCGGTATCAGCCAGCGGGTGGCAAAGGTGGGCACGGCGGCCAGGGTCAGGCTGTCGCCCTGCCCGCGCCGGCCCATCAGCTCCACGGCGTCGCGCTCCAGTGCGTCCAGGCGCTGGCCCACGTGGCGGGCGTAGTCGGCCCCGGCGGGGGTCAACACCATGCCGTGCTGGGTGCGGCGGAACAGGGGCACACCCAAAAACTCTTCCAGCGCCGCCACTTGGCGCGACACGGCGCCCTGCGTCAGGTTCAGTTCCTGCGCGGCACGGGTAAAGCTCTGGTGGCGGGCGGCGGCCTCAAAGCAGTTCAGGGCCTGGGTGGATGGCAGTTTGCGTCGCATGGTGGGTGCACATTAGCACACCATTCAATACAAATACTCATATCTGGATCAGAAAAATTCGCTTGCCGCCTGGGCACACGGGGCCTAGCATCGCACCATCCTTCATTCATTCGCGAGACAAACGCATGAGCTCCAACCCCCGCTTCTCCTGGTCCGACCCCTTCCTGCTGGACGACCAGCTCACCGACGACGAGCGCCAGGTGCGCGACGCGGCCCACGCCTATTGCCAGGAGCGCCTGCTGCCCCGCGTGCAAGATGCTTTCCGCAACGAGAAGACGGACCGCGCCATCTTCAACGAGATGGGTGAACTGGGCCTGCTCGGCCCGACCATTCCCGAGCAGTACGGCGGCGCTGGCCTGAACTACGTGTGCTACGGCCTGGTGGCGCGCGAGGTGGAGCGCGTGGACAGCGGCTACCGCAGCATGATGAGCGTGCAAAGCTCGCTGGTGATGGTGCCGATCAATGAATTTGGCACCGGGGCGCAGAAGCAGAAGTACCTGCCCAAGCTGGCCACCGGCGAATGGGTGGGCTGCTTTGGTCTGACGGAACCCAACCACGGCTCCGACCCCGGCAGCATGATCACCCGCGCCAAGAAGGTGCCGGGCGGCTACAGCCTGACGGGCTCCAAGATGTGGATCACCAATTCCCCCATTGCCGATGTGTTCGTGGTGTGGGCGAAGGACGACGGCGGCCAGATTCGCGGCTTCATTCTGGAAAAGGGTTGGAAGGGCCTGAGCGCTCCCGCCGTGCACGGCAAGGTGGGCCTGCGTGCTTCCATCACCGGTGAAATTGTGATGGACGAGGTGTTCTGCCCCGAAGAAAACGCCTTCCCCGAGGTGCGCGGCCTGAAGGGCCCATTCACATGCCTGAACAGCGCGCGCTACGGCATTGCCTGGGGTGCGCTGGGCGCCGCCGAGGACTGCTTCCACCGCGCCCGCCAGTACGTGCTGGACCGCAACCAGTTTGGCCGCCCGCTGGCTGCCAACCAGCTCATCCAGAAGAAGCTGGCCGACATGCTGACCGACATCAGCCTGGGCCTGCAGGGCTGCCTGCGCCTGGGCCGCATGAAGGACGAAGGCAAGGCTGCGGTGGAGATCACCTCCATCCTCAAGCGCAACAGCTGCGGCAAGGCACTGGACATTGCCCGCGTGGCCCGCGACATGATGGGTGGCAACGGCATCAGCGACGAGTTCGGTGTGGCCCGCCATCTGGTGAACCTGGAAGTGGTGAACACCTACGAAGGCACGCACGACATCCACGCGCTGATTCTGGGCCGTGCCATCACTGGCATTGCCGCTTTTGGCAACTGAGAAAGCCGCCATGCCCGCCAAGGAATTTGCCTTTGAGCCCACGCAGATGCCCCGCCCGCTGGCGGGCGTGAAGGTGCTGGACCTGTCGCGCGTGCTGGCCGGCCCCTGGGCCGGGCAGATTCTGGCCGACTACGGCGCCGACGTGCTGAAGGTGGAGCGCCCCGGCACGGGTGACGACACTCGGGCCTGGGGCCCGCCCTGGTGGCAGGCTGACCCAGAAAAAGGGGAAGACCGCGTGGCGGCCTACTTCCTGTGCGCCAACCGGGGCAAGCGTTCGGTGGCCATAGACATTGCCAGCCCCGAAGGCATACAGCAGGTGCGCGAACTGGCCCGCGAGGCCGACGTGCTGATCGAGAACTACAAGGTCGGCCAACTGGCCAAGTACGGGCTGGACGCCCCCAGCCTGCAGGCCATCAACCCGGGGCTGATCTACTGCTCCATCACCGGGTACGGGCAGACGGGCCCGCTGTCGCACAAGGCGGGCTACGACTTTGCCATTCAGGCCGAGGCCGGGCTGATGAGCATCACCGGCAACAAGGGCGAAGAGCCGCAGAAGGTGGGCGTGGCCGTGACCGACCTGATGACCGGCGTGTACGCGGCCACCGCCATTCTGGCGGCGCTGCATGAGCGCCAGCACACCGGCAAGGGCCGGGTGATTGACGCAGCCCTGTTCGACGTGCAGGTGGCCATGCTGGCCAACCAGGCCAGCAACCAGTTGATTGGCCAGACGCGGCCCACCCGCATGGGCAACGCCCACCCCAACATCGTGCCTTACCAGGTGTTCCCCACCCGCGACGGACACATGGTGCTGGCCGTGGGGAATGACGGACAGTTCACCCGCTTCTGCGAAGCGGCAGGCCACCCCGCCGTGGCGCGCGATGCGCGTTTTTCCACCAACCCGGCGCGCGTGGAAAACCGCCAAGCCCTGGTTCCCCTGATCACCGGCTGGACCATGGAACGCGACACCGCCGACTGGGTGCAACTGCTGGACCGCGCAGCAGTGCCCTGTGCGCCCATTCTGGATGTGGCGCAAGTAATGGAGCACCCCCACGTGGCCGCGCGCGGCATGACGCTACCGCGCCATGACACAGCTGAAGGCAGCACACCGCCGATGGTGGCCCACCCCATCCTGATGGACGGAGTGCGCCCCACCGCCGGACTGCCGCCGCCAGCCCTTGGGCACGGCGTGCCCAGCTGGACTGCGACGGAGAGCTGACCAGTACAGCTTGCCAACACGACAGATACAGGGCCGGACATCCTCCGGCCCTGTTTTTTTGTCTTGCGATGCCCCACAATGGTGCAAATCGCACCCTCCCAAGGCAAAAATCCGCCCATGCGCACTACAGGGTTTCTGTGTATTGGGTATCCGAACTGCACAGCGGCCTCTGTACCGGGTGCATCTGTATATGTCGAGGTGGCACCAAGCCCATTACAGTCATTGGCACTGTCTGCTTGCACACCACCACGCTTACATGCACAAACCGCAACCGCTCGTTACTTTCACCGGCGTACAAAAAACATACGATGGCAACAGCCTCGTGGTGCGCGACCTGAATCTTGAAATCCAGAAAGGCGAATTCCTGTCGCTGCTGGGCCCTTCGGGCTCTGGCAAGACAACCACGCTGATGATGCTGGCGGGCTTCGAGTCCCCCACCTCGGGCGAGATTCACCTCAACGGTGTCTCGATCACCCGCACGCCACCGCACAAGCGCAACTTCGGCATGGTGTTCCAGAACTATGCGCTGTTCCCGCACATGACGGTGGCAGAGAACATTGCCTACCCGCTCACGGTGCGCAAGCTGCCCGCCGCTGAGCGCGATGCCAAGGTGAAGCGCGCGCTGGACATGGTGCAGATGGGCCCCATGGGCGGCCGCTACCCGTCGCAACTGTCGGGCGGCCAGCAGCAGCGCGTGGCCCTGGCCCGTGCCATGGTGTTCGACCCCCAATTGGTGCTGATGGACGAGCCACTGGGCGCACTCGACAAACAGTTGCGCGAACACATGCAGCTGGAACTCAAGGCCCTGCACCGCCGCCTGGGCGTAACCTTCGTGTACGTCACGCACGACCAGTCTGAAGCGCTGACCATGTCTGACCGCGTGGCCGTGTTCAACGAGGGCATCATCCAACAGATCGACCAGGTGGACCGCCTGTACGAAACGCCTTCCAACCGCTTTGTTGCCAGCTTTGTGGGTGACAACTCTGTGCTCAACGGCACGGTGGCCGAAACGCACGGCGAACAATGCACCGTGCAGTTGGGCGATGGCCTGCGTTTGCGTGGCGTCAACGTGAACCAGGCCGGCGTGGGTGATGCCGTGCAATGCAGCATCCGCCCTGAACGCATCCACGTGCTCAACGGTACCAACGCCCCGGCTGAAAACATCCTCAGCGTGGGCTTGTCCGATGTCATCTATTTTGGCGACCACCTGCGCCTGCGCTGCGAACTGCCGCAGCAACCCGAGTTGTGTGTGAAACAACCGTTGCAACACCATGGCGCTCTCAACGCCGGGCAGCGTTTGAACCTGCACATCCCGGCGGAACATCTTCGCGTGTACCGCTGATCCTTCCGTCCCGTTCCCTCAACCCCCTGGAGAAAAGCGTCATGCAACTCAAACCCGTACTGCTGGCCGTTGCTGCCCTGGCTGCACTGCCTGCCATGGCCCAGAACCTGACCGTCGTCAACTTCGGTGGTGCCAACGGCGCCGCGCAGAAAAAGGCCTTCTTCGAGGCCTACGAGAAAGCCTCCGGCGGCAAGATCACTGGCGTGGAGTACAACGGTGAACAGGCCAAGATCAAGGCCATGGTGGAAGCCAAGAAAATCACCTGGGACGTGGTCGAGGTGGAAAGCCCCGACGTGAACCGCGGCTGCGATGAAGGCCTGTTCGAGAAGATCGACTGGGCAAAGGTGGGCAACAAGGCCGACTTCCAGCCCGCCGCCGTGCACGAGTGCGGCGTGGGTGCCTTTGTGTGGTCCACCGTTATGGCCTACAACGGCGACAAGCTCAAGTCTGGCCCCGTCACCTGGGCCGACTTCTGGGACGTGAAGAAATTCCCCGGCAAGCGTGGCATGCGCAAAGGCGCCCGCTACAACCTCGAATTCGCGCTGATGGCCGATGGCGTCAAGCCCGCCGACGTGTACAAAGTGCTGGCCACCAAGGACGGTGCCGAGCGCGCGTTCAAGAAGATGACCGAGCTCAAGCCAAACATCCAGTGGTGGGAAGCCGGTGCGCAGCCCCCGCAGTTCCTGGTGGCAGGCGACGTGGCCATGACCACCGCCTACAACGGCCGCATCGACGCTGCCCAGCGCGAAGGCAAGAACCTGAAGATCACCTGGACCGGCGGCATCTACGACCTGGACTACTGGGTCATCCCGAAGGGCACCCCGAACAAGGACGCCGCGATGAAGTTCATCGCCACCGCCAGCTCGGTGGATGCGCAAGCCGAATACGCCCGCAACATCTCCTACGGCCCGACCAACAACAAGGCGCTGTCCAAGCTGGACGCCAAGGTGCTGGACCTGCTGCCCACGTCCCCCGCCAACAGCAAGGACTCGCTGCAGTTCAACATCGGTTTCTGGGCTGACCAGGGCGAGGCCCTGGAGAAGCGCTTCGCTGCCTGGGCTGCACAATGATGATTGCCGGCGGAACCGATCTGGCTCAGCAGTTGCGTCGCGCCGAAAGGCGCAAGAAGGTGCGCGCCGTGGCGCTCACCATGCCTCTGCTGATTTTCCTGCTGGTGTTCTTCCTGGTTCCGCTGGCCAGTCTGCTGGTGCGGGCGGTGGAGAATCCCGAAGTCGCAGATGCCCTGCCCCGCACGGGGCAGGCGCTCGACGGCTGGGACCGCCACGGCCCGCCGCCGGACGCCGCCTATGCCGCCATCCTGCAAGACCTCTCATCGATTGAAGAGACCGCGCAGGCTGGCGTGCTGGCACGCCGCCTCAACAGCGAGGTGGCGGGCGGCCGCTCCCTCGTCATGGGCACCTACCGTGCCCTGCCGCTGGGCGAAAACCTATCGCCAGTGCAAGCCCGCGAGGCGCTGCTGGCCCACGACGCGCGCTGGGGTGAACTGCCCTACTGGCAAGCCATTGCCAAGAACAGTTCGCGCTGGACGCCCGACTACCTGCTCACCGCCATCGACCTCAAGCGATCGCCCGACGGTGGCATCGAACGCGTGCCCGCCGACGAAGCCGCGTTCAGCGACATCCTGCTGCGCACCTTCCACATGAGTGCGGTGGTCACCGCGATTGCGCTACTCATTGGCTACCCCCTGGCCTACTGGCTCAGCACGCTGAGCGAACGCAAGGCCAACATGATGTTGATCCTCGTTCTGCTGCCGTTCTGGACATCGGTGCTGGTGCGCATTGCCGCCTGGATCGTGCTGCTGCAGAACAACGGGTTGATCAACCGCTTCCTCATGGCCATCGGTATCACCGACGCGCCGCTGCCCCTGCTGTTCAACCGCACGGGGGTCATCATCGCCATGGTGCACATCCTGCTGCCGTTCATGATCCTGCCGCTGTACAGCGTCATGAAGTCCGTGCCGCCCAACTACCTGCGCGCTGCCATCTCGCTGGGCAGCCCGCCGCTGGCCGCCTTCTTCCGCGTGTACCTGCCGCAAACCTACCCCGGTGTGGCCGCAGGCGGCCTGCTGGTGTTCATCACCTGCATTGGTTACTACGTCACCCCCGCGCTGCTGGGTGGCGCTGGCGACCAGATGCTGAGCTACTACGTGGCCCAGTACACCAACGTCGAAGTCAACTGGGGCATGGCCTGCGCCCTGGGTGGCGTGCTGCTCACCGCCACGCTCGTCCTCTACGCGTTCTACCGCAAGGTCTCCAAGGCCGAGCTGAGCCTGGGTTGAAGGAAGCACACCAATGTTCAAGCTCCCTGAGTTTCCCGCCTACTACGGCCTGTTCGACAAGCTGGGCTGGCTGGCCCTGCGGCTGGCGGCTGTGCTGGTGCTGGTCTTCCTGGTCCTGCCCATCGTGGTGATCGTGCCGCTATCGTTCAGCGACAGCACCTTCCTGGCCTACCCCATTGAAGGCTGGTCGCTTCAGTGGTACCGCGAAATGTGGAACGCACCCGAATGGGGCCGCGCCACGCGCAACAGCTTCATCGTGGCCCCGGCGGCCACGCTCATCGCCACGGTGCTGGGCACACTGGCAGCCATGGGCCTGGCGCGCAACAAATTTGCCGCCAAAGGGCTGATCACCGGCCTGCTCATCTCCCCCATGGTGGTGCCCATCGTGGTGGTCGGCGTCAGCACCTACCTGTACTTTGCACGCCTGGGCCTCAACGACTCCTACCTTGGCCTCATCCTTGTTCACGCCGCGCTGGGTGCCCCATTCGTGGTGACCACCGTGCTGGCCACGCTGCAAAGCTTCAACCTCAACCTGGTCAAAGCCAGCCTCAGCCTGGGCGCCAGCCCGCTGGAAACCTTCTTCCGCGTGACGCTGCCGGTGATTGCACCGGGTGTGATCTCGGGCGCGCTGTTCGCCTTCGCCACGTCGTTCGACGAAGTGGTGGTGACGCTCTTCCTCGCCGGGCCAGAACAGGTGACGCTGCCGCGCCAGATGTTCACCGGCATCCGCGAAAACATCTCCCCCACCATCGCCGCCGTGGCCACGCTGCTCATCCTGTTCACGACCGCGCTGATGATGACGCTGGAATGGCTGCGCGGCCGCCGCAAGTGACGTAACCCGATGATGAAGTTGCTTGAAAAGATGCGACTGGGCGCCCGCCTGGCGTGGGCGTTCGGTCTGCTGCTGGTTCTGCTTGTGGCCATGGCAGTCATCTCCGTTCGGCAGATGGCCACCATCCACGACGCGCTGGACTACTACGCCAGCACGACCACGCCTTCGCTGGCTGCGGTCAAAACCTGGCAGGACAAGGTGGCCAGCATCCGTATGGTGCAGGGCCAGCACCTGATGACCGTCTCGGCCGACGAGATGGACATCCTGGAAGCCAAGATCGCCGAGGCCTACGCGCAACTGAATCAGGAACTCGCCGCGCACGAAAAGCTGCTCGTCAACGACGAGGACCGCGAGCTCTGGACAGCCGTGACCGAAGCCACCCAGCGCTCCATGAGCGACTGGGACAAGCTCAAGGCCGTATCGCGCGAGTCGCTGGCCGACCCGGAAAAGATCGAAGAAGCCCGCAGGCTCTTCACCGGCAAGTCGGAGCGCCTGTTCCGCGCCACGCTGGACGCGATTGAAAAGGAGTGGTCCTTCAAGTCCGGAGTGGCTGCACAACTGGCGGACAAGGGCGCTGCGGTGTTCCAGTTGTCGCTGTCCACGCAGCTGGCTGCGTCGGTCCTGGCCATCGTCCTGGGCATTCTGGCCGCCTGGCTGGTGATGCGCTCGGTTACGCGCCAGATGGGTGGCGAACCGAAGGACGTGGCGGAGATTGCCCTGTCCATCGCCAAGGGCGACCTGACCACCCAGGTGCACACCGGCGCCAGTGACCGCAACAGCGTCATGGCCGCCATGGCCACCATGCGCCAGCAGCTGGCCGAACTGGTGGGTGAAGTTCGCCAGGGCAGCGACAGCATTGCCAGCAGTTCCGCTGAGATTGCCAGCGGCAACCTCGACCTGAGCCAGCGAACCGAACAGCAGGCCAACGACCTGCAACGCACCGTAGCGTCGGTGGAGCAGCTGGCCGAAACCGTCAAGCACAGCGCCAACACCGCCGAACAGGCCAACCGCCTGGCCGCCAACGCGTCCAGCGCTGCGCAGGCGGGCGGCCAGTCCGTCACGCAGGTGGTCGCCACCATGCAGGACATCGCAGCCTCATCCCGCACCATCAGCGAGATCACCGGGGTCATCGACGGCATTGCGTTCCAGACCAACATCCTGGCGCTCAACGCCGCAGTGGAAGCCGCTCGCGCTGGCGAACAAGGCCGGGGCTTTGCCGTGGTGGCAGGGGAAGTGCGCTCGTTGGCGCAGCGCTCCGCCGAAGCCGCCAAGCAGATCAAGCAGCTCATCGGCGACAACGTGAGCAAAGTGGAAACGGGCGTCAGCCAGGTCCACGAGGCGGGCGAATCCATCCACCGGATCGTTGACCAGGTGCACCAGGTCAGCGGCCTGATAGAGCAGATCCACAGCGCCACCACGGCCCAGTACCAGGGTATTCATCAGGTCAGCGATGCCATTGGCCGCATTGACCAGGCCACCCTGCAAAACGCCGCGCTGGTGGAGCAGAGCAGCGCCGCCGCCGAAAGCCTGCGCCAGCAGGCGGACCGACTGGCACGGTTGGTGGGCGTGTTCCGCCTCCAGTTGCCGGGCCCCGCAGCCTACCCCGCCCTATCGGAGACATGATGCCGGACAAGAACCAACCCCTGGGCGGCAACGAGATGCCGCGCTTCGGTGGCCCCGCCACCATGATGCGCCTGCCCACGGCCACCAGCCCCGAAGGGCTGGACGCCTGCTTCATAGGCGTGCCGCTGGACATCGGTACCAGCCACCGCCCCGGTGCGCGCTTCGGACCGCGCCAGATCCGGGCCGAGTCCTGCCTGATCCGCCCCTACAACATGGCCACCGGCGCGGCACCGTTCGACGCCCTGCAGGTGGCCGACCTGGGTGACGTGGCCATCAACACCTTCCACCTACCCAAGTCGGTGGACATCATCGAGCAGCACTACCGCCCCGTGGTCAACAGCGGTTGCATTCCGCTCACCCTGGGTGGTGACCACACCATCGTGCTGCCCATACTGCGCGCGGTGGCGGCCAAGCACGGCCCGGTGGCGCTCATCCACGTGGACGCCCACGCCGACGTCAACCCCGACATGTTTGGCGAGCCGCTGGCGCACGGCACCCCGTTCCGCCGCGCGGTGGAAGAAGGCCTGCTGCAAGGCAATAAGGTCTGGCAGATCGGCCTGCGCGGCAGCGGCTACTCGGCCGAAGACTTCGATTGGCCGCGCCAGCAGGGTTTCACCATCGTGCCCGCGCACGAGGTGTGGTGGCAATCGCTGGCGCCGCTGATGGCGCGCGTCCGCGAAGCCATCGGGCCCGACACCCCCACCTACCTGAGCTTCGACATCGACGGCATCGACCCCGCCTACGCTGGAGGCACCGGCACGCCCGAGATCGGCGGACTGAACGTGCCGCAGGCGCTGGAGATCGTGCGCGGCTGCCGGGGCCTCAACCTCGTGGGCTGCGATCTGGTCGAGGTGTCACCCGCCTACGACCCGTCTGGCAACACGGCGCTGCTGGGTGCCAACCTGCTGTACGAGATGCTGTGTGTGCTGCCCGGCGTGAAATACCGGTGACTGCACGGTCAACGCTTTGGCGCTAACCTTTACTTTTTGCCTACCCCTAGAGAGACAACCATGGACATGAAGGCTTCCCCCCTCGCGCAACTGAAGGACCCCACCCTGCTCAAGACCGACGCGCTGATCAACGGCCAGTGGGTGGCTGGCAGCAGCCGCTTCGACGTGCTAGACCCCGCCACCGGCCAGAAGCTGGCCGACGTGGCCAACCTGGGCCCGGCCGATGCCGAAGCTGCCATTGCTGCAGCCAACGCTGCCTGGGGTGCCTGGAAGAACAAGACCGCCAAGGAACGCAGCAACATCCTGCGCAAGTGGTACGACCTGCTCATGGCCAACCAGGACGACCTGGGCCGCCTGATGACCGCCGAGCAGGGCAAGCCGTTGCCCGAAGCCAAGGGCGAAGTCGCCTACGGTGCCAGCTTCGTGGAGTGGTTTGCCGAAGAAGCCAAGCGCGTCAACGGCGAGACCCTGCCCCAGTTCGACAACAACCGCCGCCTGCTGGTGCTCAAGCAGCCCATCGGCGTGTGCGCTGCCATCACGCCGTGGAACTTCCCGCTGGCCATGATCACCCGCAAGGTCGCTCCGGCACTCGCCGCAGGCTGTCCTGTCGTCATCAAGCCCGCCGAACTCACACCGCTCACCGCCCTGGCAGCCGCCGAGCTGGCCATCCGCGCGGGCATCCCGGCGGGCGTGCTCAACGTCATCACCGCCGACAGCGCCAACTCCATTGCAGTAGGCAAGGTCATTTGCGCCAGCGACGTGGTGCGCCACCTCAGCTTCACCGGCTCCACCGAGGTAGGCCGCATCCTCATGGCCCAGTGCGCGCCCACCGTCAAGAAGATGTCGCTGGAGCTGGGCGGCAACGCCCCCTTCATCGTCTTCGACGACGCAGACATCGACTCCGCCGTGGAGGGTGCCTTCGCCAGTAAGTACCGCAACGCGGGCCAGACCTGCGTGTGCTCCAACCGCATCTACGTGCAGGAAGGCGTGTACGACGAGTTCGTGACCAAGTTCGCCGCCAAGGTGGCCACCGCCAAGGTGGGCAACGGCTTTGACGAAGGCGTGAACCAGGGCCCGCTGATCGAGGAAGCGGCACTGGAAAAAGTGCAGCGCCACGTAGACGACGCCAAGGCCAAGGGCGGCCGCGTGCTGGTGGGCGGGAAGCGCCTGCAGGGCCAGTTCTTCGAGCCCACCGTGGTGGCCGATGCCACGGCAGATATGCTCTGCGCGCGCGAGGAAACCTTCGGCCCCTTCGCACCGGTCTTCAAGTTCAAGACCGAGCAGGAAGCCATCGACGCCGCCAACAACACCGAGTTCGGCCTGGCCAGCTACTTCTACAGCCGCGACATCGGCCGCATCTACCGTGTGGGCGAGGCGCTGGAATACGGCATGGTCGGCATCAACGTGGGCATCCTGGCCACCGAGCACGTGCCCTTCGGCGGCGTCAAGCAATCCGGCCTGGGCCGCGAAGGCTCCCACCACGGCATGGACGACTACGTCGAGATCAAGTACCTGTGCGTGGGCGACATACTGAAATGATGCGCGCCAGCGCCAGAGGAAAATAGTCGAATACAATCTGGCGCATCGCGGGCGTCGTTCAATGGTAGGACTCTTGCTTCCCAAGCAAATAACGTGGGTTCGATTCCCATCGCCCGCTCCATATATTTGACAGAACGTTGATTTCATTCAACTTTTTGCTGTCAAAGGTAGGTCATCCTCGTATGTGTACTACAAAGGTAGTCAGTGAAAGGGATGACCTGCTTATACCGCCGCCCCAGCGGCGTTTACGTAGTTCGCATGGCTGTGCCCTTGCGACTGCGCTCCTTGGCTGGCAAACGTGAGGTTCACGTCTCCACCGGGACTCGTGACTGGGAGACCGCTAAACTCGTCGCACTCAAAGTCCAACTTCAGTGGCGAGAAAGGTTTATGGCCCTCGATCTTGAAAAGCTCTCGACTCCAAGCCCGCTCCTGGCTGGCGATGGGCATATATCGATAGCTGAAGCCGCGTCGGCGATTGGCCTCAGCGTAGAGGCACTGCTTGGAGAGCTTCGAAATCGAAAAGTCCAACTGTTTGTCTATGCCGAGAACTGGCATGGCTGGAGAGTTGACGACTTCCATTCGATTGATAGAGACGACGATGGCACGTTTGTCTGGAATGACATGGTTGCCACAGGAAGCCGTGCAGTCATAAGCGAATGGGTTCATCCGTTCGACTCAGCAACCTCCGTAGCGTCGTTATGTGCCGCCCGTCACTCGGTCGAGTACATCTTCCGACTGGGTGGCACCAAAGCGTTCTGGCCTGCAACCGAAATCGAGCTTCCGTTAGCAAAATGGTTCGTATCGAAGTCTGATGTTGAGGCGGTTCGCACGATGCTTTCTGCCGCGATCCCAGCCCCATCTCTGCCCCTTTCTGTACCAGCGCCAACCGTTGTCGCGACGCCTACACTAGGAGGACACCCAGCAGACAAACACGCAACCAAAAAGTTCTCGGAACTGTGTGCCTTGTACAAGGGACACAAAGACTGGTCCGAGGATCACGAGCGACGAATGGCTACAGAGATGGGCTATTTCATTGAGCTACTCGATGACCCCCTGCTTGGCACCGTTGAACACCAGACCATCCAGAGGTACGCCGAACTGCTCTCCCAACTGCCAGAGGACACGTACTTAGCGCAAAGAAAGTACAAAGTCACAGGCCTGAAGGAGTTAATCGCCATAGCGGAGCGGGAAAAGCTCCCTCGAAAAAAACCAAAAACCGTAAATCGACATGTCGGGAAGATTTCTGAGGTCCTCGGGTTTGCGCACAAACAAGGGTTGGTGCATATCAATCCAGCTGCAGGCTACAAACGAGCTCGGCATCATGCGCTTCCTGCGCATCAGCAGCGAGACGCCTTCACCGAAAAAGAACTAGCCCTCATCTTCAGCCAAGACTGGTTCAGACAGGGCAAAGGAAGTGACGCGCATTGGCGCCCACATTACTACTGGCTTCCTTTGCTAGCACTCTTGTCGGGTGGGCGCTTAAACGAGCTTTCCCAGCTTTACTTAGACGATATCCGTGAGTCGAACGGAGTGGCATACCTTGACTTCAATCTCGACGGACAGGACAAAATCGAATGCGACGAGAGCGATGGAGTTCGGGGCATGGACAAGTCCCTGAAAACCGCAAACTCGATACGTGTAGTTCCACTGCACGACATAGCCATCAAGGCTGGTCTTTTGGAATACGTCGAGGAACTTCGGAAAGCAGGTTACAACCGCCTGTTCCCGGAACTCAAGCACAACAGAGCAAAAGGATAGACGCTATCGAGAGGCTGGCAGTGGGTTTGGGCGTAGAGGTCCAAGAGCTTTTCGAGCAACCGGCTTCAGCCAACCTGAAGTCCTGCAACCAAGAGCGCCAGCAAAACGCCCGAGACTTCCGAGGCCGTCTGCAGCCAGTGTTAGACGGAATGTTGGTTCAGGGATTGAGCCGTCGAGCCATAGTGGAACGACTGAATGACCTAGGCATCAAAGCCCCGAGGGGTGGAGCTTGGTCATTGGGACAGGTACAGCGGATTTGTGCTGGTAAGTGATCATGGGGCCAGCGGTTGGATTCAATTCCGCACCGAGGCAATCCCCTTTTCGGGCATAGGCAAGCTATGCCTCCCCGGCTAGACTCCCTGCTTGTGTCATCTCATTCGCTAAGCCTCAACATGGACCTCGAACTCACTCGATTGGTAGCGGAAGACCTGGACTACCTGTTCAAGGAGTGGAACCAAGACATTGACGATGCTTCGCTGCGTCGAAGTAGTCCGGTTCTGCGTGCATTGCTCGTGGAGGGGCTCTTGGGTCGCGCGGCACATCAAGTTGGCCGTGAAATTCGCGTGATGGCCCCTGCGATTGGCCGCATCGTAAAAGAAGCCGAACTCCGGGAGTGCGCATTCTTCCAAGCGGGGGGCGCCAAGTACAAAGGAATGATCGTGCAATCAATGTCGATGGTTCTCCGCGCCAAGACTCCTGCGGAGATAAAGGCATCCTACGAACGCCAGAAGGAAATCATAGGTAAGAGCTACCCCGTGAAGCTGGGCGTCTTTCTCAAGCAGACAAGCTTTGTCGTAAAGGGGGTCCTGATCAACCGAGAAGAAGTCATCAAGTACGTTGCAAACAAGCTTGGCGGCGCTCACTACGATGCTTCTCGCGCGACTTCAAAGGAGGATGGAGAAGTCTCACTCGAACAAAAATACGCTCTCTTGGACGAAGTTCGAGCAGGAACGGTCATGGCTGACAAGAACGCTGTTTACTACGAACTACTCAGCATAGGTCAGCGGCTTGTAAATAGCCGAGACATTCGTACCCTCCGCAAGCACCTCAATCAAGTGGCATCAGTGCCGACAGTCATACAACTATAGGCCAGATGAAGTTAGGTGCATCACAGCCCGCACTGGCAGCTACAGTGTAAGCGTCTGGCAAACACACCTTGAATGACTGGGGCGGTCTGAGCAAGATAGTG
>JAYSGB010000007.1:0-127838 GCA_041913045.1 Burkholderiaceae bacterium | reverse complement strand
CATTGCCCGCATTGCAACACGGTTAACGTCCAGCTACGTTTGTGACACAGTAAGACTAGAGAAGCTGGTAAATACGCAGCCGCATGCTTTGCATTTCGTTGGTGCTGCGGCATCCGCAGCACAGGCGGTATTGCAGTTGCCAGAGTGGCAGCCCGATGTGGTGTTGTTCGACCTGGACGGGGAAGAAGGTACCGAATCGTTGAACGATCTGCACGCGCAAACGCCAGCCCGTGTTTTGGCACTGACCAGTTCGGGCGATACCGCCCTGCACGACACAGCCATTCTGGCTGGGGCACGAGGGGTGGTGGCCAAACGCGAAACGCCCGACACCTTGTTGAAAGCTCTTGCCAAGGTGCATGCTGGTGAAATGTGGATTGACCGTTCAGCCACTGGAAGAATATTCATGGAGCTGGCGCGCCAGCGGGTGCAAAGCCGGCGCGAAGACCCGAGCAAGGCCAAGCTCGCTTTACTGACTCCGCGTGAGCTGCAGACCTTGCAGGCGCTGGCGGCAGATGCCGCTTCACCCGGCAAAGTGTTGGCGAATCGGTTGCATATCAGCGAAAACACCCTGCGCAACCACCTCACCTCCATCTACAGCAAGCTGGGTGTTAGCAACCGCACCGAGCTTTATGCTTTTGCCCACCAGCACAATGTGTTGAACAAAGACATTTCATGAGGCTGTAGCCGGAAGCTGCAGGGCCCAATCCACCGGACTTAAGCCGCGCGGCGGGTCACATTTGCATGGAAATCAACACCATTAGATCCCTGCTGTTGTTGGTAGCTCATGAAACTGGCATTTGCCGGTTCGCCTTCGTCGTGCGCCAAACCCAGGGGAGGACTGCTAAACAGTCCTCGACAGCGCGTCCGGTCTGGGTAGACGATCGGTCGCTTGTGATCCAGCACAATAAATGACAGGTTTTGATAGCTAGCCAGGACTGGGGCGTGACATGCGAATGTCAGGAACCAGCCTTGTAGCGACACCCGTATAGTGACCCGCAAGTCCGTAGCGTCTGGAGTCAGTCGCCGGTTTCGCTTGTACTCGCGCTGAATGCAGCAAAGCGGCTGTTGAGCGCTTTGACTTTTCCCGGCCCGAGTGGCGGCTGGAGAAGGTACTGCTGCCATATCGTTTCGCGACCCAACTGGTACCGCGCAACCGACCGCTTCTCAGTAACTTAGACTGACGGTTTCGACTCGTAGCGGTCGGTGGCGACCAAAGAAAAGCAGCCGCTCAACGTTGATTGCAGCCATTCACGTTCGACGGGCTGAGCAACTGCTTCAATCATGACCAGCCAATCGACTAACGACTCGTCAGTGGTGTATGGCACGAGCCTGCCCAAAACCCCTGCCATACTTGACTAGGTGTGGTTGATTTTCCTATCCGTTGGATTCACCTGCCCCCCCCTTTCTGCGACAGCCCTGCATGCCTACCACTCTCACGCCGTCCGATAAACTGCTGCAACTGCTCCCCGAGGCGGTGGTGCAAACCGATGCGCTGTGGCAGATCACTTATCTGAACCCGGCGTGGTTCAAGCTCACCGGCCATTCGGTGGAGGCGGCGCTCGGCAAGTCCCTGCTTGAATTCGTGCATCCCGACGACATCGGCACCATGCGCTCGGGCATGCCGGTGTTCCGCTTGCGATTTGCCGATGCGGACTATCGCTGGGTGCGTCTGCAGTTTCACCCAGAAACGGATGCGGCGGAGCGGGTGATCAGCCGCCAGGGTGTGCTGATCGAGATCACCGAGGTCACCGAGCAGGTGCTGGTGGAGATTCGCCAGCGCTTTCTGCGCCTGCTGGAAACCATTGATGGCGTGGTGTGGGAGGCTGAAATCGGCGTCGGCAATACCTTCCTGAGCCCGCAGGTCGAGCGCTTGTTCGGTTACTCCGTGGAGGAGTGGCGGGCTGACCCGGGCTTCTGGCGGGCGCATGTGCATCCCGATGATCTGGAGCAGGCCCTGCTGATCGACGATGCCGCCTACAACGCCACGCACAGCTATGCCTACGAGATGAGTTACCGGCTGATTGCCAAGTCCGGCAAGGTGGTGTGGGTGCGCGATCTGTGCCGCGCAGTGGTCGAGCCGGGGCGGCCGAACCGCATGATCGGCCTGATGATCGACGTCACCCAGCAGAAGAACACCGAACTTGAGTTGTTGCGCTCCGAAAACCGCTATTCGCTGGCGACCCGCGGATCCAATGACGGCATCTGGTACTGGGACTTGCGAACGGACGCTCTGCATGTGTCCGGGCGCTTTCACCAGATCGTCGGGCTGGGTAGCAGCGACCATGTGCACGACGGTGGCTGGAGCTTTCTGGAGCAGCTCATCGATCCCGAAGATCGCGTGCGCGTGCAGGCGGCCTACCGCAGGCACCTGTCGGGGAACAGCCCGAACTTTTCGGTGGATTTCCGCGCGTTCCACGGGGCGGGGCGGCTGGTGTGGGTCAATTGGCGCGGGCTCGCCGAGTTTGAAGACGGCGTTGCGGTGCGTATGGCGGGCTCGTTGAGCGATCTGGCCGAACGGGGCAGTTCTTACGATGCGCTGACCAGCTTGCCCGGCCGGCCGTTGTTCCGCGATCGCCTTGCGCAACTCATCGCGCTGCAGCAGAGCGAGGCGGTGAACGGTGAGGGCGTGCCGACGCGCGATGAAGCCACGATGTTCGCCGTGCTGCTGCTGGATCTCAACGGGTTCAAGGCCGTCAATGACAGCTACGGGCACCATGTGGGCGACCGGCTGTTGCAGCAGGTGGCGCGTCGGCTCGAATCCTGCGTGCGGGCGGTTGATCTGGTCGCCCGCATGAGTGGCGACGAATTCAATGTGCTGCTAGAGTCCATTGATCCCGCTGAAGCCAGCAACCGGGCCCACCAGATCGCCGCCGCCCTCGCAGCGCCTTATGTGGTCGAAGAACACACCGTGATCAGTGGCGCGAGTATTGGACTTGTCAGCAGTGCATCCAGGCTGGCGACGGTGGACGACTACCTGCGCGCCGCAGACACCGCAATGTACCAGGCCAAAAGCCAGTCATTGGACGTGTGCGTGTTTCAATAAACGGTGCCAGAGCTTCTTGGCCACACCTCCCGCGGCGACTGCAAGTCATGGGCCCACTGCAGCAGATGTTTCCACAGCACCCACAATCAGGGGCAGCGGGGCTTCATCCAGCAGAGTAGCGACCTGGGGCGTGATGTTGGCTGGCAGTTGACGATCCACCATCGCAGCGGTCAACGCCTCGGGTGTGAGCACCTCTTTGTAGCTCACACTGGCCTGCGACAGGCCCAAAACCTGCCGACGCTGTTTGACCAGACTGGTCGCCCACCAAGTCATCGAGCACGGTGACTGGTCTGCGCCACGCCGCTGAGGTCTGGAAAGTCCACCTGGCAGCGTATGCCGCCCGGCAGTTGCCCCTGGGGGTTGGGCAGCTCCAGGCGCACGCCGTAGGTGCCGCTGGCGGCGTCGAGCACGCGGTCTACCACCTTGATGGTGGCTTTGTATGGCGTGCCGCCTTCGGGGGTGACGTTGCCCACCATGCCGGGGCGCAACTTGCCGAAGGTGGACAGGGGCAGCACGGTTTCCACACGCAGCGGGTGGATTTGCGCGAGCTTCAGAATAGGCTTGCGACCGTTGCCCGCCTCGGCCAGGTCGCCGGGGTTGAGCAGGCGGTCCACCACGATGCCGTTGAAGGGGCTGCGCAGCGTTTTCTGGTTGAGCAGGTCGATGGCGCGCTGGTGGTCGAGCCGGGCCAGTTCCTTGTTTTCCATGGCTTCCTTCAACTCGGACTCGGCCAGGGCCTTTTCGGTCTCGGCCTCGTCGCGCGCCTGGGACGAGATGTAGTTCTGGCTGTGCAGTTCGTTGGAGCGCTGGGTTTTGCGGCTGGCGTACTGCATGCGGTTGCGCGAGGCTTCCACACGCCCTTCGGCCTGGGCGCGGTACCTGGCGGCGGCAGCGGCGGAACGCTCCACCGAAGCGTCCAGTTCCACCAGCACCTGGCCTGCGCGCACGTCGTCGCCGCGCTGCACGTGGATGCGGTGGATGAGCCCTTCGACGGCGCTGCGGATTTCCACGGTCTGCGCGGGCTCCAGCAGGCATTCAAAGGGCGAAGCATGGGCCAGCGCGGGCAGCACCAGCACGGCGGCGGCGCCAAGGGCATGCAGGGGGCGGCGGGTGGACGGGTTCATGGTTGTCTCCCGGAAAAGGAAAGGATCTGGTCGAGCTGGCGGTCTTGCTTGAGGTTGTGCAGCCGGATGCCCGCGTTCTGGCGTTCGGCGCGCCATTGCGCGGCACGGCGCAGGGCGTTGATGGCAGCGGCGGGCAAAGCCCGGCCGGGGTGGAGCCAGGCACGCGCCAGGGCTTGCGCCCAGGGGGCGTGGGTGGTGAAGATGTCGTCTTCCAGCGACACGAAGACGGAGCAGCTGCCCGGGTCGCCCTGGCGGGCGCAGCGGCCGTAGAGCTGGCGGTCGATGCGCTGGGACTCGTGGTATTCGGTGAGGATGACGTGCAGGCCGCCGGCCTGCAGCGTGTCGGGGCCGAGGCGGATGTCGGTGCCGCGCCCGGCCATGTTGGTGGCCACGGTGATGCGGCCTTCCTGCCCGGCCAGGGCGATGACGGCGGCCTCGAACTGGTCTTGCTTGGCGTTGAGCAGGGCGTGTTTGAGGCCGCGCTGTTCCAGCACGGCGCTGATGTCTTCCGACGCCTTGACCGAGCGTGTGCCGATGAGCACAGGCCTGCCCTGCTCCACGGCCAGGCGCTGGGCGGCGTCGGCCACAGCCTGCCACTTGTCGGCCTGGGTGGGGTACAGGCGCGGGGGCTCATAACGGCGGCGCAAGGGGCGGTTCAGGGGGATGGCGGCCACGTCCAGCCCATAGACGGTGCGGATTTCGGGTGCCACCTCGCGCGCGGTGCCGCTCATGCCGCTGAGCAGCAGGTAGCGCTGGAACAGCCGCTGGTAGGTGATGCGCGCCAGCGTCTTGCGTTCGCTGGTGAGTTCGCAGCCTTCCTTGCTCTCGATCATCTGGTGCAGGCCGCGTTCCCAGCTGCGGTCGGGCAGGATGCGGCCGGTGGACTCGTCCACGATCTGCACCTTGCCGTCCGCCACCACGTAGTGTTCGTCGCGGTGGAACAGGTGGATGGCGCTGAGGGCCTGGCGCACCATTTCCTCGCGGGCGCGGCGCGAGGTCCACACGCCGCCCAAGGGTTCGGCGTAGGCGTCGATCTTGTCGTGCGCGGGGGGCAGAAGGCGCACGTGGCGGGTGCGCGCTTCCACCTGGTAGTCGAGCTGGGGCTGCAGCAAGCGGGCCAGTGTCAGGGCTTGCTGGCAGTTCTCGGCGGCCTCGCCCTTGGGGCCGCTGGCCGACAGGATGAGCGGGGTGCGGGCCTCGTCGATGAAGACGCTGTCGGCTTCGTCCACGATGGCGAAGTGCAGGCCGCGCAGCACCAGGGTGCGTTCGCGTGCGGCGCCGCCGATCTTTTCCAGTGCCAGATGAAGGCTGCCGTGCTGGTCGCCGAGGGCAACGCGGTCGCGCAGGTAGTCGAACGCGAGTTCCTTGTTGGTGCAGTAGGTGATGGGCTGAGCGTAGGCTTCGCGCCGCGCCGGGGGCGACATGCCCTGCACCACGCAGCCCACGCCCATGCCGGCGTAGGCGTACAGGAGGCCCATTTCTTCGGCGTCGCGGTGGGCCAGGTAGTCGTTGACGGTGACCACGTGCACGGGCTGCCCGGCCAGCGCTGCCGTGCAGGCGGCCAGGGCGGCGGTGAGGGTCTTGCCTTCGCCGGTGGCCATTTCCACCAGGCGGCCTTGCAGCAACGCCCAGGCGCCCATGAGCTGGGTGTCGAAATGGCGGCGGCCCAGCGTGCGGCCGGAGGCCTCGCGCAGAAGCGCAAACGCCTCACCCACGGGCTGCAAGGTGTAGCCCTGGCGGCGCAGACGGGGCCGCAGGGCTTGCAGGCGTTGCTGGAGTTCAGCGTCGCTCAGGGTGGGCAGGCCTGCTTCGTGCGAGCGCACGGCGGCGATGATGCCGCTGTAGGCGCGCGGGCCTTGCCACCAACGGGCCTTGAGCGGCGCCAGTGTGCGCGCGTGCAGCGACTGGGCCAGGCGGTCGTGCCAACCGGGGGGCTTGTCTGCCCGCTCGGGGAAGGGCCGCAGAACCATGTCGGCGCGGCCAGGGTGGGCCAGGGTTCTAGACATGGAAGCGTGACAGGAAAACGCGGCGGATGGTGCGGAACCATTGCGCAGCCAGTGGTTCCCAGGCGTGCTCGAAACGCACATGCACGCGCTGGCCGAACAGTTGCATGCGCTGGGGCTGGTCGAGCTGCACGTCGAACTGGAAGAGGCGCTCCAGCGTGCGGGTGCCTTGGGGGTCTTGCGGGTCCACGGTGATCTGCCCGCCACCCTGCACCGACAGCGCCGGGCTGGGCAGGCGCGATTCGCCAGCGGGCACCTCGCGCACCAGCCGACCATCGAACACCAGGGGCACGTTCTGCGCCAGCCGCAACTGCACGTGCCGGGTGGCCTGGCGCACCACGTCTACCTCGGCCTGGGTGACGACGACGCGGGCCAGGTCGGGCGGCTTGTCAGTCACGTAGCCCAGGATTTCGCCCTTGCGGAAGTAGCGGTCGGGCAAATCTTTGGCGCGGGTTACGTGGAAGACGCCCTGCCCGCTGGCCACGACTTCCAGCGCGGCTGCGCGCTCCAGCGCCCGGTCGAGCACGGCACGTTCGCCCTGCAGCCGTTCGCGCAGCAGCGCGGCCTGGGCGGGGCTTTCGGCAAAGCGGGCGTGGTATTCGGCCTCTACCTCGGCCACGCGGGCTTCGGCCAGCGCCACCTCGGCCTGCAGGGCCGGGTCGTGCAGGCGTGCAAGGGGGGTGCCGGGCCGCACGCGGGCGCCGGGCTCCACCAGCAGCGTTTCCACAAAGCCGTTGCTGCCCGCGCGCACCATGGCCTCGTCGGGCAGCCAGATGACGCCTTCGGCCTGCGAGCGGAAGGGCACGGGCACCACCAGCACGAACAGCAGCAACCCCGCCAGCGCACCGCCCACCACGGCCAGGCCGCGCTGGCGCTTGCGCCCCAGCCGAGGGCTGGTGAGCAGGTAGCGCAGGGCCTTGAACAAGGGCAGCCCCGCCATGGCGAACACCGCCCACACGGCCAGCAACACGCCGATGAAGAAGAATTCGCCCGCAATGAAGAGCGCAATGGCTACCGTGATGGCGATGCGGTACAGCGTGGAAGCCACGCCGTAGAACACCAGCCAGGCACGTTCGCCCGGCGCGTGGGTGGGGGGCTCCACGTCTTCCAGACGCAGCAGGTAGCGTTCCAGCAGGTAGGCCCAGTAGCGCAGGGAGCGCTGCGCGAGGTTGGGCATTTCGATGAGGTCGGCGAGGATGTAGTACGCGTCGTAACGCAGCAGCGGGTTGCCGTTGAACAGCAGCGTGGACACGCCCGCCACCAGCATGATGTTGAAGAGTATGGCGCGCAGCATGCCGGGCTCCACCAGCAGCCACAGGTAGAAGGCCAGCGCGGCCACGAACAGCTCCACCAGCATGCCCGCCGCCCCCACCACGGCGCGGCGCGTCTTGGACTTGAACACCGATGAGGCCGAGGCCTCGACATAGGGCACGGGCATGAGCACGAGGAACATGAGGCCCATGTCGTGCACCTCGCCGCCGCCGGCCTTGGTGGCGTAGGCATGGCCCAGCTCGTGCAGGGCCTTGATGGCGGGGAACACCAGCCACAGCAGCAGCAGGTTGTCCACGGCCAGCACGCGGTCGCTGAAGTTGTGGGTGAGCTCCGTCCACTGCGCGGGCAACAGAAGCAGCGCGGGCAACACCACCACCAGCCACAGCAACGCGCCCCAGCGGCCCCACAGCGGCCCGGCCAGCCAGCGCGTGCGGTTGAGGAAGGCGTCCGGGTCCCACAGCGGCAGGCGCAGGGCCATGGGGTTGCTCCAGGAACGGCGGCGGCGGGTCTTGCTTTCGCGTTCGCCGCGCTGGAAGATTTCGGCGGTGTCGGGCGTGACGTTGCTCTGCAGCAAGTCGGCCGCGTGGAGCTGGCCGAGCAGCTGGATGACTTCGTCCTGCGTGGGGGCTTCGTCGCCCAGGTGGCGGTTGGCCAGTTCCCAGAGCTGGTCCACGGTGCGCTGGCCGTTCATGGCGGCTATGACCAGGCGCGCTGCCGGGGTGAAGCGGTGCACGCGGCCGGTGGCGGGGTCTTGCAGCAGGTACCAGATCTCGTCGCGGTAGCGGTGGCGGTACAGGCGTGCCTGCGAGCGCAGCCGGGGCGTGAGGCCTGCCACCCGGTGCCAGGCGTTGCTGGTGACGGGGGCGGTGCGGCTCATGGCAACCAGTTCCAGGCGGCCAGACGCAGCCAGTCCATGAAGCCGTGCGTCCAGATCCAGATGAGGCGGCGTTCACCCACGCCGACCTTGCCCACGCCCTCCATGCCAGGGCGCAAGCGGTCGGAGGCGGCGTCCACCTGGGCTTCGACGCGGAAGTGGTTGCGCCCGTCTTGCGCGGTGGTGACGGGGGTGATCTGCTTGACGGTGAAGGGTAAGGTCTGCCCCGGCAGGCCGGAGAGGGCGAGTTCGCCGCGCTGGCCGGTGCGCAGGTCGGCCACGTCGCGTTCGTCCACCTGCAGGATGACGCGGTAGGCGTCGAGCGGCGCCACCTCGAACAGCACCTTGCCCTGCTCCACCGGGGTGCCCAGCAGTTGGCTGAGGTCGCCAGAGACGACGATGCCATCGAACGGGGCGGTGAGGCTGGCCCGGGCCAGGCGCGACTGCACCAGTTGCAATTGCGCCTGCGCCTGCTGCGCCTGGGCCTGCACCAGCATCAAGGCGGCGCGGTCTTGCGCGGCCATGGCCTGGCGCTGCTTGCCCTGCAGTTGCTGCAGTTCGGCGGACCAGCGCGTCTGCTCCAGCAGCAGGTCTTTGTCGTCCAGCCGGGCCAGCACCTGGCCCTGGCGCACGGTGTCGCCCGCGCGGGCCAGGCTTTCCACCACGTAGCCGTCGAACGGGGCCACGGCGGCGCGCTGCACAGCGCCCTCCACCACCGTGCGGGCAGACACGCGGTAGTCGCCCGTGGCCAGGCTGAGCACGGTGGCCGCCACGAACACCGTGAGTGCCACCAGCTTGGCCCCGGGATGGCGCGGCCCGAACAGGATGTTGAGGCCCTCGCGGCCCTGCTCTGCCACGCGTTGCCACAGGCCTTGTTCACTCTGCTGCTTGAGAGCCAGCACCGGCCCGAGCGCCAGCCCCAGGGTCTTGCAGACTTCCAGGGCCTGAGCGTCGAACGGCGGGCCGTCGGTGCGCTCGAACGTGAGCACGCCAAAGGCGTGGCCGTGGTCCACCAGCGGCACGGAGCAGATGGCGTCCACCCGCGCCTCGCGCGCCAGTTCGGCATGGGCCAGCACGCCCAGTTCGTCGCCGTCCAGCGGCGGAAAGACCATGGGCAAGTCCAGGTCGAGCACCTCGTCCATGGCTTCGCCCAGCAGGCGCACGAGGTTGGTCCGGCGGTCGAAGGTGGCGGTGTGCGAAATGGCCTGCACCTCGGCTTCGCCGTCGCGATCAAAGCCTATGCTGACGCGGTCGCAGCGCAGGCGGGAGGCCAGCATGTTGACAACGGCGGTAGCGGCTTGCGCGGCCTGGGGCTCGTCCACGGCTGTGGCCAGCGCGTGGGTCACCAGGGTGAGGCGGTCCAGGCTTTGCTGCTGCTGCACCTGTTGCAACTGGCGGAAGTGGTCCACCAGCCAGGCGGTGCCCCAGTGCACCAGACGCAGGACGCGCTGCAGTTCTACATCGGGGCAAGGCGCCAGGTGCACCACCACCGCGCCCACCAGCACGCCCGACACATCAATGGGGTAGCCGATGTGCACGGGCTGCCCCCGGCTGGGGGCGGAAGCGCCGTCGGGTGCGACCACGGTGCCCGCCTTGTCGCGCAAGGCCTTGGTGGCGGCGGGCACCAGGTAGTGCATGGCCTGGGAGGGGTCGGGCCACACGGCGGCTGCCAGGTAGCTGCCGTCGTCGTCCGCGTCCATGGAACGCAGCAGCAGCAGCGCGCCCTGAACGTGGCTGAGTTGCGCGCACAGGATGCCAAGCCAGCTGGTGGTGAACTCACCCGCGCTGGAAGGCGCGGTGAAGTGCGCCCACGCGGCGGATTCGGCGCGGCTGCGGTCCTCTTGGACCAGCGAGTGGATGGAGGCGGTGTTCGACATGGACGGCATCGACACGTTGGGCTGGTGGGCGCCGCCCCGTCCGCGGCCTCAGGCGGAGCCGGGGTGGTGCGCCCGCCCGTTCAGGCCGCCGCCTGTTCGTCGGGCTTTTTTGCGGTGGGGGCCTTTCCCGTGGCCTCTGGGGCCGTTTCGGCATTGCCACCGGGAATGACGACCAGCCTGTCACGCATGTTCGAGAAGTTGCGGATGGACTCCAGGTGCAGGTAGATGAGTTCCATCTCGTCGGTGCGAACCAGGTCGCTCAGCGCGTCGCCCGACAGGGCTTTCAGGCGCTTGCGGTCCACCGCCATGAAGCCGGTAAGGGCGAGCTTTTCTCCGCTGGGCAGGGTGACCGAGGCCTGCATGGATTCGAGCAGGTCCAGCTCCTTGAGCTTGCGGCAGAAGGCCTGGGTGCGCTGGAACTGCGCCTGGTAGTTCTGCAGGAACTTGAGCACGTTGTCCACGTAGGGGGTGGGCTTGCCGTCGTCGCCAAAGAGGCGTTCACCCTTGCCTTCCTGATTGAAGCCCTTGTAGGCCTCGTCGATGCAGAGGGTGAGCGTCTTGCCGTCGGCGTCGCTGGAGAAGATGAAGGGGTAACGCCGGATGAAGGCGGGGATGTAGCGCGCCTGCCAGCCGCCCTGCGAGTCGAGATAGACGTTCTGGTTGCCGCGCATGCCCAGGATGACCACAGGCATGATGGTGTCGCCCGTGCCCGCGAAGACGATGGCGTATTCGCTGGCGGCGGGCGGGAATTCCACGGCCATGAGCGGCACGGAGTTGACCTTGCTGCTGAAGGCGTAGTCGCCACTGGCCTCCAGGCTCCAGTTGCCGTGGCGGCGGTTGGAAACAGGGAATGCGGTTTCGTAGATCAACATTTGCGTGCTCATGGCGAACCTTTCTGTATGACGGCGGACACATGGCAGGCTGACGTCATTGGCACGTCCTCCCGTGCGAGCCATCCTAAGACGGCACAACGTAGAAATGACCTAGAAATGGAAAACAAGGCTTGCCACCCCCGCAGGAGTGGCAAGCCTTGGCGGGCACGCCCGAGGTCAGCCTCTCACAGCGCGCGCGGGCTGGGCGTGGTCTGCGCCGCCACGGGAATTTGCACCCGCAGGCTGGCGTTGGGGTTGCGCACGGCTTCGCTCCTGCCCAGGTGCTGCACGAAGTCGTCCACCCACAGGGGCTGGGCCTGCGGCGCGGGCACCACGGGCTGGTGCTGGAACTTGCCCCACTGGATGCGCGGGGCGAGTTCGTCCACCGGTGCGGCAGCCGCGTTGGTCGGGCCAGGCTGGGGCACATCGAACACGGGCTGGCCGAAGGGCGGCTCGGCCACTCCGGCGCCTGCCAGCACCGAGGGTGCGGGCGCGCCGTCGTCCAACAGCACGGTGCGCGTGCCGGTGGCCAGGGTGTCGTCCATCCAGCCGTCGTCCTCGTGGTCCAGGCCCATGGCGTGGCCCAGCTCGTGCATCAGCACCGACAGCAGATCCATGCGCGTGGTGGCCACGCCCACATCGGCCAGGCCGTCGTCGCCGAACTCGCGGTCGTCCATGGGGGTGTGGTCCACGAACCAGCCGTGCCCTGCGGCGTTCACGTCGATGGTGATGACACCGTCTTCGTAGCGGCCCAGTTCGGCACCGGCCAAGTCGTCGATGCGCACAGTGACGTCGGCCAGGGCCGCGAGCAACGCCGGATCTTCGGTCAGGTTGAGGCGGCGCAACGCTTCCTGCAGCAAGGCCTCGGCCTGCTCCTGGGTGACGCGCTGGCCCTTGGCGTGTTCGGCCACACCCTGCGCCGACATGAGCGACGCGCCGGGCACGTAGCCTTCAAAGGCCGGGTCATTGGTGCGGATGCTGAAGCTGTCGAATGAGGCGCTGCCGTTCTGGGCCATGGCACCGAACTGCCCGTCCACCAGCGCGGCGTTGAAGCTGTAGGTACCCACGAAGCTGCCGCTGACGAAGATGCTGACCGACGCACCGTTGAACACGAGTTTGAGCGTGTAGTCGGTGCTGGCGTTCATGGCACGGGCGTAGGTCTTGTCGATGCGCAGACCGTCTTCGGGTGAGACGTGACCGACGACAACGCGGTCGTTCACGTCGTCCAGAGCGATGAACTTGAAGTCGTCGCTGGCATAGGCGTCGAACACGATGCCGCCAACGGCGCCCGTCCTGAGTTTGGCCTCCAGTTCCAGGTAGGACGAGGTGTTCAGCGGCTGGCCCAGATCCGCCAGGCTGAGCGCGATGCTGCCAGCCGACGCCGTGCCGGTGTAGCGGTCTGCAGCCGTCACCCAACTGCCGGTGGCGGACTCGAACAACTGGGCGGCCGTGCTGCCGGTGAAGGTGTCGGTGTAATTGAGCGACAGATCAGGCGGCAGCACCTGCACGGTGAAGTTGTCCACGGTGCCGCGTGAACCATCCAGCGCGAAGCCGACCAGCCCACTGTTGAGCGGCACGGGCTCGCCGTCGACGATGCGCGGCGCGAAGGTGTAGGTGAACCAGTTGACGCCCGCTACCGACACGGTGACGTTGGTGCCGTTGACGGCCACCAGCATCTGGTAGTTGGTGGCGGGCTTGAGCTGCACGGGCTTGTTGGACTGCACCACCTGGTGCCAGCCGCTGGCGTCGCGGTAGCCCATCTCGATCTTGTTGGTGGAGATGTTGATGCCGGCGTACTTGAAGTCGGTGGGCGACTGGTAGTCGAAGATGACGTAAGCGTTGGCCTTCCATTGCCCGGTGGGCTTGTCGGCGGTGATGACGGCGCTGATCTCGTAATACACCGGCAGGTAGCTGTCGAGGTAGTACACGGCCACGGCCTGTTCGCTGCCGCTGGTGGCGGACGCCTTGAGCTTGCCGCTGCTGACGCTGAAGGTGCCCGCGTCGGGGGCGAAGCCGCCGGTGGTGCCGTCGTTGAAGTCGGAGGTGCGCAGCACGTCGCGCCGCCCGCCGGGGATGTTGCCGGGCTGCGGGTCGGTGGGGCCGCCGGTCTGGTCCTGCCAGTAGCCGTGGTCTTGCTGGGTGATGAGCCCGATCTCGCTGTGCACGCCGCCCATCAGCTTGTTGACGTTGCTGTAGCGGTCGGTGCCGTTGGCGTCGCCGGTGTCGGCGGTGCGGGTGATGTCGGCACCGTCGCTGTAGGCCTGGGCGTAGAGGAAGTCGAACAGTTGCGGCGGCACTTGGCGGCTGACCGTGGCAATGCCGAACGGCGAGAAGGGCACGATGTAGCTGTTGAATTCACCCACCCAGTCGATGAGGCGGTCGCCACCGGTGTTGCCGATGAGGATGTCCAGCCCCGCGCCGCCGAAGACGCGGTCTTCGTAGGACACATGGGTGTCGGGCACGTCGTTGAGGGCGTTGCTGGTGTCGTAGGTCTTGCTGTAGGTGCGCACGCCGTTCGCATCGACGAAGACGTTGCGACCGCCCATGACGTCGTCGGCGTTGAGCAGGTCGTTGCCCCAGCCGCCGTAGAGGTGGTCGCGGCCCGTGCCGCCGACGATCCAGTCGTTGCCCAGGTCGCCGAAGATGGCGTCTTTGCCGTCGCTTTCGCGGTTCTGCAAGGAACTGGTGATGGGCGTACCGTTCGGGTTGAACTGCGTGTAGCCACTGATCTTGACGCCTTCGTCCTCCGCAAAGTTGAGGAAGTACTGCCGCAGGTCGGTGAGCTGGCCGCCCTGGGGCAGCGGGTTGTTCTCGTCCCAAACGTTTCCGTTACTGTCGAACAAGATGGTGCGGCGCGGATCGTATTCGTCGTAGAGGAAGAATTCACCCAGGCGCGGCACGATGGGCTTGGGCGAGTTCCAGGGGTTGGTGTCGTCGCCGAAGTAGAGGATGTTGCCGGGGTTCCAAGGCCGGGTGTAGTCGATGCGGACCAGGCCTGCCACGGCGGTGGCCTGCTGTTCGAGCTGGCCGGTGTTGACCCCGTCGCCAAAGCGCACGGTGTAGGACACGGTGAGCGCCTCGGCGCCGCTGATGGCGTCGTCACCCGCGCCGCCGTGCAGGAAGTCGTCGCCCAGGCCGCCAAAGATGATGTCGTCGGCGAAAAGCGGGGCAATGGTCTGCACGGTGAGGGGATCTTCGGAAGACACCTGGACCGCCGGCACCAGCAGGTAGGGCGTGATGTCCACCGACTTCTTGAGTTCGCCGCCTATGTTGATGGTCTCGGTCTGTACCTGCCCCGGGGTGTAGATGAACTCGTTGAGCACGTTGCCCTGGCTGGTACGGGTGTCGGGGTCGGAGCCGAGCAGAGCATGTACTCCGAAAAGGCTTTCGGCCTTGGTGGTATCGGCTGTGTTGCGGCTGGTGAAGATGCGTCCGTCGTCGCCGATGACGCCGTCTTCGCCTGTGCCGCCGGAGATGAAGTCTGCGCCCCAGCCGCCGATGATGTCGTCGTCCTCGGCGTCACCGAAGGCAATGTCGGCGCCGCCGCCCAGGTAGATGGTGTCGTCACCGGTCTCGCCATGCACCTCGTCGTGGCCGCCGATGTCGTGGCGGGCATAGAGGCCGAATTCCTTGCGCATGTCGTCAGGCAGCACCTCGTCGGGCTCGCCGGTGGGCAGGTAGAAGTCGCCGGGCACGAAGTCGGGGCCGCCCGGTGTGTAGTCGAGCAGGCTGACGCCGCGCACCACGATCTTCTGGCCAGCGTAGATGTCGTATTTAAAGGTGAGGTAGTTCTGCGCCAGCGGGTTGAGGTCGGGACGCGGGTTCACGTCTGTATGGTTGGCGCCCACGATGCGCACGATGTTGCCGTTGTCGCCAACGATGGTGTCGGCGTCTTCGGCGTGGCGCGAGGACTCGGCCAGCGTGTCAGACAAGGACACGTCGGCATTCTTTGCGTTGTTGCGCGAGATCTGCGTACCAGAGCCGCCGAAGATGATGTCGTCGTCATCGGGCCGGCTCTCGGCGCTGGTCAGGCTGAAGAAGTTGGAGGAGCCGCCCACCAGGTCGTCCTGGCCCAGGTTGCCGAAGATGACGTCGCAGCCGCCACCACCTTCGATGTAGTCCTGGCCGTCGGTGGTGAGGTTGTCTACGCTGGCCACCACCTTGAGCGCGCCGATGGGGTCATCGGCATCACCGCCCGCACGGGCCGCACCCACGTGGGCCGTGGCCGCCACGGCGCCGTCTATGGAACCGTCACCCTGGATGACGTCGTGCCCGAGCTGGCCGAAGATCTGGTCGTGCCCGGCGCCACCGGCGATGTAGTCGTTGCCGAAGCTGCCCACACCGGTGTCACCCTGGTCCATGGAGAAGGTGTGCAGGTCGGCGTAGTCGATGCTGTACTCGGCCCACCATTGCGGTCCGTTGGGGTCGCGGTAGGCGCGGGCAATGCCGTCGGTAAGAAGAACGCCGCTGGTGTACTGGGTGATGCCCACAGCGATGCCCCCCGGTGGCACGTAGCCACCAGCCATGCTCTCAGCCTGACGGTCTGTGCGGCTGTAAAGCAGGCTGCCATACAGCGTCTGGAAGCGCAGGCTGGCAATGTCGTCGAGCAGGCTGCCGTCATAAGGCAGGCCCATGCGCGTGAGCCGCACGTTGTCGCCGAAGATCAGGTCGTCGCCCTGGCGGCCGTCGATCATGTCGTGGCCCGCACCGCCGATGAGGATGTCGTCGGTGTCGGTGCCAAAGATGGTGTCGTCACCGCCGTTTTGCAGCTCCAGCGAGTTGATGGCAATGATGGACGCCAGCTCGGTGGTCTGGATCTTCTGCAGCAGCACGGGCGGCAGGTTGGGGTCTTCCACCGCCTGCACCACCTCGCCGTGGTCGCCGAAGATGATGTTCTGCACGTCGGCGTTGCCACTGCCGTTGCCGTCGATGGTGTCGCGCCCGGCCTGCAGGTCGTCGCGCACGGGCGAGGCCACGGGCTTGAAGGTGCTGTCGGCCTTGGCAATGTTCTTGTCCACGGACGGACCGGGGCTGTTGTCCACCGTGGCGATCTGCAGGGCGCGCGTGAGGATGTTGACGTTGACGCCGCTGTCGCCGTAGATGTGGTCGCTGCCGAGCTGGCCGAGGATGGTGTCGTCACCCGAGCCGCCCGCCAGGTGGTCACCGTTCTGGCTGCCGATGATGAGGTCGTTGCCCGCACCGCCGTAGGCCGTGATGCCGACCGTGGCGCCGTTGTTGAAGAGCGCGCTGGCGTCGATGACGTCGTGGCCTGCCAGCTTGTAGGGGTTGGCCACGGGGAAGATCCACTCGTCGTCCTCGTTGTCCTCGTCGGGCAGTTGTGGGAAGGGGTCGAACGGTTTTTCGCCGAACTCCAGGCCCAGCCGGTCTTGCGGGCGGCCGCTGTACCACACGCCGTCCTGGCTGGTGTCGCCGTAGATGACGAGCGGGCTGTCGGGCCCGGCGCCGCCGTTGACGATGAAGTGGTCGCCGCCGACGCGCTTGCCGCCGTCGCGGGTGATGTCGTAGCCGAAGATGGTGAGATCGGTGGGGCCGTGGCAGCCGCAGCTGCTGAGGGCGGCGTTGCCCAGCACTGCCGTGGTGCCGCCGTTGATGAATTCGGTGATGGTGAAGCCGCCCGCGTAGCCTTCGATGTAGATGACCTGACCAACGTAGAAGCCCTCGGCCTCCCAGGTGCCGCCACTGCGGGTGACGGTGGTGTGCAGGTCGTCGATCAACTCGTCTGTGTTGAAGTCGGTGAGCTGGACGGTGACGGTTTCGGTGAACTCGGTGCGCAGCGCCTCGGCCACATGGATGTGCAAGGGCACAGCTTGGCCCGAGACGGTGGGAACCCCGCTGAGCACCAGCGTTGAAGCCGTGCCCCAGCCAGTGAAAGCGCCTTGCGGCAGATTGGTCGTGTCGTTGACGATGGCCAGGATCTCGCGGGTGTAAGACTCGCCCGCCAGCTGAATACGCTGCCCGACGGCATAGCGGTCATCCACGAAGCTTCGGCCATCGGTACGCGACAGTTCGGTAGTGCCTGCGGTGCTACCAGCCACGATGTCAAAGGTGCCGTCGGTCTCGATCCAGCGGTTGCCGCCGCCGTGCGTGACGGTGAGGCCGCCGTGCGGGCCTTGCACGAAGATGGCGTTGTAGGTGACGGTGCCGCTGGTCATGGCCTGGCCTTCCAGCACCATGCCCAGGCCGTCTTCGGTGAAGGACAGCACGCGGTACTGCTGGTCGCCGCCGCCAGTGCGCAGGGTGACGAGGTGGCCTTCGAGGAAGCCTTCTTCCTCCCAGGTGCTGCCGCTCTTGGTGAGCGTGCCGCCCGTGGCGCTGCCAGCAACGCCAACCTCTTCATCCACCAGCATGACAAGCCGGTCAAGCGCGATGATCTTCTGCTCGCCCGTCAACGCGGGCAAGGCGTGACCGCTGACGTTTTGCACCACCAGGATGGAGTTGTCGTTGGGGTCGCGGTAGGGCAGGCCGGTGTCGGGGTTGATGATGGGAGTGACACCATCCGCCTCGAAGTATTCGATGGCGTCTTCGATGGCCACCACGCGCCATTTCATGCCGGCGTAGTCAGGGTCGTCGATCTCTATGAGCTGCCCGACCAGGAAGCCTTGTGCCTTCCAGTCGAAGCCGTCGCGACGGATGGTCCCGTTGTTGGCAGGCACGCCGCCATCGCCCACGTAAGGCGTGGTGCTGAAGGTGAACTCGTTCTGCGCCTGCACGAAGGGCGCGGCTTCGATGGTGCTGTTGATGGTGAGCTGGTCGTTGCCCTCGCCCAGCATGAGGTTGACAACCTCGATGGTGGACTGCTGGTCGTCGGTGCCGAAGCCGCTGGAGCCGAAGTTGATCTTGCCAAAGCTGATGCCGCCAGGCACCACCAGGCTTTCGCCGAAGGTGTCGGCATCTTCCTGGCTGACGCCATAGACGAGTTCGGAGAAGTCCAGCTCGTCGGCCATGTTGAAGCCGGTGAGCGTGGTCTTGGTCATCACGCCGGTGCCGTTGGCCTTGCTCGTGTCGTTGAAGATGTTGAGCACGTCGATCTGCTGGCTTTCGGGCGCCTGCGTGCCGATGGCGATGAGGAAGCCGTCGGCTTCGCCAGGCAGCTTGACGCCGTTGGTCAGCGAGCGGTCGGCCCCGGTGGGCCCGCCCTCCACGGCCAGCGGGCCGCGCAGGTTGGCCAGGTAGTGGCCCGACACGGGGAAGGCCTTGACACCTTCGCGCACGGTGGGCACCTCGAAGTACGGGTCGGCCTCCAGCACCACGGTGTGCTGCTGGTGCCAGGCGCTGGCGTCACCTTCAATGCTGTTGAAGGTGATGATCTTGGCGATGCGGTTGACCTCGACGTTGAGCGTGCCGGTGAGCCAATCTTCCTGATCACCGACATTGTCGTTATCAATGTCGTTTTCCAGGGTGAACTGCAGGCGGTCGTCCTTGGTGTCGTTGTCGCCCCGGATGATGGCGATCTTGAAGTCGGCGTAGTTGCCGGTGCGCGCACCGCTGCCGTCCAGCTCGAACACCCGCACACGCTGGCCTTCCAGGAAGCCCTCGGCCAGCCAGCCCTGCATCTCATCCACGGCTGCGGTGCGGAACAGACGGTCCACGAACACGTCATAGCCTGCCTTGTTGGACAGGAACTCGTCGAGCACGTTTTCTTCGACCGTGACCTCGCCCTTCCACACGCCTTCGGGCGCCAGCACCGACAGGCTGACCGTGTCTTCGATCTCGGTCTCCGTACCCACGGACAGGGCCGCACTGAGGGTAATGCTGTCATCGGTCACAGCGGTGACGACGTAGTCGCCGTTGTAGGCCACGCCCGCACCGCCGATGCGGATCTGGTCGCCCACCTGCCAGCCTTCTTCGATGAAGCTGCCCAGGTCGGCGCCGGTGCCGCGCGTGAGGGTGCCGTAGTCGGTGCCGAGAATATCCACGTTCTCGAACACGATGGAGCCCGCGAAGCGTTCGCTCGGGCGGATGGCGCCAATGGTCTGGTACGTGGGGCTGAGCGAGACGCCGTTGCCGTCGAGGATGTCGGCCACGTCGGCCAGGCCGTCGGTGAGGATGGCCACGTTGACGGTCTTGCCGTCTTCGACGGGCCGCGTCAGGCGGATGGTGTAGTCGTCGGTGGAAACACCGTCGTTGATGACCAGCGTGCTGCCGCCGCTTTCCATGACCACGGCGCCTTCGGTCTCATTGTCGATCACCTCCACGTCGAGAATGCCGGAGCCGGAACGCAGGTTGGGGATGACGTAGTCACCGTCCAGGTCCACGGACGATGCGTCCTTGACGAACTTGAGCACCGCCGTTTCGGGGTCTTCGCCCACGAAGTCGTCCAGCGCCTGCACGTTCACGCGCACACCAATGTTCCAGTTGGTGATGTCGAACGAGATGGTGCGGGTCGTGGCGTTGAAGCGGCCCGATCCGCCGTCGCTGAGCGCGATGGCCGCGTCATCACCTGCGCCGAAGTCGATGCGGATGACGATGGTGTCGCCCAACTCAGGCGCGCGGCTGAGCTGCACCAGGAAGGCGTCCTGCAGTTCGGTGGTGCCGTTGCCTTCGATCACCAGCGTGCGGCCGTCCACCTCGGACGGGTTGTTGGGGTTGATCTCGGTGATCTGCACGCCGGGGGTGTCGTTGTCGATGACGGTGGCTTCGACGTTGCGCACGTCGATGGCGTCGTAACGCTCGTCATTGGAGATGACGGAGTGCTGGATGACCACCACACGGTCGCCTTCGGAGCGCGGGTCGTCTGGCGCATAGACGAAAACCGATTGCTCGTCGGCCCAGTTGTCCTTGTCGAAGCGCAACACGATGGCGCGGTTGGCTACCTTCGTGGCCACGCCGTCCACGTAGATGGTGCGCTGGAAGTCGCCCCGGACCACACTGGCACCGTCAGCACTCAGCAGCCCCGAGGGGTCGTACTTGCCGAGCCAGATGGAGTCGCCCTCGCCATCGACCAGCGGGTCGGGGTTGAGGTCGTAGCCGTCGCGCTCTTCCTGGTTGGAACGGGACGCCGACACCGTGACATAGACCACTTGGTCGCCGGTGAGCGCCTCGGCCAGCCGCACGGTGTAGAAGTCAAACACGCCGGCCTGGTCGTCGGTGCGTTCGGCCACCACGGTGCGGCCGTCGGTGGCGCCACCCGTTTCTTCATTGATGACCACCAGCCCTTCGCCCGTGACCGGCACGTTGTAGTCGATGCCGTCGATGACGATGCCGTTGTAGAGGAAGTCGTCGGAGGTGACGAGGTGGTCCACCGTGCCCGAGGCGCCTTCCAGCTCGCGGGTGACGATGTCCTCGGTCACGTCGCCAGCGACGTTGATGGTGTCGGAGCCCAGGCCGCCGATGACGCGGTAGGCCACGCCGAATTCGGTGGACTGCACGAAGAACTCGTCGTCGCCTTCCAGGCCATCCACCTCCACCACCTCGATGGTGGTGTACTTGACGCTCAGGCCCGCGCCATAGATGCCGTTCTTGGTGATGACGATGTCGTCGGCGAACTCGGTGCCCAGGATGACGAGCTTGTCGAAGCCCGTGCCGCCATCGACCGAGACCGGCGCGTTGACGTTGTAGCGCACCTCGTCGGCGCCGCCGCCGGTGCGGATGTCGGGAGCCTGCGCCACCGAGAAGCCACGGCCGATCTGCGGTGTGGCCACACCGTCCTCGTCGAGCACGATGGTGTCGTCGCTGACGTTGCCCTGCGTGAGGTTGAGGTCAACGTAGTTGATGGTGAGGTCGCGGTTGACGTCGAAGGGGCTCTGGCTGCCCACCGGCAGGGGCAAGGCGTTGAGCTTGGCGGCCAATGCCGTTTTGTAGTCGGCCAGCGAAATGAAGGTCCCTACCAGAGAAGGCGGCAACTGGGCCACCACCTCATCGACGGTCTGCGTCTCGTCGTCGCGCCAGATCTCGTCCAGCGCCTTGAGCACCGCCACGCCACCGTCCAGATCGGCCTTGTCCATCACGCCGTCGTTGTTCCAGTCGAAGTCCACCGTGGCGGCCAGGGCAAAGGCGCGCACGATGAAGAGGTCGTTGTCGTCGTCGCCTTCGAGCCGCAGGGCGGACTGGTTGGAGTACACGCGGAACTCGTCGTTGCCGCTGCCGCCCAGCGCCACCATGGGCGCCGTGGTGCCCGCCGACAACCAGCCACGCGTGGTGGCCACAAGGTTGGCGAACACGTCCTCGGGCAGCAGGTTGCCATCGACCTGGTTGCGGTTGGTGCCGAAGATCTGGCCCACTTGGAAGGTGTCGAAGCCTTCGCCGCCGTCGAGCGTGGTGGTGACGGTGGCGTCGTCGCTGTAGAAGGCGTCGTTGCCGCCAAGGCCTTCCACCAACAGCCGGCCGTTGAGCCCGGTGTCGTAGTTGATGCGCTGGACTTCGGTGGAGCTTTCGTTGCCGACGATGACGTCTTCGTAGGTGGACACCTGGCCGTGCAACATGGCCACGTAGCCGGGCCGGTCGGCATCTGGCTCGCCGGGAATGTACTGGCCCGCGCGCAGCAGGAAGATGTCGTCACCGGGCTTGTTGCCCAGGCCGTCCAGGCCGTTGACGTCGCTGTCGAAGCCGTAGATGAAGGCCTCGTCCACGCCGTCGTCTTCGTGGCCGTGGTCGAGCAGGTTGATGATGTAGTTGCGCTCGTCCACGCCGTTGGAGCCGGTGGTGTGGATGAAGTAGCTGTCGCTGCCGGCCTGGCCGTCGAGCGTGAGGGTGTGCTCGGCCACCACGCTGGCGGTCTCGGGCGAGGTGCGGGTGGCGGCGTCTTGCAGGTAGTAGACGCGGAAGCTGTCTTCGCCGTCATTGGCCACGTCCAGCGCCGACACGGTGGCGTCGGCGGAGCCGTACACCCGCGTCTTGCTGCCAATGAAGATGTAGCCCGCATTGCCCTGGGTGGTGCCGCCGTCAATGCCGGTGGGGTCGCCGAACTGGAAGAAGTCCTCGTCGGCGTTGCCGAAGATCTGCGTCAGGTGCACGGGGCTGGCCAAACTAGGCGTGGCCGTGCCCACCGGGGTGCTGCCCGATTCGCTGCCCGCGCTGACCACCGCGCCCGCAATCAGGCGGCCGCGCAGGATCATGTGGGTGCCAAAGTTGGCGTCGTTGTTGACGTGGTCGCCACGGATGACGATTCCCTGGGCAGCCAGGATTTCGGCGTTCTCGTCGGTGAACACGTTGTCACCCACGCGCAGTTCCACGCTGCCCTGCTCGGCAAAGATCTGACCGTGCGGCACGTTGCGTTGCGCGTCGGGCTGGTTGCCGCCTGCATCGCTGGCGGTGGTGTTGTCCTCTGCAAAGCGCGCCTCGCCGTGGTCGATGAGGTAGAGGTTCTCATCCACCGATATGGCACCCGCATCCTCGCGCACGGTCAGGCGGATGTTGCCGCTGTAGCTGTGCGCCAGCACCAGGCGCAGTTCGTCGTCCACCTCGGTCAGGTAGATGCCGCCGGTGGCCTCCAGGCCCACATCGTCGCCGATGCTTTCAAGCCAGTCGTCCAGGTTGGGCAGGTAATCGTTCCCGGGGGGCTGGTCCAGCGGGTCGCCGTAGTCGGTAGAGAAGCGACGGCTGTCGATCTCAACGTCGTTGCCCACGGTACCGATGCTGCCGCCGTTGGCGTCCAGGTCCACGGACTGGGCCAGCACGTTGGCGTCGCCGTCCACGTCGGAGCCGGCCTTGGCGTCGAGGATGGAGCCGCCCTTGGTGCGCAGCGAAACGTCGTCAGACGTCTTCACCGTGTGCAGGTAGAGGTCACCACTCATCTCGTCGATGAAGATGCCCTCGGTCTGCGCGGCGCTGGCCATGTCGTAGGCACGCAGCACGCCTGCGGCGCTGTTGGCCACGTTGATTTCCAGGAAGTTGTCGGTGCGGCCAATGCCGCCCAGCGGGTTGCCTGCGCCTGCCACGCGGGTGGGGTTGGTCACTTCGCCCGGCACTTCAGAGGCATCGGGGTTGACGAAGCTGGACGCCGCCACCATGGTGATGTTGCGGCCCGCCACGTCGGAGGTGGCGTTGCTGTCGCCCGTGGCGTCGATGATGCGCTGCGGCGAATAGAGCAGCACGTCACTGTAGTTCGAGGTGAGGCTCTCCACACGCAGGTCGCCGGTCTTCTCGGTCAGGGCCACCCAGCCGTTGGTGAGCACGGTGATGTGGCCTGTGCCGGTCTGCGTGCCGGTCACGTCCAGTTCGGTGATGCCCAGCACGTTGATGGTGCGGTCGGCCGCGCTGTTGGCGTTTTCCACCGCCACGACCTTGACGTTGTTGCCCGCCTGCAGGCCCGCCAGTTCGTACAGGCCCTTGTTCGGCCCTGTGCCGGGCACGCGGCCACGGAAGTCGTAGGTGGAGGCAATAGCCGTGTTGCCCGTGCCAAACAGGCCGCGGCTCAGGCCGGGCGCGCTGGCCGCATCGGGATCGTCGAAATAGGTGTAGTGCACCTCGCCGCTCGGGTGCAGGTTGAACTTCACCAGCACGCCGGCCGCAGCGCCGTTGCCGGTCTGCACCCGAGATGTCTGCAGCAGCACGTCAATGTCGGTGCCCGCGCTGATGCGGTCAATGTCAACGATGTAGGGAGAGACGCTGTCGCGCAGCAGCGCGCGCAGGTCGAGGTAGGTGCTGGCGCCAGCGTCCACCGTGAAGGATTCGGCGGCGGTGAAGCGGTGCTGGTGGTCCAGGTCCGACGTGCCGCCAATGTCCATGGCCACGCCGTCCAGCGCGTTCTGCAGCGTCTGCGCCAGTTGCACGCGCTGGCCGCCGTCACCCACGATCATGTAGTAGTAGCCACCGTTCTGCAGACCCTGCAGGTTGTGGCCGCTCAAGGCGTCATAGCGCACCAGCTGCCCGGTGAAGAAAGTGTTTTCACGGTTCAGCACCACCTCGTCGGTGAGCGCGCTCACTCGGCCCGAATCAAAGTCGGCGCTGCGCGGCAGGCCGCTGCTGTCCACCACGTCAATGCTGATGCGGTCCAGCGTGGAGCCCACGTACTCCGTGGCCCGGATGTTGAGGATGTGCGTGCGGATCAGGGACTGGTCCGCCGCCAGGTCGGACACCCGGTCGCGGGTGGCGAACACCGAGCCGTTCTCGTTGACGATGGTGGTGGTGCCGATGGGGTTGTTGATCTTGCCGTTGAGGTAGATGTCGGCGTTTCCCTTGTTGGTGATCTCGATCAGCGTGGGAGCGGCATCGTGCTCGATGTTGAAGTCAAGCGAGGTGGCCGTGCTGGGCCGCAGCCAGACGATAGGCTGATCGCTGGTCGTCACGTCGATGTCGTTGATGTAGATGTCTTTGTGCGACTCGTTGACGATCTCGATGCGCTGCAGCGTTTCGCGGAAGGTCCAGGTGCCGGTGCCTTCGGAGTTGGCGATCTCGCCGGAGTCGAAGATCACATCACCCGGGCCGGGGTTGGTGATGTCGTTGACAACAATGTTGGTGCTGTTGATGGTGTCGCCCTGCACCTCTGCACTGCCTCCGCCGCCAGCGGTGTCATTCACCGTGATCTCGACGGCGGTCTCGATGGTGCCTTCTGCGCCGATGACCAGCGTCTTGGTCAGCAGCTCGGGCGAGCGGCCCGAGAGGATGGTCACGTCCGAACTGAAGTCGATGCCGTCGTTCCGATCGTCGGGGCTGGAGCCGCTGGCAGACCCTGCCGCCAGGGCACGGCGGCTCACGCTGGCCGAGTGGTCCTGCTTGAGGGTGCCCACATACTCGTTGGCGCCGTACAGGGCCAGGCGCCCGGTGGGTTGCGTGCCCGATGACGGGTTGGCCAGGTCGCCGTCGGTAGGCGAACGCGGCCCGGCCGTGACGTGCGCACCCAGCGCGCCGTAGAGGCTGCTGGTCAGGTCGGTGTTGTTGGTGGCGTTGGTGCTGACGTAGCCGAACAGGCCGGTGGCACGGGCAAAGCCCTTGGCCAGGGTGTCGATCTCGCTGTAGCGGGTGACCAGATCCACACCTTCGTAGCCGTAGAGTTCGGCATCCTGCTGGATGTTGACCTGGGTATTGAACGGCGCCGTGACGGACGAGCCCGACGTGCCTTCGGCATAGAGGCCGCCGCCGCGCCCGTCGGCGTCGGAGCGAAGAACCACGTGCTCCACTGCTGCCCGCGCCAGCAGGCGCTCGGCACTGATGTAGGCGTCGTCATCGATCTCCACCTTGGTGAGAGCCACCGGCATGAAGACCGAGGCATCAGCCCGGCCGTCGCCGCCAATGCCCACACCCGATGCATAACTCTTGGCGCTGGCATTGCCGCGCGTGTCGGCGGTGATGCGTGCCAGGTCGCCCACCAGCACCACGGCGTTCTCGCCGATCAGCGCCTGGGTGTTCAGCGTCAAGGTGACCGAGCTGTTGGCATCGGCCAACCCCACCGCGCCGCCCGTGCTGGAGCGGCTGGAGGCGCTGGCGTTGAAGTCGCTCTCGGCCGCCACCGTCAGGTCGCCACCGGCCACGACGCGGCTGTTGGCGTCGATGGAAGCGGTGCTGCTGACAGCCTGGGTGATGCTGGCCGTGGCGTCGCCCACGGCAACGAAACCGCCCGTGCCGTTGGTGGCGTACGCCGTGGAATTGGTGCGGGCCAGGCTTTCCACCGTCACGTTGCCGGTGGTGGTGAGGAAGGCCGATGCGATGCTGGCGTTGGCCGTGGCGTTGTTGGTCATCAGCGCACGGTTGAAGCCGATGCCGATGAACCCGCCGCCCGAACCCTTGGAATAGACCGAGGACACGCCATCGGCGGATTGCGGCGCGATCTCTGCCAGCGACACGCCGCCCGGGCCCAACAGCGCCTGCCCTGCCGCTACGCTGGTCACGCCATCGCCAATGTCGATGCGCAACTGCTGGCCGCTGGTGGCAGCGGCAGTCAGGTCCACCGCCAGCGCACCGATGCGGTGGTTGGCATAGGGGCCTGCGAGGCCGGTGGGCACCAGCGTCTTGGCTGTGCCGGCCAACGCGTCGGTGTAGGTGTCGGCCAGCTGGAAGGTGTCTTCCGTGGCGTTCGTCACGTAATAGGTGCGGCCGTCCACCAGGTTGCCAATGGCACGGTCTGCCACCCGTATCAGGCTGTGGATGTCCTCATCGGGCGTGACGGGCGGGTTGGCGTTGCGGTCGAACGTCTTGTCAAAGCTCAGGGCGATGACTTCGCTGTCGAAGGTCTTGGTCTGTGCCGCGCGGTCCACGGTGGCGAAGTCGTCGTTGTCTGCCGTGAACGTGCCGGTGGCAAAGTAAAGGTACTTGCCGCTGACGCTGGAAATCGTGACCGACTTGTTGTTGCCGCCGACGTCGGCATTGGAGATGGTGACCAGCATCCCGGCAGTGAAGCCTTCGTCAGCCCAGTTGCCGTCGTCCCAGTAAATGGCATCGTCGCCCGCGCCACCGTCGATGAAGTCGAACACGTCGTTGACGCGTGTGGCGGCGAAGTCAGGGGAACTGGCCACGGTGAGTGTGGCGCCGCTGACCCCCGTGATGGTGTAGGTGCCGTTGTTGCTGCCACTGCCAGTGACCACCAGCTTCACGCCAACACCAAAGCCATTGTCCTCCCAGTCCAGACCGTCGGTGCGGATGATGCGCTGGGTGCCGTTGTCGAGCACGAAGCGCACCTGCTCGGTGATCTGGTCGCTGTTCTTGAGCTGGATGGTGTAGCTGTCGATGACCTTGACGCGGTAGATTTCACCGTTGTCCAGACCGCCGATGGGGGTAATCCCGCCTTCCACCGCCTGCACCGAGTAATAGACCTGCTCGCCATCGGTGAAGCCGTGGGCGGCGGAATGCAGGTTCTCGTCCACGAAGTGGATGTTGTTGGCGCTGGGCGCGTCGTTGAGGATGACGGAACCATCGTCACGCGTGCCGCCTACCGACACGTCCACCTGCAGACCGGCAAAGGTGGTGGGGTCGGGGGCATCGTAGGTCACCGCCGTGCCATTGGTGTAGCCGTGGTCTTCGATGGTGATGACGCTGCCTGCCACGTCGGTGGGGTCGAAGTCGTCGAAGTAGTCGCCGGGGTTGACCGCCTTGTCGTGGGTGTCCACCAGCTTGATGCGGCGGTCGTCCACCTTGAGCACGTAGTACAGCCCCGATTCGCTCAGGCCGCCGACCAGGGTGGTCTCGCCTTCGTCGCGGTAGTAGCGCACGGCGTCGCCGCTTTCCAGGTTGTGCGCGCCGTTGAAGGTGATGGTGTCGGTCAGGCTGTCCACGGCGGCGGCGTCGAACACCGAGCCGAAATACAGCAGGTCTTCTTCAATGTGCCCGGCGCCGTCGTACACGTTGATGACGTTGTACACACGGTTGACCTGCACGATCTGCAGGTTGCCGTTTTCGTCGAACTGCTCGTCGGGGCTGGTGCCCTCCAACCCGGCAATCACGTTGAGGTTGCCGTTGGCAAAGTACTCCACGGTGTCGCCAGTGCTCAGCCCGTGGCGGTTGACGGTGACCGTGTTGGCCACGCCGTCTGCGTCCTGGATGCTGTAGTCCGCTGGGTCCACGTCTATGGGGGCAGCCGTGGCGCTGACCACGATGTTGCCCGTGGCGCTGATGAGCGTGCCTGCGCCGATGCGAGCGGTGGCCGTGGCGTTGGCTTCGGTGTTGGCGTCGGAGTCCCCGGCGCCCACCAAGCCGCCGACGGCGACGCCAACCACGCGTGAGTCGGCTTCGGTGTTGGCGTCGGCCACCACATCCACGTCACGCACACCTGCCAATGTGAGGTTGTCCAGGATCTCGGCGGTCACCGTGGGGCTTGCCGCAGCCTTGGCGTAGTTGCTGACGAAGCCCACCAGCACGCCGCCGCCAGCAGCCTCCGCACGGGCCGTGGCGCTGTTGGCCGAGCGGGCGCGCACCTCCACGTCGCGGCCGGAGGTGACATTGGTGCCCAGCGTGGCACGGGTGCTGCCGCTGGCCGTGGCCTTGGCCACGGTGATGCCGATGCCTGCCGCCCCGAAGGAATCGACCTCGGTATCGGCCAGCGCCTGGTTGGAAGAACGCGCCTGGATGCTCAGGTCGCCAGTCAGCGTCAGTTGGCTGCCGCCGGTGATCTCGGCCACCACCACGGCGTTGGTCTCCACGTCGGGCGCCGCGCCCTGGCCAGACACCAGCCCGCCGCCAGACGCCTGCGCATAGGCGCTCACCGTGCGGTTGAGTGCAGTCTCTCCATCAAAGTTGTGGGCCGCGCGCACCGTCAGGCTGCCCGCCTCCACATCGCCCTCTTCCTTGGCAGTGACGTGCGGGCTCATGCGCACCTTCACCAGGCTCGTGCCAAAGGCCAGCGCACCGAAGGTGTAGGAGAACACGTTGGCGTCGCCCGCAAGGCTGGTGAGTGCCTCCACCAAGACCTCGCCGCTGGCGGCTATATCGGCACCCGCGCTGACGGATGCCTCCACATCATGGTGCGCGTCGATGAAGGCCAGGTTCACACCCACGCCCACCAGCCCGCCCGCAATGGCATAGGTGTCCGCTCCCACGTCCAGCGTGGAAGACGCCTGCACCGCCACGCTGCCCACCGGCGTGATCTGCCCGACCTGGGCGTTGGCGCCGATGTTGGCCCTCGTCTCGGGCGTGTTCGAGTTCCCGTCACCCACCTGCACGCGGATGACCGATGCACCGACGCCCACCAGGCCTGCGGCAGCCCCTGCGGTCTCGGCGGTGATGTCCTGATCGGTGACAGCGGAGACCTCCAGCCGGTTGGCGCCGTCCACGCTGGCGCTGCCCAGCAGCAAGGCATGGTTGGTGCTGTGGTTGTTGAGCACCACCACCGCGCCGCCCAGGGCAATCAGGCCGGCCGATCCCGCCACGGACATCACGTCGATGTCCTCGTCCAGGCCGGAGGCAATCTCCACGTCACCCCCAGCGGTAAGCGTGCCGCCAGCGCTGGCCGTGACGTTGGACGTGATGGAGAACACACCGATGGCCGCGCCCACACCCACCGCGCCCACGCCCACGCTGCCCAGCGTGGCATTGAACTCCAGATCCTCCTCGGCCTGCACGCGCACATCGCCGCCCGCGTTGATGGTGACACCTGCCGCAATGGTGGCGGAGGTCCCTGCGGTCACGTTCAGTTCGCCCAGTGCGTCGGTAACTGACGATGCGGAAGGCCCATTCGTGGTGGTGGCGCTCGATCCCGCGTTGGTCACGTTGACCAGCCGTTCGTCGCTGCTTTCGTTGCCGTCGCCGGTATCGGCGTCCATGTCGGCACTGAAGCTGTCCAGGCTGGCCCCCACCGCGCCCGAGGCGTTCTGGCCCTGGCGCGCGGCGTCGGCCTCGGCCGAATCGCTGAAGCTGCCAGTAAAGGTATGTTCATTGCCCGCGTCGGCGGGCGGCTCGATCAGGTTCACCCGGCTCGCATCGCTCAGCGTGTTGCTGGTGTGCAGCGACATGCGGCCGTTGCCCAGCAGCTTGACGTAATAGGTCTGGCCGTCGGTGAGACCGAAGTTGGCCAAGCCGCCGCTGTCCTTGTGGTAGGTGATCTGGTCACCATTGGAAAGGCCGTAGGTGCTGCCCAGGCTGATCGAATCCTCGTCGGCGTCGATCACGCCTGCCGCGTTCGGGTCGAACTGCACTTCCTCGAACTCGCGCGTCAGCGCGTCGCCGCTGGCGTCCTCGCCGTTCTTGTAGCTGCGGTCCAACTCCGTGCCCACCGACCACACCGACACCGAAGCAGCCACGCCCACCACGCCACCGGCGCCGCTGATCACGATGTCGTCGATGTCCTTGACGCCCAGCGCATTGACCTCCACGTCGTTGGCCACGCGGATGTTCGCACCGCCCAGGATCTGCGCGTTCACGTCGTTCTTCACCACGCCCACGTTCACCGCGCCGCCCACACCCACGAAGCCGCCTGCAATGCCGGTGACCAGCGTGTCAACGTTCAGCGAATTGGCCGCGCCCACGTAGACACCCTGGTCGTCGTCGGCACCTGCATTGCTGTTGGTCTGGTTGATCTGGGCGCCGCCTATCCAGGCCACCGTGTCGGAGTCGATCACGCTGACCGCCACCGCCCCGGACACCCCGACAAAGCCCACGCCCGCTGCCACCACCACGTGCATGATGTCCTCGCTGGACTCCGCCTGCACGATCAGGCCGCTGCGCGTGGCCTTGGCCATCGTGTCGATGTCGCTGCCCTCGTTGATGACGCCCGTGAGCACACCGGCCACGTCGGGCGTGCCAGCGCCCAGCGCGTTCACGCTGGCACCGGTGTCCACGAAGGCCTGGGTGTCCTTGTTGATAACGAGCACGCCCACCGACGCGCCCACACCCACCACGCCGCCAGCCGCCGCACCGGCCACCACCAGCACATCGGTGTCATCCACGGCACGCACATTCACATCGCTGCCTGCAGTCACGTTACCGGCAATGGACGCATGCGTGATGTTGGTCAGTGACAGCACACTCACCCCGCCGCCCACACCCACTGCGCCTGCGGCAATGCCCAGCCCCACCAGCAGCACGTCGTCGCTGGACGAGGCCGTCACGCTCACGTCGTCCTTCGCCTTCACGGTGGCCCCGGCCCCGATCGACGCCTTGTGGTTACCGTTGAGTACCGTCACATCCACACCGGGCGATACGCCCACCACCCCAAAACCCGCGCCAGCGGCCAAGGCCACGTGGTGGAAATCGTTCACCGCTGCCACGTTCACGGTCTGCGCGTCGCTGGCGTTGCTCTGGTCGGTGTTGACCAGGGCGTTGTCGCCAATGTAGGCCAGCGTGTCGGTGTTGATGACGTTGACCGCCGCCGACACCGCCACACCAACGGTGCCGCCACCGATGGCCGCCGCGTAGGTCTCGATGTCGTCGCGATTGGTGGCTGCCACCGACAGGCCCCGCACCGTGGAGCTGCCGCCGCCCAGCACCCGCTGCGCGCGGCTCTTCGGGTCGGCCTCGGCGCCGCCCGAGCTGTCGTAATCCACGGCGTCCACATCAGGTGTGCCCACTTCACCCGCGTTCTGCAGGTCACCAAAGTTGGCGTCGTCGGCCGTACTCGACTCTATGCCACTGGCCCCCACGGCGGCGCTGCCGCCATAGCTGGCATTGAACGCCCCAGTGGCTGCCAGCAAACCGGGGGTGCGCCCGTCGGCCGTCACGCGGGCGCCCGCGCCCACGAAGGCCTCGGTGGTCTTGTTGACCACCGTCACCGTGGCCGCTGCACCCACGCCCGCCGAGCCGCCCACTGCCAGCGTGGCCACGAACTTGTCCACCTCGGTGGTGTCGTCGGCCTGCACCCGGATGGCCCCACCCGCATGGACGTGGCCCGCGCCAGCACTGGCAACGCCATCGGTCGGGTCGTCGCCGATGAAGGCGCGGGTGTTGATGGTGAGCACATGCACACCCGCGTTGGCGCCCACGCCTGCCGTGCCGCCCACCGCCACGCCCGCAGCCACCGAGGTGATGTCCTCGGTCGCATCGGCGTCCACGCCAATGTCGCCGTCCACGTTGGCCGTGACGTTGGAGTCGATGGCGGCGGTGGTGTTCTTGGTCAGGGTCAGTACATCCGCCCCCACACCCACACCCGCCGTGCCGCCAATGGCCAGTGAACCGGCCACCGAGATGATGTCTGTGTTCGCCTCGGCGTGCACGAACAGATCGGGGTCGCTCAACACATCGTTGTTGCGCGCGTTGACCGTGGCGCTGCGGCCAATGGTGGCCGAGGTGTCTTCTTCCAGCACCACAATGGTGGGCACCACGGCAATGCCAGCGGTGCTCGCCACGCCCGCCGCTGCCGAAAGCGCCAGGATCTGTTCGTCCGACGTGGCGCTCACGCTCACGCCCGCATCGCCCGCCGCCTCGACGAAGGCATGATCGCCCACGCGGGCCTCCACCGTGTCCAGGTGAACCAGCACCGTGCTGGCCAGGCCCAGGCCCACGTCGCTGCCCACGCCCACGGCGCCAGCAATCATCAGCGCGTTCAGGTCGCTATCGGCCGTCACCGTCACGTCACCGCCCGCCTGCAACGATGCGCCATCGCTGCTGTTGGCGCCGTTGGCCACCACGGCACGGGTATCTGTGTCCAGCACCTGCACCCCCACCGAACCCGCAATCGCCACACCGCTGCCTGCCACGCCAAAGCTCGCCGCCAGCGAAGTGATGTCGTCATCGCTGTCGGCCTTCACCAGAATGTCGCCGGCGGTCGCAGTCAGGGACGCGTCGGCCCCGATGGTGGCCTGGGTGGTGCGGAACAGCACACCCACGTCTATGCCAATGCCCACGCCCGCGTTGCCCGAACCGCTGACGCCCAGCCCGCCCGCAAAGGTGAACAGGTGCATCACGTCCACGGCCGACACGGTCACGTCCTGCTGCGCATCCAGCGTGGCGCCTGCGCCCACCACCGCTTCGGTCTTCATGTGGATCACGTTGACCGAAGCCGAACCACCCACGGCCGCCCCGCCGCTGCTGGCAGCAATACCTGCCGCCGCGCTGGTCACGGCAATCTCCACGCCAGCCAGCAGTTCTTCGGTGATCGGCACCAGGCTGGCGTCCGCGGTGACGCTGACGCTGCCCGTCTGCGACTCCAGTGTGGCGTCCGCGCCCACGCGTGCGCCGGTGTACAGGCCCTGCGGGTCGGTCACCGAGTCATCGTTCGGGTTGACCAGCACGTTCACCGCCACCGCCACGCCCACGCCCGTGCCCGAGTCGCCAATCGACAAGCCCGCGCCGCCCGCCACGTTCTGCAGTTCGTTGTGGCTCTGCGCCGCCACGGTCACGTCGCCTTGCGTGCCGGTCAACGTCGCACCGGTCTGCACGTCGGCCAGGGTGGTCACGTCCAGGTAGTTCACCGAGATCGAACCGCCGATGCCGTCCCCCGACGACACAGCCCCCGCCAGCGCGCGCGCCTGCCAGGTGTTCACCGCGCTGTCGGGCTGTATGGCGCGCACCGTCACGCTGTCGGCGGTGATGCTGCTGTTGCTGCCCACGCGGGCCAGGTTGTCTGCCAGGCCGATATTGACGGCCACGGCACCGGCCACGCCGGTGTCGGAATTGATGTCGGTGGAAGTGGCCGTGGCCAGGGCCCGCCCGTCGAACTGCGCAATCGCGCCCACGTGCGCGTCGCCCGTGGAGCCCAGCGTCACGTTCGGCCCGACGATGGCCTGGTTGTCGGCGTCCATGAAGTTCACCGCCACCGTGGCGGCCACCTTCACGTTGTTGCTGCCGGTGCCGTTGCTCGACTGGCTGGTGCTGTTGCTGTTCGCGGTATTCAGGTTGCTGCCTGCGCTGGTGGTGTTTTGCGGGGTGGCACCGCTGCCGCCCTTGCCGGTGGCAAAGCTGCTCTGTTCGGCCGACTCCTGGTCGGCGTTGTTGGAGTCACTCACCCCATCGGCCTTCTTGCTGCTGCCGCCCTTGGCGCTGGCCTTGGACTCGGCCTTGGCGTCGATGGTGGACGTGGCCAGCACGTCGATGAAGTCGGCCCCGCTGAAGCTGCGGCCCACCTCGGCCGTGGTCTTGTCCACCAGGATGTTGATGGATACCGACACACCCACACCCACACCCGAACCAGCGGCCTCGCCGTTGGAGAGCGTGTAAACCGTGTCCGTGTGTGTGGCCTCCACCTCCAGGCCGCCGGTGAGTGTGATGGTGCCGCCACCACCGCTGCCCGCGCGTGCCGTGGTGTCGCTCTCGGCCACGGTCACGGCAATGCCGCCACCCACGGCGGTGCTGCCTGCCGCGCCCGCCTCGGCCGTGCTCGTCACGCTGCCGTTGTGCGTGGCCTTCACGTCAAAGTCGTCGGCGCTGCCACTCACGCTGCTACCGTTCTGGAATTCGGCAATGGTGTCGGCCAGCGCAATGTTCACCGCTATCGACGCCCCCACACCGGCATCCCCGGTGCCTGCGGCGGCTGCCTTGGCAGACACCGTGTCCTCGGTGCGGCTCACTGCCTCCACCGTCACGTCGCCTGCCGACAGGATCACACTGGCACCGCTGCTGACCCGGGCCGTGGTGTTGGCCGTGGCCACGTTGATGGCCACCGAGCCTGCCACGCCCACATCGCCTCCGCTGGCGCCCGACAGGGCCGTGGCGGCAAAGCGGTGGGTGTCCGGCGTGTCACCGGCCACATCCTTCATGGTGGCGCGCAGCGTCAGGCCATCAGCGGTGATGACGCTGCCCGTGCCGATCAAGGCTTCATTGGTCATGTCGGCCACGTTGATGGCCACCGCCACGCCCACGGCGGTGCCTCCGCTGCTGGTCTTGGCCTTGCCGTCGGCACTGGTAGTGGCGTCCATGTTGTTGGACGCCTGCAGCGACAGCGTGCCCGTGCCCGCGTTGTTGTTGTCCGCGTCGGCGGTGATGGTCAGGTTGGGCGCGACGATGGCCTGCGCCGTGGACTCGGCCACGTTCAACGCAATGGCGGCGGCCACGCTCACATCGCCGCTGCTGCTGTTGGCGCTGGTGCGTTCGGTGCCCTGCTCATTGGTGCGGCCAGACTTGTCGTCCGCCAGATCGGTCTGCTTGCCTACCTGCTTGTTGGCGTCGTCGTTGGTGTCGTTACCATCGCCGTCATCGTCCTTCTCGGCACCGGCTGCCGACGCCAGTGCGTCCGCCGTGCTCTTGCCATCCGCATGGGCGCCAAAGGCAATGCTGCCGTCGGCCACCAAGTTGCGCTGCGTACCCGCGTAAGCCTCGTCGGTCACAAAGGCCAGCGCAATGGCCGCGCCCACCGCCGTCGAGCCCAGGGCGTCGCCCTTGGCCGTGGTGCCGGTGCTGCCGTGGTGCGTGGCCGTGGCGCTGAAGCTGCCGTCAATGTTCAGCCCCGTGCCTGTGCCCAGGCTGGCCTCGGTGCGGTTGTCGGCCACGGTGATCGCAAATGAGCCGCCCACTCCCGTGCCGTCACCCGCCGCAGCGCCGGACGAGGCCAGCGTGGTGGTGGTGTGGCTGCCGGTGGCACTCAGTGTCACGTCGTCACCGCCCGTCAGGATGGCGCTGTTTTCAAGCTGCGCCTCGGTGGTGCTGTCTGCCACGTTCACGGCAATGGACACACCCACTCCCGTGCTGCCGCCATCGGCATTGGCTGTGGCCTGCACATCGGTTTCCATGGTGCTGGCCGCTGTCAGCGTCACGTCGCCATCGCCTGCCTGCGTTTCGCTGGTGCCCTTGAGGGCAGCTTCGGTGTGCGCATTGGACACATTCAACGCAAACGACCCCGCCACGCCCGTGTCGGTGCCGCTGGCCCCCGACGTGGCCTTGGCGCCAAACTTGTGCTTGGTGTTGCCCCCCACGTTCTTCATGTTGGCGGTGGCGGTGATTCCCTGAGCAGACACAAATGCGCCGGTACCGATCAGCGCCACGTTGTCCATGTCGGCCACGTTGATGGCCACGGCCACGCCCACCGCCGTCTCGATGCTGCCTTCGGCGGCGGAGCCGTCGGCAATGGCCTCGGCGTCCATGTTGTTGGTGGCGCTCAGCGTCACGGCGCCCACGCCGCTGTCATCGGCATCGGCCACGATGTCGGTGTTCGCCCCCAGGATGGAGGCCTCGGCCGTGGCACTGGCCACGTTCAGCGCCAGTGCCGCCGCCACGCCCACCGAGCCGCCGCTGCCGTCGTCCGCTTGCTGGCCCGCCGCATCGCTGTCGCCCGACTTGTCGTTGGCCAGCGTCGTTTGCTTGGCCACCTGCTTGTCGGCTGTGTCATCGGTGTTGTTGCCGTTACCGTCGGTGTCTTCTTCTTTGCTGGCGCCCGCTGCCGAAGCCGTGGCCGTGGCCGTACTGCTGCCGTCGGCAAAGGCGGCCAGGCTCACCGAGCCGTCGGCATTAATGTCGCGCAGCGTGCTGGCCAGGGCCTTGTCGTCCACGAAGCTCAACGCAATGGCCGCGCCCACCGCCGTGCTGCTGCCCAGGGCATCACCGTTGGCCGTGGTGGCGGTCAGCCCATGGTGCGTGGCGGTGGCGCTGAAGTTGCCGCTAATGTTCAGCCCCGTGCCCGTGCCCACGGTGGCTTGGGTAAGGTTGTCTGCCACGGTGATGGCGAACGAGCCACCCACCCCGGTGCCATCGCCCGCCTCGGCGCCGGACGAAGCCAGCGTGGTCGTGGTGTGGCTGCCGGTGGCGCTCAGCGTCACATCGTCGCCGCCGTTCAGGATGGCGTTGTTCTCTATCTGCGACTCGGTGGTGTTGTCCACCACGTTCACCGCGATGGACGCGCCCACCCCGGTACTGCCACCCACGGCGTTGGCCGTGGCCTGCACATCGGTTTCGGTGGTGCTGGCGGTGGTCAGGCTCACGTCGCCCGTGCCGGCATCGGTCTGGCTGCCGTCACGCAACGCAGCCTCTGTCTTGGCGTTGGACACGTTCAGGGCGAACGAACCCGCCACGCCGGTGTCGGTGCCGCTGGCGCCAGACGTGGCCTTGGCCCCAAACTTGTGCTTGGTATTGCCGCCCACGTCCTTCATGCTGGCGCTGGCCCCCAGGCCCTGCGCGGTCACGTCGGCGGTGCCCAGCACCAGTGCCTCGTTGTCCATGTCGGCCACATTGATGGCCACCGCCACGCCCACGGCGGTCTCAATGCTGCCTTCAGCGGCAGAGCCATCGGCCACGGCCTCGGCGTCCATGTTGTTGGTGGCGGCCAGGCTCAGGTTGCCACCGCCCACGCCGTCGTCGTTCGCCACCACCGTGGTGCCCGCGCCCACAAGGGCCTGCGCCACCGCGCTGGACACGTTCACTGCCAGGGCTGCGGCCACGCCCACGGCGCCTCCACTGCCGCTGCCGTCGTCGGCAGACTGGCCCACCGCATCGCCGTCGCCCGACTTGCTGTTGGCCAGGCTGGTCTGTTCGCCCACCTGGTCGTCGGCGCTGGCGTTGCCGTTGGTGCCCTCGTCATCCGTGTCGGCACCTGCGGCAGATGCCGTGGCCGTTGCGGTGCTGCTGCCATCTGCGTGCGCCCCGAAGCTCACCGACCCGTCGGCGCGCAGACTGCGGCTGGTGCTGGCCGTGGCCCGGTTGTCCACAAAGGACAGCGCAAGAGTTGCGCCCACCGCGGTGTCGCTACCCAGCGCAGTGCCGCTGGCCGTGGTGGTGGACACCCCATGGTGGCTGGCCAGCGCGCTGAAGTTGCCGCTGATGCTCAGCTCGTCCACGTCGCTGCCCAGCGTGGCGCTGGTGATGTTGTCGATCACGTCAATGGCGAACGCCCCGCCCAGACCAGTGCTGCCCTCGCCGCCCGCCTCGGCCAGCGTGTCGGACACATGGCTGCCGCTGGCCACCAGGGTCACGTCGTCGGCATTGGCCACGTCGGCATTGCTCTGGATGGCCGCTTCGGTCACGTTGTCGATCACCGCCACAGCCACCGAAGCGCCTATGCCCAGGTCACTGGAGCCGCCACTGTCGTGCGGCACAGCGTGGGTGGTGGCGTTCGTGGCAGAGGTGGCGCTCAGGCTCAGGCTGGCGCCCGTCAGATCCAGGCTTGCGCCGCTCAACACACGGGCCGCCACCAGGGTGTCCACCACGTTCACCGCCAGCGAACCAGCCACCCCGGTCTGGGTGCCGTCACCTGCCCCCGAAGTCGCCTCCACCTCGTAGGTGTTGTCGGCATCCAGCGTGGCGCTCACACTCACCGCGCTGGCATCCAGCGTGGCCGCGCCACCCAGGTAAGCGCTCACCTCGCTGTCCACCACGCCTATGGCCACGGCCACACCCACGCCGGTGCCACTGTCGCCGGTGTTGGAGCCGTCGGCACGCGTGCTCACGCTTTCGGTGGCCATGGCACTCACGTTCAGGGCACCCGCCGTCAGCAGACTGCCACCCGTGTTCACGTAGGCTTCGGTCACCGGGCGGTAGTCGGTCACGGCCACCGCCCCGGCAAAGTTGATGGAGCCACCCGAGGTCTGGGCCTGGTCACCCGTGCTGCCGTCCTTGTTCGGATCGTCCAGGCGTTCTTCCGACTGGTTGTCGCCGCCAACACTCGCTTCAGCGCCCCCTGCCGTGGACGTGGCTTCGGTATTCACCGTGCTGGTCAACGCCGCGCTCACGGTAATGGTGTCCGGGCTGTCGCCTGCCAAGTCTCCGATGCTGGCCGTCCCCGACACGTAGGCCGCCGTGTGGGCCTGAATCTCCGTCACGGCCAGGGTGGCGCCCGCCGTGCCGCCGGAACCGTCGGCGGTGCTGTCCACGTTCAAGACCGTCGCTGCCGTCAGCGCCACGCTGCCCGACACCGACAGGCTGCTCGCCCCTTCCACGCCCATCGTCGCGTCACTGATCAACACCAGCACCGTCACCGCCGCGTCAGACGAGGTGTCGCTGTCGGTTCCGTCGGCCTCGTCCTCGAAGGCCACCGTGGCGCTCACGGCAGAGGCCGCCACCACGCTCGCTGCCGACAGCGTGGTGTTGTTGAACACAATGTTCGCCGTGGGCAGTACCCTGATGACCGTGGCGTCCACCGTGGAGCCCAGCGTGGAAGGATTGGCAGACACAGTGGTGGTGGCTGTCGCCATCAGAACCACGGCCCCGCTGGCGTTGATGGTCGCGCCGGTCAGGTCGATCACCGCCTCGGGCGTGGCAATGTACAAACCCTCGAAGATGCCACCCAGGTACTCGCCATCTGCGTCAACGGCGCCGCCGTCGGTGTCGCTCGCCGTCAGGTTCAGCAAACCGGCATTCACCGTACCGCTCACGGTGATCTGCTCGGCGTTGACCACGATGTCACCCGCCGTCACCGGGCCGCTGAAGATCACGCGGTCCTGGCCAGCGTCGCCATTGATTGTCAGGTCCATGCCAGCGGCGTTCAGGCTCACCACCGTCAGCACGTCCTCGCTCAGGAAGGGCACGCCCATGTCCGCGCCCAGGTTGATAGTCAGGCTGCTCGTCGGTTTGGCGAAGGTGATCGACTCGAACGTGGGAATGAAAGACGTTGAGGCCAGCGTCAGCGTGCCGTCGCCGTTGTCGGTCAGCGTGGCTTCGTCGTCAAAGCCGCTGGTGGCAATCACCCGGTCTGCCACCACGGTGTTGTCGATGATCGGCTCCAGCCCGTCGTAGCTCAACAGCTGCCCATCACGCTCAATGGTGCCCGCGCTGCCGCTGGTGGCCGTGTACACCACAGACGAAAACTGGCCACCATCCAGCACCAGTGTGTCAAAGCCGCCCGCGCCGCCGTCCATCACGCCCGCCAAGCCGCCCGCTTCGCCCAGCACAAAAGTGTCCTGGTTGCCGCTGGCGCCCTGCAGGTTCTCCACCCCGCTGAACGACACGGATCCCACTTGGCCGCTGCCTTCGCCACTGATCGTCCAGACACTGTCCAGGCTGGAGCCGGCCAGCGTGTCCTGCCCGCTGCCGCCCACGAACTGTATGCCCCCTGCCAGGCTGGCCGACTCCACGCTCGCGTCAATGCGTAGCGTCAGGTCGAACCCGGCGGAGTCCACGCGGACCCCGTAGCCCGAAGAGCCGTCAATGTCGGCGCGCGCCACAGACCCATAGATGATGGAACTGTCGGCCGAATCCACGAGCCGCACGGTTTCCACGCCGTCCACCTCGTCCATGCGTAACGTCACGTCCCCGGAACCCGCCGCCGTGTACGACAGATCCGCCGACAGCAGCAGCCGGGGTTCCACCGCCTCCAGGCCAAAACCCTGGCCATGCCGCGCTCTGCTTCTCATTCGCATGCGCACACGCGCGGCTGGGCGGCCGTGGGCGTCCAGGTCCGCCGCGTGCACCGCCGCCACACGTTTGTCGCGCCACTGGCTATAGCTGTCCTGCAATCGCGACCACAGCTTGCTGGGCTGCAAAGCCGTAGGAATGAACGGGCGCCTGTTCTGAATGACGGACCTGTGGGACTGACCTAGGGGTTCCATGCTGCTCTCCACTGGCCGGCCGCAGCGGGGGCTTGCACGGAAAGGCAGGCCGCCACCGCCGCGACGCGGAAATGCAGGCCATGCTAGGCAGGGCGTACCTAGCGATCACGTAGAAATTGAAAAGATCGACACTTTGCCCGGCTGGCCGGGCGACGGACGGTTCAGGGCGCCACGGCCAGGGAAGCCTGCCGCAGCTTCTCGGTGCGGGGCGAAGGCGCCACCCCCAGCACGATGGACAGCAACTCCTTGCAGCGGCGGTAGACGCACAGTGCCTCGGCGTGTTCGCCCATGTGCTGATGGCAGGCCATGAGGTGCTGATAGAAGGCCTCGGCCAGGTTATCGATTTCCAGCCCGCGCTCGTACACCTCAGCCGCGGCCTCCCACTGCTGGGTCTGCTCCAGACGTTCGCCCAGGGCGCGCACCAGGCGGTGAAAGCGGTTGCGCAGCCGGTCGCGGTAGGGCAAAGACCAGGGTTCCTCGGTCTCCGACTGCAGAAAGTGGCCCGTGTACAGCCGCAAGGCGGCCCGTGCTTCCGACTCGTCCAGCACCGGGCGGCCGCGTTCCCCGTCGGACACGGCAGCCGCGCATGGCGCGGTCAGGCGGTTGAAGGTCCAGGCGTCCACCCAGCACAGAGTGGGGTCCAGGGTGAGCTTGGCATTGGCCACGTGCAGCACATTGGCCGGGCCCAGCAGCTTGCGCAAGCGGTGCAAGGTGTTGTCAAACAGGTTGCGCAGGTTGCTGCTGCTTTCCTCCGGCCACAAGCTCTGCATCAACACAGAGGTGTGCACCTCGCGTCCGCCATGTGCAATCAGCGCCTGGAGCAACTCCAAGGCCTTGCGGGGTGATTTACCGTTAAAGGTGAGGGGCTCGTCTTCACAAAACACCGCAAAGCGCCCCAGCGTATGCACCCGCACCGGCCACGGCCAGTACAAGGAGGCAGCTGCGTCCGGCGCGGTCAATCCGTGCTGCCGAATGACTTTCCGCACTACGTCCGGCTCAATGCCCGCCGCCAGTGCCACCGCGCACAACCGTGCAAGCACCTGCGGTTGCACGTCAGGCATCGCCACGCCAGGGTTACCCTTCAGTTCAGCAAAACCCGCACGCAAAAATGCCCTTGCCGCCTGTGGCTGACCAGTCAATTGCGCTTCGGCTTGTTGAAACAGGGTGTTGACGTTGACCTGTTCACCGTCCGGACCTGTTGACATATCCCCCTCGCGGATCGCGTATCTCGCTGACAACGGTCAAGACCGCGCGGACATCTCCGCGCACCCGCCTGTGGGTCGATATGTTCGTGATGTATGCGGGTCACCTCGAATCATTTTGCGAGTAATGCTTCCAGCTTGTCTACCAGGAGGTAACCAACAGTTACAAATTCAAGGTCCATGTGACGCCCCAAACACCACCACCCGGCCCCGCCCCTGCCGCTTGGCCTGGTAGCACGCAGAGTCCGCATCGTGCAGCAGTACGTCCGGGTCGTCGGCTGCACCACTGAACGTCCTGACGCCTATGCTGGCCCCAATGGGAAACGCCTGGTCACTCACCACAAATGCATTGGCGGCCACCACGTCCACAATCTTCTGCGCCACCGCAACCGCCTGTTTTTCGTCACATCCTCTGAGCAATATGACGAACTCGTCCCCCCCCAGGCGGGCAACACTGTCGATACTGCGAACGGCCCCCTGTAGCGTGGATGCCACCTGACACAGCACTGTGTCGCCCTTGGCGTGCCCTGCGTGATCGTTCACGGCCTTGAAGCCATCCAGATCAATGAAAAGCAGACTGTGGTCGCTCATGCTTGATGAAGCTTCCTGTAGCAGCGGCATCAGCCCCCGCCGGTTCAGCAAGCCGGTAAGCGCATCGCGGTGGCTCTCGTGCCGCAACTGCTCGGTAAGCAGACGCATTTCGGCCACGGTGCGCTTTTCCCGGCTGATGTCGGTGTGAATGCTGCAAGCCTGCTCGCCCTTGGTGGCGCTGACCGTGACCCGAACCCAGCGGTGCCCCGGCAACACAATTTCAAAGGGGACGTTGGAGAACTGCAGACTGTCGCGCAACGCTGCGTTGTGGTCCTGCGCCTGGCTGCACTCGGCCTCGTCCTGGCAGCGCTGCCAGCATTCGGCAACCAGTGCGTCAAACGTCTTGCCAAACGCATCCTCCGGGCCACGCAACCGGTACATCTCCAAGAACCTGTCGTTGACGAAAACAATCTGCCCAGAGGCGTCATGCACGGCAACGCCGTCGGTCAGCTGCTCAAAAACGCGCAATGTCTCAGGAACGGGATTACCCCCCCTTTGGCCAACCTCTCCCCGGCTCAACTCCGGCACCAACTGGCCCGTTTCATTGTTCGACAGATCAAGCCAGACCCGCACCCGGTCACCGTTGGGCTGTGGGGTGGCCGCCACGCGCAGCTTTCGCCCACGGTGAACGAATGTGTAAGCCCGGGTCTGCTCACGGTGTCGGCGGATGCCATCGCGAATGTAGCGTTCGACATTCCCGCGCTCCTCGGCAGGCAGGCGCAGCGAATAGAAGCGCCGCAAATTGTCAGCGTAAGACTCACCCACATGAATGCGGTCTGCGTGCTCAGGGAAGAACTTCAGGAAGCATTCATTCCAAACGACCACCCGGTCTTCGGCATCGAAGACGCACATGGCTATTCCCAAGGAGTCCAGAAGCGATGCGGAGAACTGGTAGGACATGACAGAACCACGTATGAGAAATCTGCTTGGCCAGGGAATCAGATCTGCAACCCCAATGCACGCAGTATGGAGCTTTTGCGCGCTCTGAGCCAGTGGTATCAACCGCAATGTCGTACGCGGCTGCAACATCCAGGTTTCTGATCATGACCCGGGTTCGAACGCGATCATCAAGGTGCGGGGAAAATGGCGCGCAACGCTTGTAAAGGAAGAGCGATGACGCGAACCACTGCCTATGCCAACCGCCAAGTGGCATTTTTGACTCAGCACGGTAAAGAGCGTGTGGTGGCTCCGGTGCTGGAACCAGGCCTGGGCTGTATCGTCGCCCACGTGCAAGGGTTTGATACCGACACGCTGGGCACGTTCACCGGCGAAGTTGCCCGGCCAGGCACACAGCTTGCCGCAGCGCGGCTCAAGGCCCGCAAGGGCATGGAGCTATCTGGACTGCCATTGGGTCTGGCCAGCGAAGGCAGCTTCGGCCCAGACCCCTTCACAGGCATGTTCCCATGGAATATCGAAATCCTGGTGTGGATAGACGACGCGCTCGGCATCGAGGTCGTCGGTATGGCCCAGGGCCCGGCAAACAGTGAGCACCTGCTCAGCGGCGAATGGACAGAAGTTCAGGCGTTTGCCGCACGCCAGGGGTTCCCAGATCACCTGCTCGTCTTGCGCCCTGATGGCCAGACAGACCCGCGCATCCACAAAGGCATCTCGCACTGGGAACAGCTGAGAGCGAGTTTCGATGAATGCCGGGGTCAGTCAAGCCGTGGCCAGGTCTTTGTTGAAATGGACCTGCGGGCATTCGCCAACCCCAGCCGAATGAAACACATTGAGCAGGCCGCCAACGATCTGCTGCAGCGTCTCCGCTCACACTGCCCCGCCTGCGACGCACCGGGTTTCTGGATCACAGAACGGCAGCCTGGGCTGCCTTGTTCTGATTGCGGCAAACCCACCGCCGTTTACCTCAGCGAGTTGTGGGCATGCACGCGATGCCCAGAAAAATCCCTGAGGCAACGGACGGACATGGCCGCAGCGGAGCCAAGACATTGCTCCAGCTGCAACCCATGACAGGCAGCGCTAGTTCAATTTGCGCGCTCAGCGAATCACTGCCAGCTGGGCACGCTTTCCAGCCTTGAACGTGTAGAGCGTCAGCGCAGCGTTCTGGCGATCGCCTTTTTCGTCAAACGCCACCTTGCCAGACGCACCCTGGTACTGGATAGCCTTGAGCGCAGGCAGATACTGCTGCGGCTCGGCCGAGCCTGCGGCTTGCATGGCAGCAGCAAGCAGCTTCACTCCGTCATAAGCGTAGCCAGCGTAGGCTTGCACTTCAACACCGTATTTGGCCTTGAAGTCGGCGCGGAACTTCTCGTTCGCTGCAACTTCGTCGCCGTCCACACCACCGGCCTCCACACAGAACACCTGCTCGTCACCCAGCGCGTCGGCGGACAGGGTGATCATCTCTGCGGTGCACAGGCCATCGCCACCCACCAGCTTAGAGGTAAAGCCCAGGGACTTCATCTGGCGCAGCATCGGGCCAGCCACAGCATCCATGCCGCCAAAGAAGACCACATCGGGCTTTTTGGCTTTGATGGTGGTCAGGATGGCGTTGAAATCGGTCGCCTTGTCGTTGGTGAACTCGCGCCCCACCACCTCGGCACCCGCAGCCTTGGCCGACTTTTCAAACTCTTCCGCCAAGCCCTGGCCATAAGCCGTACGGTCGTCAATCACGGCCACCGTCTTGGCCTGCAGGGTCTGCACCACATAGCGGCCCATGGCGCCGCCTTGCTTGGTGTCGTCAGCCACCAGACGGAAAGCGCCTGCAAAGCCCTGGCGCGTGAATTTCGGGTTCGTGGAAGAAGGCGTGATCTGCGGGATGCCGGCATCGTTGTAAACCACCGAAGCGGGCAGAGTCGCCCCCGACGTGAGGTGCCCCACCACACCATTCACCTTGGCATCCACCAGCTTTTGCGCGGCGGCCACAGCCTGCTTGGGGTCGGCAGCATCGTCTTCGGCCAGCAGTTCAAAACGGGCGGTCTTGTCGCCAATCTTCACGCCAGCCGCGTTCAGTTCCTCCACAGCCAGGCGGGCGCCGTTCTCGTTGTCCTTGCCCAGGTGGGCCACCGCACCGCTGGTGGCGCCAACGTGGCCAATCTTCACGACCAGAGAATCGCCCGCTGCGGCATCCGCAGGCGCAGCGTTTTCTTCCTTCTTGCCGCAGGCAGCCAGGGCCACGGCAGCGGCCAACACAGCCAGTTTAAGTTCGGTACGCATGGAAATGGACTCCTAAGGGGTTGCTAGCACAACAAATAGTGTATACACGTCATAAGTGTACTTATTATTTTACCGTTGACGGAAAAAATTGGCAACCCTGCAGTGCTGCAGCCCGACGCCAAAGACAGGCGCCGGGGCGACTACCATTCGCAACTGACGATGAATGCAAGTACACAATGGGTCCTCGAAGACCAGATTGAAAATGTGGCCCCCTCGGTCGAAGCCCAGAGTTGGCTGCTGGAGCCTGGGTCCATCACCGCGCGCCTGAAACATCGCTGGCCCGGCACTCGTGTGCGGGTAGCCAGCGAGGGGCGGGACACACCATACCCAGAAGAATGTCTTCGGCTAGGGCTGCAACCCAACAGCACGTGCTGGGTGCGAGAAGTGCGACTGCATGCCAGCGAACAGTTGCTGGTACATGCCCGGACTGTCATCCCGCATTGGGGCCCAGGCAACCCCTGGCATGACCTGTCAGCGTTGGGGGAGCGGCCACTGGGCGAACTGCTATTTCAACTGCCTGACCTGCAGCGCAGCCCACTGGAGTTTGGGCTGACGCATCCAGAGACCCTGAATAGCCACTCGAATGGCCTCGCACAAGGGCCACTCAATCACCCGGCGAGTCGGCCAGCGAGACGGTGCACCTACACGCGAGAAGGCGCGACACTGCTGCTGACGGAGGCGTTTGACTTTCTGATCGCCTCACCTGCAAGAGGCGGTTGAAGCCAACAGACCAAGAAAAAGCCCAAGCAATGAATCACTTGGGCTTTCCTGGTGGTGCTGACGATGAGTCAGGCCAAACCGCTTTTCAGAAAATTATGGATGTCAAACTGGGCATTCACGCCTTCTATACCAGTCTTGGTATTACGCGATCACTCAACCGGCACTGAATTTCGCCCAGCGATCAGCATGGTTAATTCTAAACTCCGAAACCAAATCAATGCATCCCTTGTGATCCAGAACCTCAACTTCCACTTCTTGCGTCATCAACCAATCCAGAGCACCTTGATAGTGATAGCTCTCACCAATGACAAATTTCCTTATTCCCAGTATCACTGCCGCACCGGCGCACATCGGGCATGGCGCCTCAGTCGCTACCAGTACGGCGCCATCAACTCTTCCACCTCCAATATTTATGTATTTCTTCAAACACTCCATTTCAGCATGCGCAAAATAATCAGCATCTTGCAACTGTCGATTATGCGCCCGAGAAACCACGGCTCCATCCAAGAACAAAACCGACCCAAACGGCATTCCACCTTCATCGACACCAGCCCTAGCCTCAGCCAGAGCCATATCCATCAGATCAACGCTTGAAAATATCGACCCCATACAATATTCCAGATTCGTTTTCCAAAGAAATGAGAGGGCATCATAAAACACCCTCCCCCCAGCATTAATATCCCGCTGCCTTAGCGACTCTAGCATCCATTACGACGCGATTTCCGCTCAAAACAAAATGGAATACTGCGCCAGCCGCGGCACCAAAGAACCACGAGTAAGACGCAAGCGACTTAAACGCAGGCAATTGAGATATGAGCAAAGAGAAAACACCGGCAAAGACAAGCGCCGCAATTGCACGGACGTTGAACCCACCAGAATACCAGTACTTACCATTCTTGTCTTCTGTATACAAATGATCCAGGTCGATCACTTTGTTCCTGACGACAAAGTAGTCGCACATAATAATTCCAAAGATTGGCCCAATGAATCCCCCCAAGGTACCCAAGGTGTATTGAATCATGACCGGATCGCCATACAACTTCCAGGGCATCACCAGAACGGAAACAACAGAAGCCAACAACCCTGCGCGTCGGAAATTCAAATACTTGGGCGCAAGGTTCGTGAGATCCATGGATGCGGAGACGAAGTTAGCAACAATATTTGTTGCAATCGTGGCCGTCATGAAGGTGAGTGCACCCAGCATTATGGCGGCAACGTTATCAATCTTCGCAACCAGATGAACCGGATCAGTAATCAATTCACCAAAGACCTTTAGACCGCCAGACGTCGTAACAACAGCAACCAGAGCAAACAACGCAAAGTTTATCGGAAGCCCGAGAAAATTTGCTTGTCTCATCGCCTTCGGCGACTTCATGAACCTTGAAAAGTCGGCAAAGTTAAGGGTTGTTCCAGCAAACCAAGCAACGGTGAATGCCACAGCACTAAACCAAGCAGCAACGGCGTCAGCACCCGTCAATTTCTTAGAACCCAGTGAGAAGTCAATATATTCAGCACCACCGGCCTTCCAAACGATCCAACCTGCGAGTATGAACATCACCACATAGATTGCCGGACCGGCCATATCGGTAAATTTTCTGATTGCTTCCCAACCATAGTAGAAAACAGCCAGCTGTGAAAACCACATTATCAGGAAGCAAATCCAACCTAGTGTTGTCATTCCAAACAGGTTGTCTCCATTCAACGCAGCCGTTTCCGGAAGCAATCTAAGAGAAACGACAACAAGTGCTGTTGATGCAACCCATGTTTGTATGCCATACCAGCAAGTCGCAGTGCACGCCTTTATCATGCTGGGAATGTTGGCACCAAACACACCAAAACTTGGTCTACAGAATGCAGCAAAGGCAATTCCGTACTTTTGCCCGGCCGCACCCGCCATATTAGTAAAATAATAAATCAGCATAATTCCAACAATCAATGCTGAAAATACCTGAAAACCGCCTAAACCCAATGTAAACAAACTTGCAGCAAATACATAGCCTGCAACGCTGTGGACGTTAGACATCCACATCGCGAATAAGTTATAGACTCCCCAATTTTGATCCTTTACTGGCGCGATATCCTCGTTATACAACTTTTCACTGAGTTGCAAACTGGGGGGACGTGTTGGCTTACCCTCATTGGAGAGACTCTGCTCTTTTGATTTCATTTTTAGCCTTTCGATGGTTGAACGCGAGCTTTCACATACAAAACACCATTCATAAGTAAGTCTGGCGTAAGCATGTACGCAGGACTGTATACAAAAGTTCATCTAGCAATCATAAGTAAAAACCCTTGATGAAGGCGTTTTTATTATTTGTATTGATTTTAAATGATTTTTATAATTCTTTTGATTTTTATATTTGTCTAAAAATAATTTTTATTATAATATTTTGCATACACTTCTCGTCATCTTTGTGCTCAACAATGCTGTTCTTTTGAACAAATAGGCTGCTGCCGGTTTCGATGACACCTTGTTGAGGTGGCAAATGAAACAGCAAGTGGCAGATGGTCACGAAAAGGAAGTTCAGTCCCGAGTTCAAGCTTGAAGCGGTGAAACTGGTGACGTAGCGCGGAGTGTCGGCTCGACTTTTGTGGCGCGTAAGCAAGCGCTGCGCGCCAGACCCGGAATATGAGGATTGCCCAAAGACCGGGGCGAACGCTGTGGTGCGGCCGACAACTTGCTGGCCAGTCAATTCCAGGCGGAATCATCGAACCAGAAGCGGGTGGCGAACTTTACCTACATACGGACGGCCGAGGGCTGGTTCTTACACCAGTGCTCACTTGCAGCGTGAGTTGCGCTGGTGACGTGCGAGACAACTCGGCCATGTAGAACTTCTTCAGTTCGCTTAAGACAAAACGCACTGCCCGAAAGACCGCCTTGGGAACAGGCACGCTCGAATGTGTCCGGAGGCCGTCCCTGATAGGCGGTAACCCGGCGCACGGCGCGGATAGACCCTGTCTGGGATCTGGGCACGATCCTGGGCATACGCATGTTTTCAAGCATGCTCAGCCGTAAACGCGAGATGGGCTGTCGGGATGCATTCATGTCGCTGGTCCTGTCGTGAACAAGGCCAATTGCCTCGCCTCACAACATCACCAGGAGTGCCTGCGCCGCCAACCAACAATCCGTGCTCGGGGACTACCGCGCGAGCGGTTTAGTCCAGAGATTCGGAGCAGTCATTAAAGGCTGAGGCTTCCAACGAGCGCTGACGCTGCAAACGGGTACGCTGCCTTCCGCCCAGTACATCCATAGCCCCAACCGCCTCCGTAGTTCGAAACTCTCCAATTAAATGTGACAAAAATCCACTCATAGAAGGACGGAAGTACACCCCGAGACAAGACTCCCACGCTGCTAACACCCGAGCAGCAGATCGAGGCTCTGCCAGTGGAACTGAAGCAGGCTAACGCCGGTCTGATTTACCGTCCCAGGCGTCAACCTAATTCAGGACGGATCAGACTCCCGACTTGTTTCGCACGGTTCCAGCGCGTTTGGCCGGATATTGGCGGTGGCCGATGTTCAACGGTGGTCGAAACTGAGTACCAGCTTTTGCGTTGCGGCGCGCGCCTGGCAGCTCAGCACGTAGCCCTGAGCCACCTCGTCAGCCTCCAGCGTGTAGTTCTTGTCCATCGTGGCACTGCCGTCTACCACCTTGCAACGGCAAGTGCAGCAAACACCGGCTTTGCAAGAAAAAGGCAGATCCAAGCCAGCATTCAGTGCGGCATCAAGCAAATGCTCATCCGCACCAACAGCAATGTCATGCTCCTTGCCGTCAAGTACCACGGTCATATGAATGTTCTTGGCGGTGGCAGACTTGTTCGCTGCCGCATCGGTATCAGCCTGTACCTTGGCCGCCTGGGCAGCCGAAGCTGCAAAACGTTCGCTGTAGACGCGGTTGGCGGGCACACCCGCATCAACCAACGCTTTTTCGGTCGCCTCAATCATGGCTTCCGGGCCGCAAATGAACACTTCGTCCATGCTCTTGGCGGGCAGCAAGGACTCGACAATAGCCCGCACCTTGTCGCCATCGATACGGCCTTGCAATAAATCCACTTCTTGCGCCTGACGCGACAAAACGTGAATCATGGTGAAGCGATTGGGAAAACGGTCCTTCAAGTCCTGCAGCGCTTCGTTGAACATCACGCTGGACATCCGGCGGTTGCCGTAGACCAGGGTGAACTTGGATTCAGGCTGCTCTTCCAGTGTGCTTGCGGCAATCGACAAAATGGGCGTGATGCCAGAACCCGCAGCAAAACCTACACGGTGGATGGCGCGTTGCTTTTTGACCGTGAAGCGGCCTTCGGGCGGCATGACGCTCAAGGTGTCGCCCGCCTTCACAGCGGTCGCTGCCCAGTTGGAAAAGACGCCGCCTTCCACCGGGCGAATGCCCACCTCAAGTTCGCCATGTTTCAGAAACTGGCTTCTGGCGCTGCTGATCGAGTAGTTGCGGCGCACATCTTGTCCATTGATCTGAGCGCGCAGGGTCAGAAACTGGCCTGGCTCGAAGCGGAAGGCTTCGCGGGCATCGGCGGGAACGTCAAACGCGATCGCAACCGAGCCTGCGGCTTCGGGGTTGACGCGTTTAACTTTGAGTTCGTGGAAGCGAGGGGCAGACATGGTGTCTCCGAATGGATTCAATACGGCTTGAAATAATCAAAGGGTTCACTGCAATCGAGACACTTGTAGAGCGCCTTGCAGGCGGTGGAGCCAAAATGCGACGACTCGACCGTGTGGCTGGAACCACAATGCGGGCAAACAACAGCAGTGGGGGGTTGGCCGACTTGACGCACAAAACGCAGCACGCTCTCACCTTCAGCCCGACCCGTGGCACAACGCTGCTGTGGTGGGGCAATGCCGTAGGCTCGCAACTTGTCTTTGGCCTCGTCGGTCATCCAGTCGGTCGTCCAGGCCGGGGCCAGCTGCGTCACCACCCGGGCTTGCAGCCCCTGGGCCTGCAGCGTGGCTCGAACATCGTCTTCTATCTGGCCCATGGCCGGACAACCACTGTAGGTAGGAGTGATAACCACCTCCAACCCATCCGCGCCGTGTCGCACATCCCGCAAAATGCCGAGTTCGCGCAGTGAGACGACCGGGATTTCCGGATCGGCCAGCGATTCAAGAGCAGCCCAGGCCGCACGAACGGCATCCTCAGGTGTAGCGACAGCATTCATGGTGTTACCAACTGGCGGTGGGGTGAGCGCGTGCCAGACCCTGCATCTCGGTCAACAAGAAGCTCAGGTGCTCGGAATGCACGCCGTTCTTGCCTTGGGTAACGTACCCCTCAGCGGAGGAACGCACCAAGGTAGCTTCGGCCAAGGCGTCGTCCACCAGCGCATCCCACTGGGCGCGCAAGGTGGCCACGTCAACGCCAACGCCAGCAGCCACGGCCTCGGCTTCCACGCTGCTGCCGGTCCAGAACTCCTGGGTGTAAGGCATCAGGTGGTCCAGCGCGGCCTGAACGCGGGCGTGCGACTCGTCGGTACCGTCACCCAGACGCACCAGCCAGTCGCGTGAGTGGCGCAGGTGGTAACGCACCTCCTTGAGTGACTTGGCGGCGATCGCGGCCAACTGCTCGTCCTTTGACTGCTGCAGCGCTTCCCATACCAACACCATCAAGGCGCTGTAGAGGAAGTTGCGCACAATGGTGGTGCCGTAGTCGAGGTCAGTCTTGGCGTAACCCACGAGCGCGCTGTGGTGCGGCAACTCCAGGAGTGTGTAGTTCCGAAAGTCCTGGGAATCACGGAAATAGGCCAGGCGGTCTTCGGTGGCGCCATTGCCCAGCAAGGTTGCGGCCTGCTGGTACAGCATGCGTGCCTGACCGATCAGGTCCAGGCTCACGTTGGCCAGAGCGATGTCTTCTTCAATCACCGGGCCGTGACCACACCATTCGGCGTTGCGCTGGCCCAGCACTACGGCGTTATCCGCCAGGTGCAGCAGGTAGTTCGCTGTTGCGCTCATCACATGTGCCCCACTTCTTCCGGAATGTCGTAGAAAGTCGGATGGCGGTAGATCTTGTCAGCCGCCGGGTCGAACAGCTCACCTTTGTCGTCCGGATTGCTGGCGGTGATCTGGGCCGAAGGGATCACCCAGATGCTCACGCCTTCCTGACGGCGGGTGTACACATCTCGCGCCATTTCCAGTGCGTGCTGTGCGTCGCTGGCGTGCAGGCTGCCGCAATGTTTGTGCTCCAAACCTTGCTTGCTGCGAACAAACACTTCCCAGAGGGGCCATTCTTTGAGTGCGGTGGTCATGCTGCTTCCTTCATTGCACGTTGTTGTTGCTTGCGAGCGTGGGCCAAGGCGGCGTCGCGAACCCATTTGCCGTCGTTGTGTGCCTTCACGCGGGTGGACAGGCGCTCCTTGTTGCATGGGCCATGGCCGTTGACGGTTTGCCAGAACTCGGCCCAGTCGATCTGGCCGTAGTCGTAGTGACCGCGCTCCTCGTTCCACTTGAGGTCGGGGTCGGGCAGGGTCACACCCAGCACCTTGGCTTGCGGCACGGTGGCGTCGACAAACTTCTGACGCAGGTCGTCATTGCTGATGCGTTTGATGCCCCAGCGCATGCCTTGCGCGCTGTTCGGGCTGTCGGCATCCGGCGGCCCGAACATGGCCAGGCACTTCCACCACCAGCGGTTGACGGCATCCTGCACCATGGCCTTTTGCTCATCGGTACCCCTCATCATCACCAGAAGGGCTTCGTAGCCTTGGCGCTGGTGGAAGGACTCTTCCTTGCACACGCGCACCATGGCACGAGCGTAGGGGCCGTAGCTGCAGCGGCACAGAGGCACCTGATTCATGATGGCCGCGCCGTCAACCAGCCAGCCGATCACGCCCACGTCGGCCCAGTTCAGGGTCGGATAGTTGAAGATGGAGCTGTACTTGGCCTTGCCGCTGTGCAGGGCTTCGAGCATCTGGTCACGGCTGGTGCCCAGGGTCTCGGCAGCGCTGTACAGGTACAAGCCATGGCCGCCCTCGTCCTGCACCTTGGCGATCAGGATGGCCTTGCGCTTCAGGCTGGGGGCGCGGCTGATCCAGTTACCTTCGGGCAGCATGCCCACGATTTCACTGTGGGCGTGCTGGCTGATCTGGCGCACCAAGGTCTTGCGGTAAGCCTCGGGCATCCAGTCCTGGGGCTCGATGCGGCCATCGGCGTCGATGCGCGCATCGAACTTGGCCATCAATTCGGCCGGCTCCTTGTGTGCGATCGGCGTGGGCTGCTTCTGCCCTGGTTCGTCAGAAACGCTGAATGATTGCGTGTACATGCTGTTATTCCTTTCCCGAATACAAAACGGCGAGGATCAGTCCCCCCAATGGGGAATCACTGAGCCAAGGACCACTGCCCGCCCTTCACTTCCAGCATGCGGAAGGCCGACAGGTTCAAGCCCATGTGGTCGGTGGGGGACATGTTGAAAGTGCCACTGGTGGCGACAAAGCCCTTTGTGGCTTCCAGGGCGTCGCGCACCTTGGCGCGATCGGTACCATTGGCGCGCTTGATGGCGTCGACGGTCAGCATCAAAGCGTCGTAGGCGTAGCCACCAAAGGTGGACACGTCTTCCTTGTAGCGTGCCTTGTAGGTTTTTTCGTAGCTGGCCACGACAGGTGCCTGCGGGTCGTTGGCAGGCAGTTGGTCAGGGATCAGCTGTGCGGGCGAAGGCAGACGGACACCTTCAGCGGCAGCACCGGTCAGCTTGAGGAACTCGTCAGAGGCCACACCATGCGACTGGTACAACGGCAGATTGATCGCCAACTGTTTGTAGTTCTTGGTCACGATGGCCGGGCCTTGGCCAAGACCGAACACGAACACTGCCTGCACGCCAGTCGTGTTCTTGATCTTGGTCAGCTGCGGGCTCATGTCGGTGTCTTTCGGGCCGTAGGTTTCGTTGGCCACCAAGGTGATGCCGTACTTGCCTGCGACTGCTTCGGTTTCCTTCTTGCCTGACTGGCCGAAGCCTGACGTCTCGGAGAGCAAAGCCACCTTGCTCAGGCCACGCTTTTTCATGTCCTCAAACACCTTTTCAGCCGCCATCCGGTCGGTGTGAGGCGTCTTGAACACCCACTTCTTCACGGGTTCGATCACCGTCACCGCGCCAGCCAGCGAAATGAAGGCCACTTCGGCCTTGGTCACCAGCGGCACCATGGACATCGTCGCGCCAGTCGTGGTGCCACCGATGATGACGTCCACCTTGTCATCCTCAATCAGGCGCTTGGTGAAGCTGTTTGCCTTGTTGGCATCACTGCCATCGTCGTAGTGCACCAGTTCAAGTTGGCGGCCAAGAACGCCCCCCTTTTTGTTCAGTTCCTCAACATACAGTTGCAGGGTCTTGAGTTCTGGGTCACCCAGGAAGGCCGCAGGGCCGGTCACCGACAGCACAGACCCGATCCTGATCGGATCGGCGGCCATGGCGGCCAGAGTGCTCGCTGCCAGGGCAGCACCTACAACGATTTTTTTCATGCTGAATTTCATTGATGTCTCCTAGTGAAAAAAGGGGTTCAAACGCGCTCGATCACGATGGCAATGCCTTGGCCTAAGCCAATGCGTCTGGTGCAATCAGAGTTGCTTGGGGCGTTCGTCGAAAACGCGACGCGCTTTGCCGGTCAGTGTTCGCGGAAGGGCGTCCGCATCCATGACCACCACCTTGGTTGAAATGCCAATGATGGTTTTGATGTGGTGCTGCAGTTCTTTGGCGATCTGCTGGATTTCGCCTGCGCCAAGCCTGCCCGTCAGCGAACGCTGCAATTCGCAGCGGATTTCCACGTTGTCGAGGTGACCGTCGCGAGTCAGGAAAATCTGGTAATTGCCGGACAGCCTGGGGTCGCGCAAGATTTGTTCCTCGACCTGGGTCGGAAACACGTTGACGCCACGAACGATCAGCATGTCATCGGAGCGGCCAGTGATCTTGCCGATGCGACGGAAGCTGCGCGAAGTCGGCGGCAGCAGGCGGGTCAGGTCGCGGGTGCGGTAGCGAATGACCGGGAAAGCCTCCTTGGTCAAAGAGGTGAAGACGAGTTCGCCTTCAGAGCCGTCCGGCAGCACATCACCGGTTTCAGGATCGATGATTTCGGGATAGAAGTGATCTTCCCAGATCACCGGACCGTCCTTGGACTCAATGCACTCGCAGGCCACACCAGGCCCCATGACTTCCGTGAGGCCATAGATGTCGATCGCGTCGATGCCGAGCTTACGTTCAATCTCTGTGCGCATGCCCTCACCCCAGGGCTCGGCACCAAAGATGCCCACCTTGAGTGAAATATCCTCCGGCGCAATACCCTGACGCTCGAACTCCTCGGCGATCACCAGCGAATAAGAGGGCGTGACCATGATCGCATCGGGTTTGAAGTCGATGATTTGCTGGACTTGCTTCTCGGTCTGCCCTCCAGACATCGGCACGGCGGTACAACCCAAACGCTCAATGCCGTAGTGAGCGCCCAGGCCGCCAGTGAACATGCCATAACCGTAGGCGTTGTGCACCATGTCACCGGCGCGCACGCCTGCAGCACGCAGGGAACGGGCAACCAGGTCTGCCCAGTTGTCCAGATCGCGCTTTGTGTAACCCACCACCACCGATTTGCCAGTGGTGCCACTGGATGCGTGCAAGCGTGCAACGCGATCGCGCGGCACGGCGAACAGTCCGAACGGATAGTTGTCGCGCAGATCCAGCTTCGTCATGAAGGGGAACTTGGACAAATCGGCCAGCGTCTTGAGGTCGTCCGGGTGCACGCCCTTGGCTTCGCATTTGGCACGGTAGGGTGCAACGTTGTCGTAGCTGTGACGCAACGACCACTTCAGGCGTTCCAGTTGAAGCGCTGCAATCTCGTCACGGCTGGCAGTCTCTATCGGCTCCAGATCGCCGGGGCGGGGTTGTTTAACGGGCATAAGGTCCTCTGTCTCTATCTAAGTAAGCGGGTAGATCGCGGATTCAGTCCTGGTCGGCAAAGCTCGCCGTCACTTCACCTTTGATGCGGTAGCTCTTGCCACGGAACAGGGCAATGGTTTGTCCCCCGACGACGCTGACCGTCACGTCATAAACGCCGGTGCGCCCGGATGCCGATCGCTCGACCGCTTGAGCTTCGAGCAAGTCACCCTCTCGGCCAGGGGCCAGAAAGTCGATGTGGCAAGCCGATGCCACGGTGTTGAGGTTGTAGCTGTTGCAGGCGTAAGCAAAAGCGGTGTCGGCCAGCGTGAAAATCAGGCCGCCATGGCAGATGTGGTGACCGTTGACCATGTCAGGCCGCACACGCATGCGCAAAGTGGCTCGACCAGGCGCTACTTCGGTACGCTCCATGCCCAAGGCGTGGGCGGCGCGGTCACGCGACCACATAGCTTCGGCAGCAGCGTCGGCCAGAGCCTGAGGGCTGGCCGCGGAGAGCTGTTCATCGGCGTTTGGCATCTCATTGCCCTTTGAATTGGGGGGTGCGCTTTTCCAGGAAAGCCGACACGCCCTCGACGTAATCGGCACTGCGGCCGAGTTCGCGCATGTACAACCCCTCCAGCGTCAACTGCTGCTCCAGGGTGTTGGCGTTGGCGGCCTGCATGGCTTGGCGCGTGCGCACCAGCGCGCGGGTCGGCATCACGGCCAACTGGTTTGCCAAGGCATCTACCGTTGCAGAAAACTCGGCATCGGCCACCGACTGCCAGATCAAGCCCCATTCGGCGGCCTGCCTGGCGGGAAGTTTGTTCCCGGTCATGGCCAGGCCGAGCGCGCGCGCATGGCCCAAACGCTGAGGAACGATCCATGAACACGCCGTGTCTGGAATCAGGCCGATCTTGGCGAAAGGCAACATGAAAGCGGCCGATTCGGTGGCCACCACCATGTCGCAAGCCAGGGCCAGGCTGGCGCCAGCACCCGCCGCTATGCCATTGACCGCAGCAATCACGGGCACTCGCAGGTTGGCCAGCTTGAGGATCAATGGCTTGTAGTGACGTTCGACCACATCACCAAGATCGGGCGGGGTTTCGCCGGGCACAAAGCGCACTTCTGCGTCAGCCAAGTCTTGACCGGCACAAAAACCCCGGCCGGCGCCAGTGAGCACAAGCACCCGCACCGCCGGGTTGACCTGAATGGCGTCGAGCGCATCGCGCAACTCGCCGTGCATTTCGGCGTTCAGGCTGTTCATCTTGTCCGGACGGTTCAGCGTCAGGCGAGCCAGGCCGCTGCCACTGATGTCAAACAGAATGTGTTGGTAGCTCATCTGACTCAGCCCCTTTCAGACGTGGTAGCGGCGTTGCACGACACGGAAGCGGTTGGCCACAAAGGCCGAGTCTGCGTAAGACGCGTTGGCCGAGGGGTTGCCGCCGGTGCCGTGGTAGTCGGAATAAGCCGACGACTGGTTGACAAAAACACCACCGGTCAGGTTGATGGACAGCGCCACCTTGCCGCGCCAGCTGGCCTCGGTCATCGCGTCGATGACGTGTTGCTTGGTCGAATAGAGGCCGACGGTCAACGCGCCGTGGGTGTTGACAATGCGCTCGGACAACGCAATCGCCGCAGCGCCGTCGGCCGCCTTGACGACAAAAGAAATCGGACCAAAGCGCTCTTCCATGTAAGCCGCTTCGTCGGAAGCATCCACAGCCAGCAACACCGGGGTACGCACTTTCGCGCCGGGAAATTCGGGGTTGTCGAGCGCGGTGGAGGCAAGCACGACTCGACCCAGGCTGCCGCTGCAGGCCTCTTCAATGCGGTCCAGCGTTGCGCCAGACTGAATGGCGCCCAGCACCGCGCAGGCGACCTCGGGCTTGGAGAGGAACTTCTGAACGGCGGCGGCGAGGTCGTTGCAGACCTCGTCATAGCTCTTGTGGCCCTGATCGGTCTCGATGCCGTCTGTTGGCACGATGATGACCTGGGTGGTGGTGCACATCTGGCCCGAGTAGAGCGAGAGCGTGAACGCCAGGTTGCCCAGCATCGCCTTGTAGTTGTCGGTCGATTCGATCACGACGTTGTTGACACCGGCGAGTTCGGCATAAACCTGTGCTTGCTTGCAATGGTCGATCAACCATTGGCCGAAGACGTTGCTGCCTGTGAAGTCCACCGACTTGACCGCTGGGTGGGTGGCCAACGCCTGCGTAGCGCTGCGTTGTTCCGCCACGCACAGCGTGACCAGATTGGGGTCGATGCCGTTTTCTGCCAGCACGGCGCGAATGGTACGCACGGTAATCGCGGCAGGCAGAATCGCGTTGCTGTGCGGCTTCACGATCACAGCGTTGCCGGTTGCCAGTGCAGCGAACAGGCCGGGGTAGGTGTTCCAGGTCGGGAAGGTGCCGCAACCGATCACCAGACCTACGCCACGGCCGACAATCTCGTAGTGCTTTTTCATCACCAAGGCGGGGTTCTTGCCTTGAGGCTTTTCCCAATGTGACTCTGCGGGCACAAAGCTCTGTTCGCGCCAGGCATAGGCAACCGACTCCAGACCGCGGTCCAGCGCGTGTGCAGCGCCAGCTTGGAAGGCCATCATCCAGCCTTGCCCAGTGGTTGCCATCACGGCATGGCCCATCTCAAAGCTCTGCTTGTAAATGCGATCCAGGATTTCGAGGCAAATGCCGACGCGGCCGACGGCACCCACTGCCTGCCAACCTTTCATGGCAGCTTGACCGGCGCCGACCAGCACCTCCGGGTCGCAAACGGGATAACGCACATCCATCGCGATGCCGTAGGGCGAGCTCTCTTTGCCGCCCCACCCACACTGGCCAGGCTGGCCCAGGTCAAAGTTCTTACCCAGATGCGCCTCAAAAGCCGCCTTGCCATCGGCCGCAGCAGTCTCACCGTACACCTTGGGACTGGGCATCTCGCTGTAAGGCGACCAGTAACCACGGGTAGCGATCGCGCGCATCGCTCCCTCGATGGTGGCCGCATGCTTTTCAAACAGTGGATGAGACATTCAGAAGCTCCAGAGAAACAGTTGGTGAGGGTTTGGCACAGCCGATGAGCCAGATAGACGTATTACATATTTTCATCGCTCAACCGAAAATAATGTATCGCAAACAAACTACGAGAAATCCTCGGGTTTTCCCCTATTTGCGCTCAATAGTCCGCCACAAATGGCCTCATTCGCCCGAAAACACCATAGCAAAAAATCAGTACTTACCCTATGTTTTTGTGTTCAGGCACAAAATTAGATACTTTATTTTTGTTTTTTGAACATAATAAGTATTACATAGGAAGTGCAGTTCAGCGCCACACGCCTCCCCTGACGAGCGCGAGGACACCGCCTGCGCTACCTCACTTTGCAACTTCAACCGTCACGGAAACGCCAAATGCCCATACAGCCTCACGGCAAGCTTGCCGTCCACAACCTCGCCTGGGGGATACGTTGATGCTGGCCCAGTTCCTGCAGTTCCTGTTCTCAGGTGTGACCGTGGGCGCCACCTACGCGCTAGCAGCGCTGGGGTTCACGCTGATCTACAACGCCAGCAACGTGATCAACTTCGCGCAAGGCGAATTCATCATGCTGGGCGGCATGCTGGCGGTGCTCTTCGCCCAGATGGGTCTGCCGCTGCCATTGGTGGTTCTGCTGGCCGTGGCCATTCCAGCCATCGTTGGGGTGGTGATGGAAAAAGTGGCCATCGAACCCGTCAAGGGCGCAGAAACCGTGTCGCTCATCATCATCACCATTGGCGCATCGCTGGTGATCCGCGGTTTGATCCAGGTCTGGCTGGGCAAAGGCACGCACAGCCTCCCGGCCTTCTCGGGTGACGTTCCGATTCAAATCCTTGGCGCCACCCTCATGACGCAAAGCTTGTGGATTCTGGGTGTGACCGCTCTGGTTGTGGTGGCCCTGTGGTACTTCTTCGGCCGCACACTCACCGGCAAAGCCATGCTGGCTACATCGTTCAACCGCACCGCGGCTGAGCTGGTGGGAATCAACACCAACTGGGTGTTGTTCATGAGCTTTGCCATGTCGGCAGGTCTGGGCGCGCTGGGCGGCATTCTGCTCACCCCCATCACCATGACGTCCTACGACGTCGGCATCATGCTCGGTCTCAAGGGCTTTGTGGCCGCGGTGGTGGGCGGCTTGGGCAACGGCCTGGGGGCGGTGCTCGGTGGCTTGCTCGTGGGCGTACTCGAAGCCATGGGCGCTGGCTACATCTCGTCGGCCTACAAAGACGCCGTGCCGTTTGTGCTGATTCTCTTCATTCTGTTTTTCATGCCGCGCGGTCTGTTCGGTGGCAAATCGACCGATCGGGTGTGACCATCATGCAAAAAAACACATATATAGGCCTGGGCTTGGTGGTGGCCGTACTGCTTGCATTGCCTTTCGTGTTGCCCAACAGCTACTACATGGACCTGGCAATCCGCATGGCGATCAACGCAATCATCGTGATTGGGTTGAACCTGCTGATCGGTTTTGCCGGTCAGATCAGCCTGGGGCATGCCGGCTTCCTCGGCCTGGGCGCTTACGCATCGGCCGTCCTTCCCACGCACTACGGCTGGCACCCCTTGCTGGCCATGGCGGGAGGCGCAGTGGCCACGGCAGTCATCGCGGGCGTGGTGGCCAAGCCAATTTTCAAACTCAAGGGCAACTATCTGGCCATGGCCACCTTGGGTCTGGGCATCATCATCAACATCGCGCTGCGCAACGAAGCGCAATGGACCGGTGGCCCCGATGGCATGCCCGTGCCGACGCTGGGCCTCCTGGGCTTCGAACTGAGCAGCGACAAACATTGGTACTGGGTGGTCGCGCTGTTGCTCACCTTCAGTGTCTGGGCTTCGCTCAACATGATCGACTCCCCTTTCGGCCGGGCGCTGCGCGCCTTGCACGGGTCGGAAGTGGCGTCACAAGTGGTGGGGGTGAACATCGTCCGTTACAAGGTCGCGATCTTCGTGCTGTCGGCGGTGTTCGCCAGCATCATGGGCAGCGTGACGGCACATTACGTGGGCTTCGTCACACCCAATTTCGCCGACTTCTTCCACTCCATTGAACTGGTGACCATGGTGGTGGTGGGTGGCATGGCGTCGGTGTTTGGTTCCATCGTCGGCGCGGTGCTGCTGACGGCGTTGCCACAAGCCCTGGCCACCTTCGAAGGCTGGGAAACCGTGGTGTTTGGCGCGGTCTTGATGCTGTGCATGATCTTTCTGCCCAAGGGCCTGGTCCCCACGCTGGCAGCCAAGTTTGGTAAGGGGGAATGAGCATGGCATTGCTGGAAGTCAAAGACCTGTCCATTCATTTCGGAGGTGTCAAGGCGGTTCAAAACGTGTCATTCAGCATTGACTCGGGCATCGTCTATTCGGTGATCGGGCCCAACGGCGCCGGTAAAACCACCCTCTTCAACCTGATCACCGGCGTTTACAAACCCACCGCGGGTGAGATTCGCCTGGACGGCGAGGCCATCCAAGGCAAGTCGCCCAACGAGCTAGCAGAACGCGGCATGGCGCGCACGTTCCAGAACCTGCAGATCTGCATGAACATGAGCGCCATCGAGAACGTGATGGTGGGTGCCCACCTGCGCCTGGACCGCAACGTTCTGAAAGCCGCCTTGCGCTGGCCCAGCCTGCGCAGCCGCGACCGCGAACTGCGCGCCGAAGCCGCCGAGCTGATGCGCTTTGTCGGGTTGGAAAACCACATCGAATCACGCGCCGATGCGATGTCTTACGGTGTGCTCAAACGGTTGGAAATTGCACGCGCCTTGGCCATGAAGCCCCGCATGATCTTCCTGGACGAACCCGCTGCCGGGCTGAACCCGAAGGAGACGATCGAGGTGGACCACCTGATACGCAAGATCGCCGATTCCGGCATCACAGTCGTGCTGGTGGAACATGACATGAAAATGGTGATGAACCTGTCAGACCGCATTCTGGTGCTGGACTACGGCCGGAAATTGACCGAAGGCACGGGCGCGGAGGTCCGCAAGAACCCCGACGTGATTGCAGCATATTTGGGCACACACGCCTGAGGGTAGAGACATGGAAGCATTGCGCATCATTTCTGACGAGCACAAGAACTTCTGGCGCATGGCTGTGACGCTGGAACAGGTGGCCAACGAGCTCGAGGCCGGAGCTTCGGTGGCCCCCGCTTTTTTCCAGTCGGCCTTCGATTACATCGAGCAGTTTGCCGACCGCGCGCACCATCTGAAAGAAGACGACCACCTCTTTCGCCTCATGCGCCTGCGGTCCGCCGACGTGGGCCCCATGATCGACGTGCTGGAGGCGGACCACCGCCTTGCCAGCACCCACCTGATCGAATTGCGCAAGGAATTCGCCAAAGCACGTTCCGGGCAACAGGCAGGTCTGGTGGCGTCCCTGCGCGACTACACCGCGCGCCTGAAAAAACACATCACCACCGAAGAAACCGAGGCCATGCCGCTGGCCCGCAAGATTCTGACCGCAGAAGACTGGGCGGAAATCGACGCCAAGTTCTCGGACAACCAGGACCCGGTGTTTGGTGCGCAAGCCCGGGCCGAGTTCCGCGAGCTCTATCACCGTGTGGTGAGCCTGGCGCCAGAGTCGGTTGGGCTGGGTGGCCACAGCGGGGGCGTTCTGGACCGTTCAGCCACTCCGCCAGTTGGCGACGTGCTGCTCAAGGTGACCGAGCTGGAAAGCAGTTATGGCCGCATCAAGGCACTCAAAGGGCTGAACCTGGAAGTTCGGCGCGGTGAAACCGTGGCTCTGGTAGGTGCGAACGGTGCAGGCAAAACCACATTCCTGCGCGCCCTGTCGGGCGTGCAACCCATGAACGGTGGCGCAATATGGTTTGATGGCGAGGACATCTCTCGGGTTCGAGCCGACCAACGCATGCGCCGTGGCATTTGCCAAAGCCCCGAAGGGCGCCAGGTGTTCGGGCCCTTGTCGATTGAAGACAATTTGCGCCTGGGCGCCTACACCCAACCCAAACATCAGGTGCCGCAAGATCTGGAACGGGTCTATGCCATGTTCCCCATCCTGAAGGAAAAGCGCAAGTTGCCGGCCGGCACTTTGTCGGGTGGCCAGCAACAGATGCTGGCCATCGGCCGCGCCTTGATGGGCCGCCCCAAGCTACTGCTGCTGGACGAGCCGTCCATGGGCCTGGCCCCCTTGCTGGTTGAGGAAGTGTTCAACGTGGTCAAAGCACTCAAGCGTGAGGGAATGACCATCTTGCTGGTGGAACAGAACGCCTTCACCGCCTTGGCGATTGCAGACCGTGGTTACGTTCTGGAAACAGGTGAAATCACCCTGACCGGCACTGGGCATGAGCTGATCAACAACGAGCAAATTCGCGCTGCGTATTTGGGTATGTAAATAGTTCATGGCACCGGGCTGGCTGAAGTGAGTCGGCGCTATAAGAGGGGATAATTTGCCTTCCCTGAAATCCGCTGGGACGCTATCAGCCAGACCCGATGACACAAAACACCGTTGAGAAGACCTTTGATGAGCGATTGAACCACTTTCGCCAGCAAAGTCGCGTCAAGGCGGGGTCGCTCATCGTTTCGGTATTTGGCGATGCGGTCCTGCCCAGGGGTGGCCAGATTTGGCTCGGGTCACTGATCAACCTGCTGCGTCCGCTGGACGTCAACGAGCGCTTGATCCGCACCACGGTGTTCCGTCTGGTGAAGGACGAATGGCTGCAAACCCAAACTCTGGGGCGCCGAACCGATTACATGTTGACCGCTTCAGGGCAAAAGCGTTTTGAAGAAGCGTCCAGCCAGATTTACGCCCTGAACGCCCCCAATTGGGACCGGCGCTGGCGGCTGGTGATGGTGGTGGGCGATTTGGCGGCCCAGGAACGCGAGCGCCTGCGCCGTGCCTTTTACTGGCAAGGCTTTGGCGAATTGAATCCAGCCTGTTTCGTCCATCCGGGTGCAGATCTGGGTTTGGTGTTCGACGCCCTGCGTAGCGATGGCATGACCAACCTGCTGCCCTCGCTGATGCCCCTGTTGGCAGCCAACCCAGTGTTGAGCCAGTCGGCCAGCGATGCGGACATCGTCAAATCCGCCTGGAATCTGGAGCACATGGCCGAGTCTTACACCAGGTTCGTGGCACGCTATCAACCCATTGTGGACGCCCTTCGGCAAGCCCCGCACGAGAGCATTGACGAGGAGAAGGCCTTTCTGATCCGCACGCTGCTGATCCATGATTTCCGCCGACTGCTGCTGCGCGACCCCGAACTGCCCGACGTCTTGCTACCCAACAGCTGGCCGGGGCAAGAGGCACGGATGCTGTGCAAGGAAATCTACCGCCGCCTCCTCGTGGCCTCTGAAAAACATTTGAACCGCCATTTATTGCTGGCGAGTGGTGAGGTGCCACCCGCCTCCAATATGGTGTCTCAACGCTTTCGAAGCGCCGACCCCCTCGCGGATCTGGCCTAAAACATCAGACTTTTTCCAGAATCAATGCAATGCCCTGCCCCACGCCAATGCACATGGTGCACAGCGCGTAGCGGCCACCGGTGGTGTGCAACCGGTTGATAGCAGTGGTGGCCAGCCGCGCGCCCGAGGCCCCCAGCGGATGGCCCAGTGCAATGGCGCCGCCCCAGGCATTGACGCGCGGGTCATCGTCTTGCAACCCCAGCAGGCGCAGCACCGCCAGCCCCTGCGCAGCAAATGCTTCATTGAGCTCGATCACGTCCATCTGTGCCAGCGTCAACCCTGTCTGGGCCAGCACCTTCTGCGTGGCCGGTGCCGGGCCAATGCCCATGATGCGCGGCGCCACCCCTGCGGTGGCCATACCCACAACGCGGGCCTTCGGCATCAGGCCGTTCCTGGCAGCAGTGGTTTCGTCGGCCAGGATCAGTGCACAGGCGCCATCGTTCACGCCCGAGGCGTTACCGGCGGTCACCGTGCCGTCAGGGCGCACCACACCCTTGAGCTTGGCCAGCGCTTCCAGGCTGGTCTTGCGCGGGTGCTCGTCCGTATCCACCACGATGGCGTCGCCCTTCTTCTGCGGGATGGTGACGGCGCAGATCTCGCGCGCCAGGTGGCCTGCCTCGATGGCAGCCACCGCACGCAACTGGCTGTTGAGCGCCATCAGGTCCTGCGCTTCACGCTCGATGTTGAAGTCCACCGCCACGTTCTCGGCAGTCTCGGGCATGGAGTCCACGCCGTACTTGTCTTTCATCAGCTTGTTGATGAAGCGCCAGCCGATGGTGGTGTCATAGACCGCGTTCGCGCGGCTGAAGGCCGATTCGGCTTTGGGCATGACGAAGGGCGCACGGCTCATGCTCTCCACACCGCCTGCGATCATCAGGCCCGACTCACCGGCCTTGATGGCACGCGCCGCAGTGCCAATAGCGTCCAGCCCCGAGCCGCACAGGCGGTTGACGGTAGCGCCTGGCACCTCCAGCGGCAAGCCAGCGAGCAGGCTGCTCATGCGCGCAACGTTGCGGTTGTCTTCGCCCGCCTGGTTGGCACAGCCGTAGATCACATCGGTCACAGCAGCCCAGTCGACGTTGGGGTTGCGCGCCATCAGTGCCCGCAGCGGGACGGCGCCAAGGTCGTCGGCCCGCACCGAAGACAAGGCACCGCCGTAGCGGCCGAAGGGGGTGCGGATGGCGTCACAGATAAAAGCGTTGGATGAAGTCATGATTGAAATGTGAGGATTAAGAGACAAAGGGGCTGTGAGTGGTCTGAGTGATCAATCGAGCAGGCGGGACAACATTTCCGAAGTTGCGCGCACTGCGCCAAAACCACTTGACTCTGTCAGGTGATCCAACTCCGACTCCAGACGAGAGCGAGGCTGAGAGCGAGCCCAATGCACAGGGCCGCCCACCCACGCGGGGAAACCATAGCCATTTACCAGGACCACGTCTATATCACCTGCCCGGTGCGCCACACCTTCACTGAAAAGCAGCGCAGCTTCATTCACCATCGTCAGCATTGCGCGACGCTGAATCTCATCAGCAGACAGCGGCGATCTCTTGACACCACGCTCGGCGCTGGCATGCTCGATGATGCCGCGCACCACATCGTCGGTGGTGGGGCTGGGTTTGCCATCAACGTAGGTGTAGTAGCCAGCCTGGGTTTTGCGGCCCATGCGGCCCATCTCACACAAACGGTCAAGGACGGCGACATAACGCTCCCTGGGGTCTCGGCTGGCGGCATTGGCTTGCCGCATTCTCCAGGCAATGTCCAGGCCCGACATATCAGCCACGGCAAACGGGCCCATGGCAAAACCAAAGTCGGTCAACGCCCGGTCAACCTCCTCCGGCCAAGCCCCGTCCTCCAGCATGAATTCGCACTGCTTGCGGTACGCGTTGTAGATGCGGTTGCCTATGAAACCAAAGGCATTGCCACAAAGGATGGGAATCTTTTTCAAATGTTTGCCGAGCGCCATGGCGGTGGCGAGCGCATCGGAAGCGCTGTGTCTCCCCTGCACAACCTCCAGCAGCTTCATGACGTTGGCCGGGCTGAAGAAGTGCAGCCCGAGAACATCCTGCGGCCGAGACACCACGCCCGCTATCGCATCAATATCCAGATACGAGGTGTTGGTCGCCAGGACAGCACCTGCTCTGGCATGCTGATCGACCATCCGGAAGACCGACTGTTTGACAGCCAGATCCTCAAACACTGCCTCGATCACAACGTCTGCCGCCTGCAACGAACTCCAGTCCATCGTTGCATTCAACTGGCTCAAGAATTGGTCAGCCCGCGCTGCATCGAGCTTTCCGGCCTTTACCCGTGACGAAAAATGCTCAGCGATGCGACCCGATCCGCGCGTCAGAGCATCCGCCGACTGTTCCAGAAGCGTGACCTGCAGCCCGGCTTCCAAAGCCGCAATCGCAATCCCAGATCCCATCGTGCCCGCCCCGATGACCGCAATGCGATCAAAAACACGCGGTGTTGCTGACAGAGCTTCAGGGAGCTTTGCCGACTCCCGCTGGACCCGAAACTGGTAGCGCAATGCGGCCGCTTCGCTGCTTTGCATCAGCGACAGAAACAGCTCGCGTTCACGTTGCATGCCCGCGTCGTACGGCAAGGCACTGGCCCTGACAGCGTCCAACAGCGCCATATAAGCAGGCTGCGCGCGTTGGCGCTTGTTGAGCCGGACGGTCGTTTGCGCAACCGCCTGATCCACCGCTGCGACGTCAACCGCCCGGTCGCGTGCCCGTGGCAACGGCAAGGGTTGTTGCGCGAGTCTCAGGGCCAATGCCTCAGCCTCTTGCCCAAGGTCACTCGGCACCACCCGGTCCAGCAGTCCGCTCTCTGAAAGTTGCTGCGCAGTCAGGGGCTGACCCGAAATCATCATGGACAGCGCACCATCAGCGCCCATCAGACGGGGAAGCTTTTGGGTCGCCCCAGAGCCCGGTATCAGACCCAGTTGAATCTCTGGTGTACCTAGGCGAGCAGAGACCAAAGCCACTCGGGCATGACATCCAAGGGCCAATTCCAAACCGCCACCCAAGGCTACGCCAGAAATTGCAGCAACCACTGGTTTTGTGCACGCTTCAACAGTCTCGATGACGCTGCGCAGTATGGGCTCTTCAAACTGCATTGGAGTACCGAACTCGGACACATCAGCACCGGCAGAGAAGGCCTTGTCACTTCCCATCAGCACAATTGCCGCCACCTGAGGGTCGGCCTCGGCAGCGCGAATCGATTCGACAATGTGCCTGCGCAATGTAATGCCAAGGCTGTTCACAGGCGGTGCGTTGAGCTCAACGCGTGCTACAGAGCTTGCGATTGGAGATAACTTGGTCATGTTGTATGGGTCGTCAAATGCTTGCCAATGATCAGCTGCTGGATCTGTGTCGTGCCCTCGTACAGGCGAAGCAATCGCACGTCACGGTAGAAGCGCTCCACCTTGTATTCGTTGATGTACCCGGCGCCGCCATGTATCTGCACGCCACGGTCGGCCACACGGCCAACCATTTCTGTCGTGAAAAGCTTGGCACACGACGCTTGCATGCTCACGTCGGGATCGGTCACGCCAAACGGTTTGGCGTCATACCGCTGCGCCACCGCCTTCACCATGGACCAGCCTGCCAGTAACTCGGCCTGGCTGTCGGCCAGCATTGCCTGCACCAGTTGAAAGTCCCCAATGCGTTGGCCGAACTGCTTGCGTTCCTGCGCATAGCCGATGGACTCTTGCAGAATGCGTTGCGCCATGCCACAAGCCAGGGCTGAGACGTGCAAGCGGCCGCGATCCAGCACTTTCATGGCCGTCTTGAAGCCTTTCCCAGGCACTCCGCCAATGATGTTGGCGGCAGGCACACGCACGTTGTCCAGATTCACGTCGCAGGTCTTGGTACCGCGTTGCCCCATCTTTTTGTCCGGCTTGCCCAAGCTGATGCCGGGAAGGTCCGATGGAACGATGAAAGCAGATATGCCACCCGCACCTGGTCCGTCCGTTCGCGCCATCAGCGTGAAGGCACCAGCTCGGGGCGCGTTGGTGATGTAACGCTTGTTGCCGCTGAGCAGGTAGTCATCCCCTTCTTTAACCCCCCTGGTCTGAAGTGACGCTGCATCCGACCCTGCGTTCGGCTCAGTCAGCGCGAAAGAGATGATCAGGTCGCCGCTGGCGATACGAGGCAGGTATTGCGCCTTCTGCTCAGCGGTCCCGTCCATGAGAATGCCCTGCGAACCGATACCGATATTGGTGCCCACCACCGAACGGAATGCCAGCGCTGCCTGCCCCAACTCGAACGCCACCTCGCACTCCTGAGCCATGGAGAGGCCAATGCCCCCAAACTCCTCAGGGATCGACAGGCCAAAGAGGCCCATCGCCTTCATGTCATCGACGATGTCCGAGGGAACCTCGTCCATTTCTTCCACAGTGTTTTCGGCAGGGACCAGACGCACCCGAACAAAGCGTTGCACGCTGTCCTTGAGCAGAGAAAAGGTTTCTGAGTCAAGAGGCATGTTGTTCGCAGTTCCGAAGGGGTGCCCCGCAGGGCTTGATTGAGGTTTTGGGGATTGTGTTGCCACCACACCAACTTGACAATCCAAGGAATTTTTAACACCATGTCAAATAAAACTTGACAATCTAATCATGGATCTGACGGGGCTTTTGCTGTTGGTGGACATTCTTGAAGCTGGCAACCTGAGCAGTGCAGCTCGCAAACTGAAAGTCAGCCGCGCCAACGTGAGCTATCACCTGCAACAGCTCGAGAAGTCGGTAGGCGCGCAACTCGTGCGCCGAACCACGCGGCGCATCGAACCTACCGAAATCGGCCAAACACTCTATCGGCATGGGCGTGCCATACGCGACGAGCTGACGGCAGCCAAAGAGGCCATTGCCACGCTGGGACGAGGCCTCCACGGCTCGGTACGGGTCAGCGTCCCTACCGGATTCGGTCAACTGGTCATGACGAGCTGGCTGCTCGATTTCAAGCGGGCATACCCGGAAATCAGTCTCGAGTTATTGTTTGAAAACCGCGTTGACGACCTCATGCGTGAGGAAGTGGACGTGGCCATCCGGGTCATGTCGGACCCGCCAGAAGCGTTGGTGGCCAGAGAGCTCGCGCAGGTCCGCTACGTAGCATGTGCCTCGAAGGAGTACGCTGAATCAAAGGGGCTTCCGGAGGACCTGGAAGCCATGCGGCGTGTGCCCTTGATCACATCGTCGGTCGTCGGGCGTGAGCTGCGTCTAGCCGCCTACAAAGGCGAAGTGCGTCAAGAGGTGGCTCTGAACCCGACTCTGGCATCCGAGAACTTTCAGTTTCTGCGCGAAGCCATCCTGTCGGGATTGGGTGTGGGTCTGGTCCCCAGTTACGTAGTTCAGGAGGATGTGAACACGGGGCGCGTGGTGACCGCGCTGAATCCCTGGCGCCTGAGCATTTTCGGCACCCGGCTTTTTCTGCTCAGAATGCCGGGACGCTATCAAACCCAGGCGGTTCGAACTTTCATTGACTTCATCGTAGACAAAGCAGCAACGTGGTTCAAGGATGGTGGCCAAAACACGTTTGGCAACCAGGAGCAAATAAATCGCCCCAAAGAGCCCCGGCAGGCCACCCGCCCTTGGGACAAAGAGCAAAAGCCCAAGTAAAAAGGCCCCCGCAATGCGGGGGCCTTCACTTACTGGCGGAGCGAGAGGGATTCGAACCCTCGATGCGACTCTACATCGCATACTCCCTTAGCAGGGGAGCACCTTCGGCCACTCGGTCATCGCTCCGGAACGCAATATTATGCCTCAAGTCGAGGCCATTCCTCAGGCTTGAGCCAAAGAATCTGCAGGCTGGTCCAGATCGAACTCACGGTGCAGCGCACGCACAGCCAGTTCCATGTACTTCTCGTCAATCACCACAGAGGTCTTGATCTCAGACGTGGAGATCATCTGGATGTTGATGCCCTCTTCGCTCAGGCAGCGGAACATGCGGCTGGCCACACCCACGTGGCTGCGCATACCAATGCCCACGATGCTCACCTTGCAGATCTTGGCATCACCCAGCACCTCGGCGGCGCCCAGTTTGGGTGCCACATTGCTCTTGAGCAGGTCCAGCGTCTTGGCCAGGTCGTTGCGGTTCACCGTGAAGCTGAAGTCGGTCTTGCCGTCCTTGCTGATGTTCTGGATGATCACGTCGACTTCAACGTTGGCATCGGCCACGGCGCCCAGGATCTGATAGGCAATACCCGGGGTGTCAGGCACGCCCAGTACGGTGACCTTGGCTTCGTCGCGGTTGAAAGCAATGCCGGAAACAACGGCTTGTTCCATGGTGTCGTTTTCCTCAAAAGTGATCAGGGTGCCCGACTGGGCTTCTTCGTTCAGGTCGATGTCCCAGGGCGTGAAGCTGGACAGCACGCGGATAGGCACGCGGTACTTGCCGGCAAACTCCACAGAACGGATCTGCAGCACCTTTGAGCCCATGCTGGCCATCTCCAGCATCTCCTCAAAGCTGACGCGCTCCAGGCGGCGTGCCTCGGGCACCACGCGGGGGTCGGTCGTGTACACGCCGTCAACGTCGGTGTAGATAAGGCATTCCGCGGCCTTGATGGCTGCAGCCACGGCCACCGCAGAGGTGTCGGAGCCGCCACGGCCCAGAGTGGTGACGTTGCCGCCCTCATCCATGCCCTGGAAGCCGGTGATGATGACTACCTTGCCTGCGTCCAGATCGGCCTTGACCTTCTTGTCGTCAATCGACTCGATGCGGGCCTTGGTGTAGGCGCTGTTGGTGCGGATGGGCACCTGCCAGCCAGAGTAGCTCACAGCTTCCAGGCCTTCGGCCTGCAGCGCAATGGCCAGCAGCGCGGACGAAGCCTGCTCACCCGTTGCGGCGAGTTGATCAAGTTCGCGGCCATAGGCGTTGCCGGGCTTGCCCGGGGCCAGCTCCTTGGCCAAGGCCAGCAGGCGGTTGGTCTCGCCACTCATGGCGCTGGGGACCACCACCATCTGGTGGCCCGCGCGGTGCCACTTGGCCACGCGCTTGGCGACGTTGCGGATGCGCTCCGTGGAGCCCATGCTCGTGCCGCCGTATTTGTGAACAATCAAAGCCATCGTGAAACGGGAAAGAAGGCGCCAGCGGAGGGATGTGTTGCGTTGCCGGCAGTAAGGCGCAAAACTTGGGGATTATACCTAGGGGCTGTAGCGCAGGGCTTGGCCTTCACGAACCACATACCCGGCGGCCACTTTCAGGCGCAGTCGGTGGCCGCGCGTGGTGCATGCAGCCACCTGATCGAGCAACTCATTGAGCTGTGCTTCGCTGGGCACGGCCTGCCAGCCTTCTTGCAGCCAATGTCGCAGAACGTTGGCCTGGCGCTCGCGGCTCAAGGCCTGCAAGCGGCGGATCACCGGAGGCTCGCCCACTGTCTGCAAATCCTGCCGCGCCACATCCTGCAAAACCTTCATGGCCTGCGCCGCCAGACGCGCGCTTCGAGAGAAGGTTTCCAGGCTGGTAGGAAACGCATCCAGCAGGGGCGGCAGTACCCGAGCTCGGATGCGGTTGCGCGTGTAACGTTCGTCAACGTTGGTGGGGTCGTTCAGGTACGACACGCCCTGGGCGTGCAACTGCTCGCGCAACACGCGGCCATCGGTTTGCAGCAGCGGCCTGCCGAAGCGCACGCCGTGGCGCTCCATCACCTCGGGCATACCCGCCAAGCCTGCCACGCCTCCGCCGCGCGTCAAGGCCAGCAGCACGGTCTCCATCTGGTCTTGCGCGTGCTGGCCCAGCAGCACGCAGGCGGCACCGTGCGCGTGCGCCATGCGGGCCAAGGCAGCGTAACGCGCTTGGCGGGCAGCGTCCTCAGGGCTCTGGCCGGGGCCATGCCCTGCCTGCACGCGATCCACGTGCAGCGGCACCCCCAGCGCGGCACACGCCTGCGCGGCATGGGCCACAAAACCGTCTGCAGCAGCTTGCAGACCATGGTGAACGTGAAAGGCCTGCACCCGCCCCGGCCACAAGGCGTGAGCGGCCAACAGCAAAGCGGTGGAATCGGCGCCGCCGCTGTAGGCCACGGCCCAAGGGTGGGTCAGGCCCGTCTCAGGCAGGGGGTGACGCACCACCCAGGCCCTCAACGCAGCCTCGCAGGCGGTCGCGGGGCCAAGCGGGCGGCTCATGCCTCGGGCTGCGGGGTCAGCCCCGGCGGCCTTCGGCCTTGGTGTCGGTAAAGCGGCCGTAGCTGTTCAGGCGCTCATGGCGACGCTCGATCAACTCCTTCACCTTCAGGTCGGCCACCTGGCGATAGGCGTCGTTGAGGGCGCGCTTCAGGTAGGCGGCCATCTGCTTGTGGTCACGGTGGGCACCGCCCACAGGCTCGTTCACGATCTTGTCCACCAGCCCCAGCGCCTTCAAGCGGTGGGCAGTGATGCCCAGCGCCTCGGCGGCATCGGCGGCGCGCTCGCTGGTCTTCCACAGGATGGACGCGCAGCCCTCGGGGCTGATGACGGAATACACGGAATACTGCAGCATCAGCACCTGATCGGCCACGGAGATGGCCAGGGCACCACCCGAACCACCTTCACCGATGATGGTGGAGATGATGGGCACTTCCAGTTGCGCCATCTCGAAGATGTTGCGGCCGATGGCTTCGGACTGGCCGCGCTCCTCGGCGTCGATGCCGGGGTAGGCGCCGGGCGTGTCCACAAAGGTGAACACAGGCAGCTTAAACTTCTCGGCCAGCTTCATCAGCCGCAGGGCCTTGCGGTAGCCCTCGGGGCGCGTCATACCGAAGTTGCGCAGGGTGCGCTCCTTGGTGTCGCGGCCCTTCTGGTGCCCCAGCACCATGCAGGGCTGGCCATTGAAACGCGCCAGGCCACCCACAATGCTCAAGTCGTCAGAGAAATGGCGGTCGCCATGCAGCTCCACGAAGTGCGTGAAGATCTCATTGACGTAATCCAGCGTGTAGGGCCGGTCGCTGTGGCGGGCAATCTTGGTAACCTGCCACGGAGACAGGTTGCTGTAGATGTCCTTGGTGAGTTGCTGGCTCTTCTTGCTGAGCTGGTCGATCTCTTCGGTGATGTCAACCGCCGATTCAGATTGAACGTAGCGCAGTTCTTCGATCTTGGTTTCCAGCTCCGCGATGGGTTGCTCGAAATCCAGAAAATTCTTCTTTGCCAAGGTGATACTCCTGTGGTCTTTATGGGGCACGCGTGGGGTGGCAGGGAAAAAGTCAGGCCGTCAGTAGGCCACCGGCACCGGGTCCAACGAGCGCCAAATATACCAAGTCGCGACGCTGCAGTAAGGTGCCCAGGCGGCAGCCACTTCCCGCGCGTCGCTGCGGCTGACTGGGTCGCCCGAGAAATAGCTCTGGCTGATGCCCCGTATGAGCCCGACGTCGTCGAGCGGCAGCACGTTGGGGCGCATCAGGTAGAAGATGAGGAACATCTCGGCCGTCCAGCGGCCGATGCCCCGTATGGCCACCAGTTGCTTGATGATGGCCTCGTCGTCCATCCCGTTCCAGTCTTCCGGGCGCAGGATGCCATTGTCGAAATGCAGTGCCAGGTCCACCAGGTACTCGACCTTGCGGGCACTCAGGCCGGCGGCACGCATGTCGTCCACCTTCAGGCGCAGCAGTTGGGCGGGGGCCATCTCGGGCAGGAGCTGCTCAAAACGGTCCCACACAGCCTGCGCCGCCTTGACGGAAATCTGCTGCCCCACCACGCTGCGCGCCAGGGTAGTGAATGGGTCGCCGCGCGAGGACAGGCAGACATTGGGGAACTGCGGAATGAGCTTGTTCATCACGCGGTCGCGCTGCATCAGGTGCTGGCAGGCGTCTTCCCAGTAGGCGGGTGCCTGCTGGGCGTCGGCCGTTCGCGCTCGCTTTGCGGTGGGTTTGGAAGCCATTGCGCCCTTACACCCGTTCCCAGGCCGTGCCCTGCGGGCCGTCCTTGAGCGCCACGCCCTGCGCCAGCAGTTCTTGGCGGATGCGGTCGGCCTCGGCAAAGTCCTTGGCAGCCTTGGCAGCAGCACGTGCGGCGATCATGTCCTGAATGGCCGCTTCATCCAGCCCTTCGGCGGCACCGCCACCTTGCAGAAAAGCCTTGGGCTCTTCCTGCAACAGGCCCAGCGTGGCACCCAACGCCTTCAGCAGCCCGGCCAGCTCGCCAGAACGGCTTCGGTTGACTTCGCCAGCCAGGTCGAACAGCACGGCCACGGCCTCCGGCGTGCCGAAGTCGTCGTCCATGGCGGCCTTGAAACGCGCGGCATGGGGCTCTGCCCAATCAATGGCCACGCTCTTTGCGGGCACGGCGTCCAGCGCGGTGTAAAGGCGCTTGAGCGACGCACGCGCATCGTCCAGGTGCGCGTCGCTGTAGTTCAACGGGCTGCGGTAATGCGCCCGCAAAATGAAGAAGCGCACGGTCTCGGCGTCGTACTTCTCCAGCACCTCGCGGATGGTGAAGAAATTGCCCAAGCTCTTGGACATCTTTTCGTTGTCCACGCGCACAAAGCCGTTGTGCATCCACACGCTCGCCAAGGGCTTGCCCGTGGCGCCTTCGCTCTGGGCGATCTCGTTCTCGTGGTGCGGGAACTGCAGGTCGGCGCCGCCGCCATGGATGTCGAAGCTCTCGCCCAGCATCTCGCAGCTCATGGCCGAACATTCAATATGCCAGCCCGGGCGACCCAGGCCGTAGGCGCCGTCCCACTTGGCTTCGTCTGGCTCGCTCGCCTTGGCAGCCTTCCAAAGCACAAAGTCCAGCGGGTCGCGTTTGTCGTCGGCCACAGCCACACGCTCACCGGCGCGCAGTTCATCCAGGCTCTTGCCCGAAAGCTTGCCGTAACCCGCAAAGTCGCGCACCGCGAAGTTCACGTCACCGTTGGCGGCCTTGTAGGCCAGGCCCTTCTCTTCCAGCTGCCCGATCAGGTTGAGCATCTGCGGAACAAATTCGGTGGCGCGCGGCTCGAAGGTGGGCCGCTCAATCTTGAGAGCGTCGGCGTCCTGGTGCAGGGCGTCAACCATGCGGTCGGTCAGCGAGCGGATGGTCTCGCCGTTCTTGAGCGCACGGGCAATGATCTTGTCGTCAATGTCGGTCACATTGCGCACATAAGTGACGCGATAGCCACTGGCCTTGAGCCAGCGCTGCACCACGTCGAACGCCACCATGGAGCGGGCATGGCCCAGGTGACACAGGTCGTACACGGTCATGCCGCACACATACATGCGCACGTGGCCCGGCTCCAGGGGCGTGAACGCGTCCACGCGGCGCGTGAGGGAGTTGTAAATGCGCAAAGTCATCGGAACAAACAGGGGCCGCAACCCCTCAGATACAATCTTTTGCAGTATATCGGCGTGCCGTCCGGGGGACCCTGGAGCACCCCGCCAGCGTTGCCGGAGGTCGCGTATTGTGCCCGTTTGTTGCGACCACCACAGAAACCCGCTGAGGTCACCATGCCACTTCCCCTGACTCCGGTTGCCAACAACCCCTCCCATTCGCCCTGGCGCACACAGATTCTGCGTCTGGCCTGTGCGGCTCTGCTCCTCTGTGCTGCCAGCGTGCATGCCCAGGAAGCCCCCTACCAGGACGTGAACCGTCTGTTGCAAGCGGGTGATCTTCAACAAGCGCACAAGGTGGCCACGGGCTACCTGGCAGACAAGCCGCGCGACCCGCAGATGCGCTTTCTGCTGGGCGTGATCCAGACTCAGCAAGGCCAGGACGACACTGCCCTGGAGACCTTTACCGCCATCACGCGTGACTACCCGGAGCTGCCCGAGCCCTATAACAACCTGGCCGTGCTGCACGCCGCCGCCAACCGCTTGGACCAGGCCCGCGAGGCGCTGGAAATGGCCGTTCGCCTGAACCCGGCCTATGCGATTGCCCACCAGAACCTGGGCGACGTATTCGCCCGCCTGGCGTCGCGCTCGTACAGCGAGGCACTCAAGCTCAACCCTTCCAACGGCGCGCTGCGCCCCAAGATCCAGGCGCTTGACGCGGCGCTGGCAGCACGCCCCGCGCAATGACCCTTGCACCGAGACCATGAAACGACGCACCCTCGCCTCCCTTCTTGCCGCAGCCAGCCTGCTGGCTACGCTGCCATTGCAAGCGCAAACCACCCCGCGCGTGAAGCTTGAGACATCGCAGGGCGCCATCGTCCTGGAACTGAACCAGGCCAAGGCCCCCAAGACCGTCGCCAACTTCATTGACTACGTCAAGGGCGGCCATTACGACGGCACCGTGTTCCACCGGGTGATCAGCGACTTCATGATCCAGGGCGGTGGCTTCACCGCCGACATGCAGCAAAAACCCACCAAGGCGCCCATTCCCCTGGAAGCCAGCAACGGACTGAAGAACGACCGCGGCACCATTGCCATGGCCCGCACCGCCAACCCGAACTCTGCCACCAGTCAGTTTTTCATCAACGTGGTGGACAACGCAATGCTGAATGCACCCCAGCCTGACGGCCACGGGTACACAGTGTTCGGCAAGGTCGTTTCCGGCATGGACGTGGTGGACAAGATCCGCACCGTGCCCACTGGCAGCCGTGGCATGCACCGCGACGTGCCCGCCACCCCCATCACCATCCTCAAAGCCACATTGGAGAACTGAACATGGCCAACCCGAAAGTCGAACTGCACATCACCGGTCACGGCGTCATCACGCTCGAACTGGACGCTGAAAAGGCACCCAAGTCCACCGAAAACTTCCTGGCCTACGTCGCCAGCGGCCACTACGACAACACGATCTTCCACCGCGTGATCAACGGCTTCATGATCCAGGGCGGCGGCTTCGAGCCCGGCATGACGCAAAAGCCCACCCGCGAGCCCATCGAGAACGAAGCCAACAACGGCCTGAAGAACGACAAATACACCGTCGCCATGGCGCGCACGCAGGCGCCCCACTCCGCCACGGCACAGTTCTTCATCAACGTGGCTGACAACGGCTTCCTCAACCACACCGCGCCCTCCCTGCAGGGCTGGGGCTACGCCGTGTTCGGCAAGGTCGTGGGCGGCACCGAAGTCGTCGATGCCATCCGTGGCGTGAAGACTGGCCGCAAAGGCTTCCACGACGACGTGCCCGTCGCCGACGTGGTGATCGAAAAGGCCGTTGCCGTTTAACGTGACCGAACCGGGCTGGGGCACTCTGCAGGCCGCGCCGCAATGGCGCGCTGTGGATTGCATCGCCGACCTGCACCTGCAGGCTGGCGACCCGGCCACCTTTGAGGCTTGGCAGAGCTACCTGCGCCGAGCCGACTGCGACGCCCTGTTCATCTTGGGCGATCTGTTCGAGGTTTGGGTGGGTGACGACACACTCAACACCCAAGACGAAAACCCGGACCATCTGTTTGCTCAGGCCTGCTGCGACGCGTTGCGCGAATGCGCGCAGCGCATGCCCGTGTATGTGATGCACGGCAACCGCGACTTTCTGCTGGGGCCAGACTTTTTCGCGCGCACCAGCACGCAACCGCTACACGACCCCACCCTGCTCAACTGGGGCCCCCACCGCTGGCTGCTGAGCCACGGTGACGCCTGGTGCCTGGACGACCACGATTACATGCGCTTTCGCCAAGAGGTGCGTGCCCCCGCCTGGCAGCAGGCCTTTCTGGCACGCCCCCTTGCCGAACGCGAAGCTGTGGGCCGCCAGTTGCGCGCCCAGAGCGAGGCCCGCAAACGCGAGAGCCGCGAGTCGGGCAGCACCATCACCTACGCCGATGTGGACACAGCCACTGCCGAACAGTGGCTACAAACCACAGGCGCCCAGGTGCTGGTGCACGGCCACACACACCGGCCAGCCGAACATGTGTTGCGCGGTGGCCGATTGCGAGTGGTGCTGAGCGACTGGGACGCGCAGGCCGTGCCGCCCCGCGCACAGGCACTTCGCCTGCATGCCGATGGCCGCTGGGAGCGGCGCCCCTTGAGCAGATGAGCACCCCGCGCTGGTGGCGGCGCCTGCGCCAGACCTTGCGCCGCTGGCTCGGCGGCAACCCAGACATCCCCGATGGGCTGTGGCAACACGTCTGGCAACGCCACCCGTTCCTGCACCACCTGAACGCCAGCGAGCAGGCACGCTTGCGCGAACTTTGCCGAGGCTTCCTGGCCGGCAAGGAGTTCAATGGCGTGCATGGCGTGACCATCACCGACGCCATGGCCCTGACCATAGCCATCCAAGCCTGCGTGATGCTGCTGCACTGGGGCGAAGACGCCTTGGCCTGGTACGACGACTTCGTCGGCATTGTGGTGCACCCCAACGAAATGTGGGCACCCCGCGAGGTGGTGGACGAAGCCGGTGTGGTCCACCGCTACCGCGAAGCCCTGCTGGGCGAAGCCATGGAAGGCGGCCCCGTGACGCTGGCCTGGTCCAGCGTGGCCAGCGCCGCCAACGAGGCCGGGAGAGGCCATAACCTGGTGATCCACGAATTCGCCCACAAGCTGGACATGCGCGGCAAGTCACATGGCCAATCGCCAGACGGTTGCCCGCCCCTGCCGCGAGGGTTCATGGGGCACACACAGGCAGGCGAAGCCCGCCGCCATTGGCGCCAGACGCTGCATAAAGCCTACGAAGACCACCGCCAGCGGGTGGAGATGGCAGAGCGCTTCGGTGCCGAGCCGCCATGGCTCGACGGTTACGGCGCCCACTCGCCCAGCGAATTCTTCGCAGTGGCCTGCGAGGCCTACTTCGTCAACCGCCCGAAATTGGAGGCGGAATGGCCGGACGTTTGCGCCCTGTTCGACGCTTTCTTCCGGCCAGGCAGCTCGATCAGCGCTTGAGCAGCGCTTTGAGGACGGTTTGCAAACGCCGTGCCGTGGCGGCATCGTGGGGGGCAGCCAGCACCTTGGCCACGTCCTGCATCCAGGTCTCGGAAGGGCCAGCAGCATTGCGCTGCGTCAGCAATTGCAACTGCAGCATGCGGCGCGCGCTAAGGTGTTCGGCAGGCGTAGGCACTTCTGCAGCCATTTCCAGGCGCAGCATGCTCTGAGCCGCCTGATCGCCGCCCGCAGCCGCACCTGCAAGCGCCTGCGCCCAAGTGGAGCGAGCCGACGCACCCGCACGCCCGCCCAGTGCTTGCGCGGTGGGCAGAGCCTCTGCATCGCGCTTTTCCCACGCGGTGAGCAGTTGGGTCAGCACTTCACCATGGGCCTGGGCAGCCAGCTTGCGCAACGCGGCTTCGGCGTGCTCCTGTGCCTGGCGCTGCGCGCGGAAAGCAGCATCGCCCAGACGCGGGCCACGCTGCTCAAAGCCAGGCCGCTCACCCCAACGGCCCGCACCGGACCGCTCGTCGCGACGGCCAGGCCCTTTCGCGTCACGCGCGCCGGGCTTGCCGGTCGCAGGTACGGTCTTCTGCATGCCAGGGCGGTCATCACCGCGCATGGCCACCAGCTTTTTGGGCGCTGCAGGTGCTGCTTCTGCGGTCGGCTCGGCGGTAGCCTCGGGTGCTTCAGGAGCGGGGGCAGCCTGAGCGGTCTCCTCAGGCGCGGCCTCAGCCTGCCCACGCATGGCTGCTTGCAAGGCGTCCATGGCGGCACGGATCTTCTGCGCGTCGCCGCTGGCGCTTGCTGCGTCCAACGCCTTGGCTGCGTCCAGAACCGCCTTGTCGTGGGCGCTTACCGCGGTTGCAGCTTTTTCCCGTTCGGTGGACTTGCGCTCGAAGGCTTCGTCAATCGGCTTGCGGAATGCCTCCCAGAGCTTCTGCTCTTGTTTGCGGTCCAGGGGAACACTGTGCGCCTCCTGCTGCCAGCGCTGCTGCAAGGCCTTCACGGCGTCTATGCGCAGCACCGGTGCAGCGCCCAGGGCCACGGCCTCGTCGATCAGGGCTTGGCGGCGCTGCAGGCTTTCTGCCTGCGCTGTTTCCAGGCGCAGGTGAGCCGCCTGCATGGCAGCCTTCCACAGCGGCTGCACCTCGGCAAAGAGCTTTTCGCTCAGGTGCCCAGACTGGCGCCAGCGTTCGGCAAAGGCGTGCAGATCACGGGCTTGCGCCTTCCAGTCGCTGCTGGCGGCATGAGCCTCGGTCCAGGCGCGCACTTCTTCGATCAGCCCAAGGCGCTGGCCTTTGTTGGATTCGTTCTGCTGCTTGAGCTTGTCCAGCCACTCTTCAACGACCTTGTGTGCCTGGTTGCAGGCTTCGTCGAACTTCTTCCAGAGGGCATGGTTGGGCACGCCACCCTGATCGGTGGTCTTCCACTGTTCGCGCAACGCGCGCAGGGTTTCCTGCATCTTGCGACCACCCAGGCGCTGGCCATCGGGGGCCTGGGTCAACGCAACGGCTTTGGCTACCAGTTCCTCACGCAACTGGTCGGCGCGCCAGCGCTGCCAGCCCTCGAGCTCGCCCGCCTGGGCCAGCGCGGCCTGCGCCTTGGTGTCAAGTTCGGCATCTATCAGGCGGCCATGGTCCTTCAGGGCCTGGCGCAGGCTGGCTGCAATCTTGGGCAATGCCTTGCTGTGGCCTTGCGCCAATTCCTTCACCAGCAGTTCCAGCGCTGCCTGCACGCTTTGGTTGGCCTGCGCCTGGCGAGCAGCCAGTTCGGCTGGGTCGATGCCCACCGGCGCAGCCGCTGGCTCACCGCGCAACGCGCGCAATTCATCCGCCCACACCGGCACGGCAGGCAGCGGAGCCTGCGGGTCGGCCGCAGCCGCAACGGCCTGCGCCAAGGCAGCATCAAACGCTTCCCACACCAGCACCAACTGCTTGCGCGAGGTGTCGAGCTGCGATGGGAACTTCGGGTCCAGGCTGTCCCACGCGGGATCGACCATCAACTTATCTGCCTGACCCTGCCAGGTTGCCACGTCGGCGCGCAGCCCCTCAAGGGCAGCCTGTGCTTCTTGCCACGACTTGGTGGAAAGCACCTCGATGCGTTGAGCCAACAGCACGGCAGCCTCGCGCTCGACCTGCACGCGGTGCTGCAGTTCTTCCAGGGCCTTCATGCGCTCGGCAAGCGCTGCCTTCAGGCCTGCCAGAGGCTCGCGCGACAGCGGCGCACCCGCCTTGGCAGCATCGCGCTGCCAGGCCATGGCATCTGCCAGATTCAAGCGCGGCAGGGCCAACAGCGCCTGCGCTTTGATGGCCCACTCCGCGGCCATGGCCTCCTGAGCCTTGGCGCGCTTGAGTTCGTCCAGCTTTTCCTTCAAGGACTTGGCAGCACCCTTGTCCCGGTGAGAGAGTTCGCGGTACACGTCATGCATCGCGTCCAGGGACGGTTCGCCCGCCAGCCAGTCGCGCAGGCGTGCTGCTCGCTCGCCGGAAGTGGGCGCGGTAAAGACACCGCCCGTCAGAGCGTCGAGTTGCTGGAGGTCCGCGGGCTTGTGCGGGGTCTTGTCTTGGGTGTTCACGGCTTCAATGCGGCAATGGGTGTGCGCCCCCTGTACGGGGGCCAAACGCGTATTGTCTCTGTTTTCGGTGGGAACCTGCCGTCGCGCTCAGCGGGCCCAGAGATCGAGCGGCGGATCGTGCGTCACGGCACGCAGGATGTCCGAGCGCGACACGTAACCCTGCACGGTGCCGTCACCCGCCACCACCGGCAGGCCGGGCAGGCCCGTTTCCAGCAACGCGACCGCCAGTTTGCGCAGTTCGGTCTCGGGTTCGACGCTTGGCACGGGCGAGAACATCCACTCTGTCACGGACTGTGCCATTCGCGCCCGCCACACCAGCGGGTTGGCTGCGGGGTCGGGCAGGCGGTCGAGGCGCATGAAATCTCCCCAGGTCAGGGCACCCACCAAGCGGTTCTGCACATTGACCACAGGCATTTGGCTCACGCCAGCCTCCACCATACGTTGCAGGGCCTCCCACACCGTGAGGTTGTCAGGCAGCAGCACAGGCTCTCGCGTCATCACGTCAGACACCAGACGCAACTGCTGCCGCCCCCCCACACCTTGCTGGGTATCGGCGTACGCATGCAGCGCACGCTCTGCTGGCGAGTGTCTGGCCGGGTGTTCCCGACCCGGAACTGCCTCCACAACATCAGGACGATCCAGGTCGGCATTGACCGGGCGTGCGCGGGACAGCCGCAGCGTTGGCGCGACTTTGCGCAACTCCTCGAACGGGCCCTGAAACATCTGGCCCGACGTGCCGTAAACCGCGAACATGACGCACCTCCGCTCAAGCTGCGGGGGACTGTCCCCCATCATCCGGCAGGAACAATGCCTGCAGATCGCTCAGAAAGTCAAACCCTTTTTCGGTCGGACGCACGATTTGCAGGTCGCGCTCAATCCAGCCACGCTGCTGTGCCTGCTCCAACGCAGACGAAATGACTGTGACAGGCAGGCCCGTGCGTTCGCTGAAATCGACCAGTCTGAAACCATGGCGCAGCCGCAACGCGTTGAGCATGTATTCAAACGGCAGGTCGGCGCTGGCCACCTCGGTCTCACTGGCCATGGGCTGGCCTGCCAAAGCGTTGTCCATGTAAAGCTTGGGTTCACGCCAGCGCACCTGCCGCATGATGCGGTGCGCAAAACTCAGCTTGCCGTGCGCCCCCGCGCCTATGCCCAGGTAATCGCCAAACTGCCAGTAATTCAAGTTGTGCCAGCAGCGGTGGCCGTCGCGCGCGTAGGCCGACACCTCGTAACGGTGCAGGCCCGCACCCACCGTGCGTTCGGTGATGCGGTCCAGCATCTCGTAGGCGGTGTCGTCGTCAGGCACCTGGGGCGGGTGCTTGGCGAAATAGGTGTTGGGCTCCAGCGTCAGGTGATAGACCGACAGGTGCGGCGGTGCGTAGCCCAGTGCCACGTCAAGGTCGCGGTCCAGGTCGGCCAGCGTCTGCCCGGGCAGGGCGTACATCAGGTCGATATTGAAGGTATCGAACGTATCCGCAGCCTCCTCCACGGCGGCGCGCGCCTGGGCTGCGTCATGCACCCTGCCGATCGCCTTCAGGAATCGGTCATCAAAGCTCTGCACACCGATGCTGAGGCGCGTTACACCCGCCTGCCGGTACCCCCGGAAGCGGTCCTTCTCGAAGGTGCCCGGGTTGGCTTCCAGCGTGATTTCGGCATCGGCCTCCAGCCGCAGCAGCGAACGCACATCAGACAACAGGCGGTCTATGGCGTCTGGCGAGAACAGGCTGGGAGTGCCGCCGCCGATGAACACGCTGTGCACCGTGCGGCCCCAGATCAGCGGCAGGCTGGCTTCCAGGTCGGCACGCAGCGCGTCCAGGTAGCGTTGTTCAGGCATGTCACCCTGCCCCGCTGCGGCACCCCACTCGTGCGAGTTGAAGTCGCAGTAAGGGCACTTCTTCAGGCACCAGGGCAGGTGGATGTAGAGCGACAGGGGCGGCAGCGCGGGCAGTTGCAGGGCGCCGGGACGCTGCCAGCGCAAGACGGTGGTCTGGGTCATGCCTGTGAGAACCAACGCTCGCGCATCAGTTCCAGCATGGCACGGGCAGCGCGGCCCCGATGGCTGTTGGCGTTCTTCACCTCCACCGGGAGTTGGGCGAAGGTCTGGCCGAACTCGGGAATCCACATCACCGGGTCGAACCCGAAGCCATTGCTGCCCACCGGTTCCTCGGCAATGACGCCAGCCACACGCCCAGTGGCCACCAAAGGCTCGGGGTCGTCGGCGGAACGCACGGCCACCAGCGTGCTCACCATGGCGGCACGGCGGTTGGGCTGGCCGTGCAACTGTTCCAGCAGCGCACGCACGTTGTTGGCATCGCTTTTTTCGTAACCGAAGCGGGTGGCGTAGTAGGCAGTATCCACCCCAGGCTGCCCGCCAAACGCATCAACGCACAGCCCCGCGTCGTCCGCCAGCGCGGGCAAGCCGCTTTGCGCGCTGGCATGCCTGGCCTTGGCCAGGGCGTTTTCAATGAAGGTGCGATGCGGCTCGGGCGCCTCGGGAATACCCAGGTCGCCCTGGCGCACCAACTCCACCCCTAGCGGGGCGAACATGGTTTGCAATTCCGCCAGCTTGCCAGCGTTGTTGGATGCGAGCACCAGCTTGTGACCAACCATCCGGCGCCTCACTCCACATCCGCGCCAGCCAGCGCGGCGCGCTGCAGCGCGATCAGTTCGTTGATGCCCTTCTCGGCCAGCAGCAGAAGCTGGTTCATCTCGTCACGGGTGAAGGCCGCACCCTCAGCCGTGCCCTGCACCTCCACGTAGTGCCCGGCACCGGTCATCACAACGTTCATGTCGGTGTCGCAGGCCGAGTCTTCCACGTAGTTCAAATCCAGCACCGGCACGCCGCCCACAATGCCCACCGAGATGGCAGCCACCGGATGCAGCACGGGGCTGCGTTCGATCTTGCCTTCGGCCAGCAGCTGGTGCACGGCGTCTTGCGCAGCCACGAAGGCACCGGTGATGGCAGCCGTGCGCGTGCCACCGTCGGCCTGCAGCACGTCGCAGTCCAGCGTGATGGTGCGCTCGCCCAGCACGGCCAGGTCGAACACGGCGCGCAGCGAGCGACCGATGAGGCGCTGAATCTCCTGCGTGCGGCCAGTTTGCTTGCCTTTGGCGGCTTCACGGCTGCTGCGGGTGTGGGTGGCGCGCGGCAGCATGCCGTACTCGGCGGTGACCCAACCCTCGCCGCTTCCCTTCTTGTGCGGCGGCACCTTTTCCTCGACGGACGCGGTGCACAGCACTTTGGTGTGGCCGAACTCCACAAGCACCGAACCTTCGGCGTGCATGGTGTAGTTGCGGGTGATGCGCACAGGGCGCAGTGCGTCGGGTGCACGTCCGTCTGGGCGGGGCAGGCGGTAGGCGATTTCTTCAGTCATTCAGCAGTTCAGTCAGCGGGGTTTGCGCGCCGCCGTACGGCGGATCGCGTCGTTGATCTCGGCAATCGAACGCTCGATCGCCTCGTCGTCAAAATCTTCCACCAAATCGCCAGGGGCGACGTTGTGAAACGAGGATGCGTAAGGCTCTGCACCCAGCGCCTCGGTACGTATCACCTGGGTGGGCTCAAAATCGTCTGCGGTCTCCCACTCCAGGGCAAGAATGGAAACGTTGTCGCCGCGCTTGCCGCCTTTTTGCAGCGCCTGCTCCGCCAGGGCGGTGACCGCATCGCGCAGGGCCAGCCCGTGCAGACCGGCAGCAACGTCGTCGTCGCTCATCACGGCCCAAAGGCCGTCCGAGCACAGCAGCAGGCGGTCGCCCTCACGCAGGGGCTCGGGGCCCAGCACGTCAAAAATCGGCCGGGTGGGCGACCCCAGACAGGTGAATAGCACGCTGCGATTCACATTGGGCGGCGTGTGCTTGAACAGCTCCGCGTTCTCCTGGTAGGAATGGTCACGGGTACGCCGGAGCATGCGGCCGCCGCGCGTCCAGTACAGGCGGGAGTCGCCGGAATGGATGGCATGAAGTTGCCCGTCCTGAAGGACGGCTGCAACCAGCGTGGTGCGCGGGTTGTCGCTCAGCGATTGTTGCAGCGCGTAATCGACGATCGACTGGTTGGCGGCGTAGAGGGTCTGCTCCAAAAACGCGGCGACATCATCCAGCCTGGGCAGCGCCTGTGCCACAAAACGTTGCGTGAAAACCTTGACAGCGATCTCTGCCGCCTTTTCTCCCTGGGGATGCCCACCCATGCCATCGGCCAGGACCAGCAGCACCGCACCACGCGTGTAGGTGTAGCCCAGGCGGTCCTCATTGAGCTCGCGGCCACCCTTGCGGCTGATCTGGTAGACGGAGAACTTCATGTGTCGTGGAAGCTGGAACGCGGACGTGGCGCAGATGCATCATCCGCCTTACCCATGAGGCTGCCAAGACGCATGCGCAACTTTTCCGCCAGGCCGGGCTCGGTGTAGTGGCGCTCTTCCTCGCGGTTGAGTTCCTTCTGCAAGGCAAAGACCGACTGCGGGCGGGCCAACGGATCGGTGGCCATGCACCACTGAACCACCTCGATGAGGCTGTCGGAATACAACCCGCGCAAACGCGTCATGGCTGTGGACAACCTGTCCTTTTCGATGCGCTGCGGCGCGTCATGCGGCGGGTAGCCCTGCATGCACGCGTAAATGCAGGCGCCCACGGCGTAGATGTCGGTCCAAGGCCCCATCGCCGAGTTGCGCTTGTACATCTCTGGTGCCGCAAAACCCGGCGTATACATGGGCCGAACAAAGTTGCCTTCGGTGTTGAGCACTTCCCGCGCGGCGCCAAAGTCGATCAGCACCGCCTTGTCGTCATCGGTGATGAAGATGTTGGCGGGCTTGATGTCCAGGTGCAGCATCTTGTGTTGGTGCACGATGCGCAGTCCGCGCAGCACTTCGTCGAAGAGGGAGCGAATGGTCGACTCGCGAAACACCTTTTTGCGCTTGAGTTCACGCGCAACGATGATGTAGTCCTGAAGAGACGCGCCCTCCAGGTAGTTCATCACCATGTAGACGGTTTCGTTCTCGCGGAAGAAGTTGAGCACGCTCACCACCGACGGGTGTGAGATTTGCGCCAGCGCGCGCCCTTCTTCAAAGAAGCTCTTGAGCCCCAGGCGGTAAAGCGACAGCTTCTCGGGCGGCACGACCGGAAGGAGTTCGCCCTCCTCTCGCGTGGCCAGCGCAGACGGCAAATACTCCTTGAGCGCGACCTTCTGGCCATCGCTATCGAGCGCAAGGTACACCAAGCCGAAACCGCCAGCGGCGAGCTTGCGGATGATGCGGTAGCCGCCGATCAATGTGTCGGGCGGCAGCGGGGCTGGCTTGGTCTTTGACATAATCGAAGAATTTGCAACCCCAGACATTGTTGCAAACACACTGCGAGACGTTTGAATGCCAGTTTACAGCATGACCGGCTATGCCACGGCGCAGAGCCAGCCCCCCCAGGGCGAGCCCGCCACGGCACCCGCCGCGCCCGCCCTGGGCATGGAAATCCGGTCGGTCAACAGCCGCTTCCTGGACCTGACCTTCCGTCTGTCCGACGAACTGCGCCCGGTTGAACCCGCCCTGCGCGAACTCATTGGCGCGCGCATCAAGCGCGGCAAGGTCGAGGTGCGCGCCTGGATCGAAGGCCGCGCCGACAACGCGCTGCGCGCCCCTGGGGTGACCGACCTGCAAAAAATTGCCGCCGTGCAGGACCAGATCCGCGATTGGCTGCCACAAGCGCGCGAACTCTCGGTGGCCGAAGTGATGCAAGCCCTGGCGCGGGCCACGCCCGTGAGCGGCGGCCTGGCCGACGAACTGCTTACCCTGGCACGGCACACGGTGGAAGAATTTGCCGCGTCACGCGAGCGCGAGGGCGCCAAGCTGGCCGCCATGCTGCTGGACCGTGTGGCCCAGCTGCGCACCCTGGCCAGCCAGGCACAGCCCATGGTGCCCAAACTGGTGGAACTGCAACGCCAACGCTTCCTGGAACGGTGGAACGAGGCCCTGGGCGCAGCCCAGACCGATGCCGCAGCCAGTGCCGCCCAGGAACGCGCACTGGCCGAAGCCACCGCTTTCGCCATCCGCATCGACGTGGCAGAAGAACTCACCCGCCTGCAATCCCACCTGGACGAGATCGAACGTCTTGTCCACAAGGGCGGCGAGGCGGGCAAGCGCCTGGACTTCTTCATCCAGGAACTCCACCGCGAAGCCAACACCCTTGGCAGCAAGTCCTCCAGCCTGGAACTCACCCGGGTGTCGGTGGACATGAAAGTCTTGATCGAACAGATGCGCGAACAAGTGCAAAACCTTGAGTAAAACCATGGACTACCCCGGAAACCTCTACGTCGTTGCCGCACCCAGCGGCACGGGCAAGTCCAGCCTGGTCAAGGCCTTGCTCGAGGTCGATTCCCGCATGGAACTGTCGGTGTCGCACACCACCCGGGCGCCCCGCGGCCAGGAAATGCACGGCCGCGAGTACTACTTCGTGAGCAACGAAGAATTCGACCGCATGGTGGCAAACGATGCGTTCGTCGAATGGGCTAACGTGCACAGCAACCGCTATGGCACGTCGCGCAAGGCGATCGAGGAGAAGATCGCCGCTGGTGCCGACATCGTGCTGGAAATCGATTACCAGGGCGCCATTCAGATCAAGCGGCAGTTTGTCAACGCGGTGCTCATCTTCATCCTGCCACCCAGCTGGCCGGAACTGCGCTCCCGCCTGATGCGCCGCGCCGAGGACTCCGAAGAAACCATCGAGCTGCGCCTGCGCAATGCCGCCGAAGAGGTGGCTCACGTCGGGGAATTCGATTTCGTTATAATCAACGAGATGTTCGAGCGTGCGCTTTTCGACCTGAAAGCCATTGCACATGCTCAACGCCTGAAGGTGGCCGCCCAGCGCCGCGCCCGCGCCGACACCTTCCGCGCGCTTAACATCCTTTGATTCCCGAACCGAAAGCACCGCCATGGCACGCATTACCGTTGAAGACTGTCTGGAAAAGATCCCCAACCGCTTTCAGCTCGTGCTGGCCGCCACTTACCGCGCCCGCATGCTGAGCCAGGGTCACAGCCCCAAGATCGAGACCAAGAACAAGCCTGGCGTGACCGCTCTGCGTGAAATCGCCGAAGGCAAGGTCGGGCTGGAAATGCTCAAGAAGGTCCCCATCTGAGCCCAGCCCGGGTTCCCTCCCAAAAGCACCGCAAGCGGTGCTTTTGTTTTTTTCGATGGTTGGCATAGACACAATCGGGGCAGCATTGTCACCCTTGCTCGCACGGCGGGCGACAAGTCAGGCTAAAGTAAAGGCATGAACGACGACGCCATTTCGGTTCCGGCCCTGAGTCCGGCGCAGGCAGCTGCCAGCGCCGCTGCGGCCAGCTTTGCCGCCTTGGAAGCCAGGCTGGACTACCTCAGTGCGTCCGAAATCGAGCAGGTGCGCCAGGCCTACCGCTTCGCCGACCAGGCCCACCTGGGCCAGATGCGCCGCAACGGCGACCCCTACATCACCCACCCCATTGCGGTGGCGCGAATGTGCACCGAGTGGAAGCTCGACGCACAGGCCCTGTCGGCCGCGCTGATGCACGACGTGATGGAGGACTGCGGCGTCAGCAAGATCGACCTGATCGAGCGCTTTGGCGCCCCGGTGGCCGAACTGGTAGACGGCCTCACCAAGCTCGACAAGCTGGAATTCGACACCCGCGAGCAGAACCAGGCCGAATCCTTCCGCAAGATGCTACTGGCCATGGCGCGCGACGTGCGCGTCATCCTCATCAAGCTGGCAGACCGCACCCACAACATGCGCACCATGGGCGACATGCCGCGCACCAAGTGGGGCCGCATCTCGCGCGAGACGCTGGAGATTTATGCTCCGATTGCCTACCGCCTGGGCCTGAACAACAACTACCGCGAACTGCAGGACCTGGCCTTCCGCTACCTGCACCCCTGGCGTTACCAGTCACTGGACAAGGCGCTCAACAAGTCGCGCAATCGCCGCAAGGACCTCATCTCCCGCGTGCAGGGTGAGGTGGAAGCCGCCTTCCAGAAGCAAGGCGTGGAAGTGCGTATCGTGGGGCGCGAGAAGACGCTCTACTCCATCTACCGCAAGATGTCGCTCAAGCACCTGTCGTTCGCGCAGGTGACGGACATCTACGGCTTTCGCATCGTGCTGCCTGAGCTGCTGGACTGCTACACCGCCCTGGGCGTGTTGCACCAACTGTACAAGCCGTTGCCGGGCAAATTCCGCGACTACATCGCCATTCCCAAGATGAACGGCTACCAGTCGCTGCACACCACGCTGGTGGGGCCCTTCGGCACCAACATCGAATTCCAGCTGCGCACCGCGACCATGGACGTGGTGGCCGAATCGGGTGTGGCGGCGCACTGGCTCTACAAGGCCAGCGACCCCGACAGTCCTGCCTCGCAGGACCTGAACGCCCAGTGGCTGCAGTCGCTGCTCGACATCCAGCAGGAAACGCACGACGCGGCAGAGTTCTGGGACCACGTCAAGATCGACCTCTTCCCCGACGCGGTGTACGTGTTCACACCCAAGAGCAAGATCATGGCGATGCCGCGCGGCGCCACGGTGGTGGACTTTGCCTACGCCATCCACAGCGACGTGGGCCACCGGGCCATTGGTGCCAAAGTCAACGGCGAACAGGCTGCGCTGCGCACCGAACTCAACAACGGCGACGTGGTGGAGATCATCACCTCGCCACACGCCAAGCCCAACCCGAGCTGGCTGGGCTTTGTGCGCACGGGCCGGGCACGCTCCAAGATCCGCCATCACCTCAAGACGCTGGCCCAGGAAGAGTCGCGCGAACTGGGTGAACGGCTGTTGCGGCAGGCCTTGCGTGCAGAGGGCATTCCCACCCTGCCGACCGACGACGAGACACACCAGGCCGTGTGGGACAAGCTGCTGCGCTTCGCGGGCAACCGCTCACGCGAAGAGTTGCTGACCGACATTGGCCTGGGCAAGCGCATTGCCGGCATGATCGGCAAGAAGCTGGCCGCCCTGCTGGCCGAGACTGGCGAGAAACCCGATGTGCTGCTGATCAGCCAGGAACGCTACGCCACTGCCCGGGAAGACCAACCCAGCCAGGGCGTCGTCACGCTGGATGGCAGTGAGGGTGTCTCGGTCCAGTACGCCACCTGCTGCCGCCCCATCCCGGGCGACCGCATTATGGGTTACCTGGGGCGTGGAGAAGGCTTGGTCGTGCACACCGACGACTGCCCGGTGGGCAAGAAACTGCTGCACCGCGACAGCGAACGCTTCCTGGAAGTGGAATGGGCCGAGGAGCCAGTGCGGCTGTTCGAGTCCACGGTGCTGGTGACGGTGAACAATGGCAAGGGTGTGCTGGCCAAGGTGGCCGCCGCGCTGGCCGCTGCGGAAGCGGACATCACCCATGTGCACATGGGTGATGAGGCCGCTCAGACCACGGCCGACCTGCGCTTCACGGTCGCAGTACGCGACCGGGTACACCTGGCCCATGCCCTGCGCAGCCTGAAGCGCACGCCCTCAGTCATCCGCGCGCAGCGCGTGCGCCCCATCAAACCCTGAGTCACTGGCTGCGTTCAGGCCGGTTCGGGGTAGTTCACCTCCACCACTTCCAGGGTCTCCCAGCCAGCGGGGGTACGCAGACGGACCTCGTCACCAACGCGGGCCTTCAGCAAGGCTTGCGCCACGGGTGACACCCAACTCACTTGGCCCTGGGCACTGTCAGCCTCGTCAATGCCCATGATGGTGACGGTGGTCTCGCTGCCGTCTTCACGCGCGTAGGTGACGGTGGCGCCGAAGAAGACTTGGTCCTTGCCATGGTGGACGGACGGGTCCACCACTTCGGCAATGTCCAGCCGCTTGGTGAGGAAGCGTATGCGCCGGTCGATTTCGCGCAGGCGCTTCTTGCCGTAAAGGTAGTCGCCGTTCTCGGAACGGTCACCGTTGCTAGCAGCCCAGTGAACGATCTCCACCACCTTCGGGCGCTCCACGTCCAGCAGGTGGAGCAGTTCGGCACGCAAGCGGTCGTGGCCCGCGTGGGTCATGTAGTTCTTGGCACCGGCCGGGATCTTCGGCCCCGCTGGCAGATCGTCGTCGTCGCTGTCGTTGTCGGTTTCTCGGGTAAACGCCTTGCTCATCTTCAAACAAGCTCCAGACGGGGGCCGCCAGCACCGGCGGGCTCGATGCCACCGATCTCTGCAGCCTCGGCAAAACCATGCGCGGCAAAGGTGGCCAGCACCTGTGGCACCGCCTCGGGGGTGCAGGCCACCAGCAGCCCGCCACTGGTTTGCGGGTCGGTCAACAAGGCCTGCTCCACCGGGCCCACGCCTTGGCCCAGCACCACCTCACCACCGTAGGCCGCCCAGTTGCGGCCTGAGGCGCCCGTGACCATGCCTGCGACGGCCAGTTCACGCACACCCGGCACCAGCGGTACACGGGCCATTTCAATGCGCACACTGGCACCACTGCCGCGCGCCATCTCCAGCGCGTGGCCTGCCAAGCCAAAACCAGTCACGTCGGTCAGTGCATGCACGCCGTCCAGCGCCGCCAGCACCGGCCCGGGCGTGTTGAGCCGCGTGGTTAGGCTCATCATGCGGGCGTAGCCTTCAGTGTCCAGCGCGTTCTTCTTCAGCGCGGCCGACAGGACCCCCACGCCCAGCGGTTTGCCCAGCACCAGGCGGTCGCCCACACGGGCATCGGCATTGCGCTTGACGCGCGACGGATGCACCAGCCCCAGGGCGACCAAGCCGTAGATGGGTTCAACCGAGTCGATGGTGTGGCCACCGGCAATGGGGATACCCGCCGCACGGCAGACGCTCTGCCCGCCCTCCAGGATGCGCCCGATGGTGGCGGTGGACAGCACGTTCACAGGCATGCCCACCAGCGCCAGAGCCATGATGGGCGTGCCCCCCATGGCGTACACGTCACTGATGGCATTGGTGGCCGCAATGCGCCCAAAGTCGAACGGGTCATCGACGATGGGCATGAAGAAATCGGTGGTGGCGATCAGTGCCTGTTCGTCGTTGAGGCGATAGACCGCGGCGTCATCAGCTGTTTCGATGCCCACCAGCAGTTCCGGCGGCACAGGCATGGCACTGGTCCCCTTGAGGATTTCGCTCAGCACGCCGGGTGCGATCTTGCAGCCGCAGCCACCTCCGTGGGAAAGGCTGGTCAGTCGGGGTTCGCCAGGGGGCAAGGTCCATGAATTCATATCGAGCAATCCGGTGATGGATGTATTTCCTGAAGCAGCGCCAACAAGGCTGCTTTTTCGGCCTGGGGCTCAAAGAGCGGGGCGCGCAGTTCGCATTGTGCTTGCAGACGGGCCAGCATGCCGTCGGGCTGACCCAAACCTGCGCGGCAGGCACGCAGCAGGCTGGCCAACGCCTGGGCGTCGCCTGTGCCGAAGTACCCGGCATAGTCTGCCCCAAGCATGCCGACATTGCCCGGAATGCGCGAAGCCAGCACCGGGGTGGCACTGCGCACGGCTTCCATGATGACGTGTGCGCCGCCTTCCATGCGGCTGGAGTGCACCAGCAAATGGGCACGCTGAATATGCGAGCGCGCGGCCTCGTGCGACAACGCGCCCAGCCAACGGTAATGCGGGCACACGGCCATGGTCTGGCGCGCCATGTCGCCCAACGCCGGATCGAGTGCACCGCCTATGTGGTCGATGTGGATGCCTTCCTGCGGGCCCAATAACCGCGCGGCAGCCCACAAGGTCTCGGGCATTTTCTCTTCACGAAGGTGGCCCACCATCACGGCCCGCAGGTGCCTGGTGGTCTTTGGCAGCGCCATGCGCCCCGTGACGGACTGGTACACCACACGGGCTTTGTGCCGGTACTCTGGCGGCAGGGCGTGAATGCCTTCGGCCTGCAACACCACCAACCGGTCCGCCAAGGCCAGTGAACGCTGGGCGGCAGCGTCGCGGTCAATGTCCCGGTACAGGTCTGTTCCCGTCAGCACCACCACAACGGGACGATCAGCGTGTGCCGAAGCCCAGGCGCTGATTGAAGCCGCAGAGCGTCGGGCGTGAAGTGCCACCAGTATGTCGGCCTCGTCCTGGGGGGTGCCCGTCCACTCTTTGCGCAAGCTCACCCGATGGTCTCGCCCCAGGAGCCCCGCCCAGCGACGCGCCGTCTGCCAGTTGCCATTGTTGGCATCGGCAAGCGCAGGCGTGACAATGCACACGGAAGCTTTTTTGGTGGATGCACCCATGGATCAGATTGTCTCGCACGCCGGACTCCATGCGCGCCATGCGGGCAAGGCATGGCTCCGTAAAGCCCTGTTGAATGCCCGCGAGCGCACCCTGCGGTTGCTGAACGCTTACGAAAGCGCACTGGGGCCCACGCTCACCGTGCCGCACAGCCTCGAACTCAACCCGCCGCTTTGGGAGGCGGGGCACATCGGCTGGTTTGCCGACTGGTGGATTGCGCGCAATCCCGGGCGCTTTCTGGGCACCGCGCTAAACCCCAGCCAGCCCCGTGAGGCGGCTCGCCAGGCCAGTGAAGGCTGGGACGCCGACGCCCTCTATAACTCCAGCACCGTGCCCCACGCCACGCGCTGGACGTTGAATCTGCCAGACGTGAACACCACCAGACACCATTTGACCAGCAGCCTGCAGGAAACGCTTGAATGGCTGGATGTGGCGCCAGAAAACGATCAGGGCCTTTACTTCTTTCGCCTGGCCCTGTTCCACGAAGACATGCACGGCGAAGCGGCGCTGTACATGGCGCAGACGCTGGGCATTGACCCGGGCGACATCGATAGACCAAGCTTTGCAGCGCTGCCTGAGACTTCCCCACCGCTCACCCTGGCTGCACAAACCTGGCAGCTCGGATACGACGGGCCTGGGTTTGCTTTCGACAACGAACGGCAGGCGCACTCCGTTGCCTTGGACGGGGGCGAAATTGACGCCCAGCTGGTGACTTGGGGCCAGTACCTGCCATTCATTGAAGACGGTGGTTACGACAACGCCCATCTGTGGAGCCCTGAGGGTTGGGCGTGGCGTCAAGGCGGGCCACACCGCTGGCCACGCCACCTGCGGCCAGCGCCCTTCAGCACCGGCTGGGAGGTGTGCCGGTTTGGCCGCTGGGAAGCCCTTTGCACAACAGAGGCCGCATGCCACCTGAGCGCCCACGAAGCACAGGCGTGGTGCCGCTGGGCAAAGCGGCGCCTGCCCACGGAAGCAGAATGGGAAGCGGCCGCCTGTACCCTGCCGGGCTTCACCTGGGGCCAGGTGTGGGAATGGACCAGCAGTGCGTTTGCCCCCTACCCTGGTTTTGAAACGCACCCCTACGCCGACTACTCAGCCCCCTGGTTCGACGGCCGCCCGGTCCTGCGTGGCGCCAGCCCCGCCACTGCGGCACGCATGCGGCACCCCAGGTACCGCAACTACTTTCCGGCTTCCCGCACCGACATCTACGCCGGTTTTCGCAGCATGGCGGCCTGAGTCATCAAGCTCGCGCCCAGAACACGCTGAACCAGTCGCGCGCATCGCTCCAGTGGGTGGTGTCGGCAAATCCAGCGTCACGCAAAAGCTGCCTGAACGCGCCCCCGGTCCACTTGAACGAATCCTCGGTGTGCATGCGCTCACCGGCCTTGAAATACCGTTGGCCGCCCGGCCAGCACACGGTCTGGTCCACGCTGGACTCCAGGTGCATTTCAATGCACGAACGCGCTTCGTTGAAAAACGCCACATGTCGCCAGGCTGCGGGAGAAAAGTCGGTACCGAGCAGGCGGTTGACGTGCAACAGCAGATTGCGGTTGAACGCCGCCGTCACGCCCAAGGGGTCGTCGTAGGCAGGCTCCAACACGGAACGTGGCTTCACGCAATCCACGCCAATCAGCAAACCGCCCCCTTCACCACCCTGCAGACAAAGCGCATGGGCCTGCGCGATCAGCTCAGCCGCCTGGGCAGGGGCAAAGTTGCCGATGCTGGACCCCGGATAAAACACCACCCGAGGCTGCTGCGCCAGCCCAAGAGCGTCAAGCCAGTCCAGCACCTTCGCGGGCAACGCCAGTTGGGCTGAAAAGTCGAGGCCCAGGCCGAACATGGGCAGGTCTGGATGCAGTTTGCGCAACGCCTCCAGACTGCCATGCAGGTAGTCCACGGATATGTCCACCGCCACGTAGGCCGCTGGCCGCAACACGGGAAACAACCTGGACGCCTTGGTACAACACCCGGCCCCCAGGTCAATCATCACCGCGCCCGGCGGAATGCTTGCGGCCATGCTGCCACCATGCGCCTCGAAAATCGACGCCTCCACCCGGGTCAGGTAGTACTCGGGCAACTCGGTGATGGCGTCGAACAGCCTGGAGCCGAGTTCGTCGTAGAAAAACTTGGGCGCCACCTGCGCGGGCGACCGCAGCAGCCCCGCCTCCAGCTCGGCGCGCACCTGCGCCGCGTCACCGTGGTGATGCTGGTGGAAATCGAACAACGAGATCGAACCCATGGCCATTCCCCGGCAGTTTCCGCTCTTATAACCTGCAATGCTCCGCTGAAGGCGTGCGCGGCGCCTAAAATCGGCGGTCTTGCCCCGTTGCTCACTGCGTGCCCGCCCCGTCCTTCACCACGAGGCGCTTGGTCACCTGGCACCGGGGGTGTTTGTCCTCCCTCTTGACCGGAGTCACCATGTCCCGCTTCATCCCTACGCGCGCGCTGCGTGCGGCTGCCGCCATCGCGTTGCTGGCCACTTCCACCGTGTTTTCCTCCCCGGCTTCTGCACAGCAGGTGCTGCGGGTCACCGCCATCCCAGACGAATCGCCCACCGAACTGGCACGCAAGGCTGCGCCGCTGATGAAGTATCTGGAAGCCAAGCTAGGCATGAAGGTGGAGTACACCCCCGTGACCGACTATGCGGCGTCGGTGGAAGCGCTTGTCAACCGCAAGGTGGACCTGGCCTGGTTCGGCGGCTTCACCTTCGTGCAGGCCAACGTGCGTTCGGGCGGCAAGGTCGTGCCCCTGGTTCAGCGCGAGGAAGACGAGAAGTTCAAGTCCGTCTTCATCACCGCCGACCCGGCCATCCAGACCCTGGCCGACCTGAAGGGCAAGGACGTGAGCTTCGGTTCGCAGAGCAGCACGTCGGGCCACCTGATGCCGCGCAGCTTCCTGCTGCAAAACGGCATCAACCCTGAAAAGGACTTCCGCCGCGTGGCCTACAGCGGCGCACACGACGCCACCATCGCAGCCGTGGCCTCGGGCAAAGTGCAGGCCGGTGCGCTGAACATCTCGGTGTGGGACAAGTTCGTCACCGAAAAGAAGGTGGACACCACCAAGGTCCGCGCGTTCTACACCACGCCCCCCTACTTCGACTACAACTGGTCGGTGCACGCCGACATGCCCGCCGCGCTCCGCCAGAAGCTGGCCGATGCCCTGCTTTCGCTCAACCGCAACACACCCGAGGGCAAGGAAATCCTGGACCTGCAACGCGCCACGCGCTTCGTGCCGACCAAGGCAGAAAACTACAAGGGCATCGAGGCCGCCGCACGCAGCGCCGAACTGCTCTGACGCGAGGCAAAGCGCTTGAACATCGAACTTGCTGGCGCCAGTGCCCGGCACCCGGCGGCGCGCGCGGGCACGGCAGCCGTCCTGCGATCTTTGAACCTGGCGGTGAAGGCGGGTGAACAGATTGCGGTGATCGGCCCATCCGGCGCAGGCAAGACCACGCTGCTGCAGGTGCTGGCCTGCGCCCTGCCTTTATCGGGTGGCGAACTTCGGTTGGGTGACCAAAGCCCTTGGCACCTGCCCAGGCCCCAGTTGCAGAAGCTGCGTGGCCGCCTGTTCCTGGCACCGCAGGTGCCTCCGCTGCCGCCGCGTCAACGTGTCGTCACATCGGTGCTGGCCGGGCGCCTGCCTGCCATGGGCCTGCTGGCCAGTGTGCGCTCGCTCTTCTACCCCGTGGACATTCCCGCCGCCTTCGACGCGCTTGACCGCTTCGACCTGGCAGACAAACTCTTCGACCGCGTGGACCGCCTATCCGGCGGCGAGCGCCAGCGCGTCGGGCTGGCGCGCGCGCTGCTTTCGCCAGCCAGCCTATGGCTGGTGGACGAACCCTTGTCGGCCCTGGACCCGGTACGTGCCCGACAAGCCCTGCACACCCTGACCGACGTGGCACGCGAGCGCGGCTTCACATTGGTCTCCACGTTGCATCAGGTGGATGTGGCGCTTGCCCAGTTCCCCCGTGTGGTGGGTCTGCGCGAAGGCGCCGTCGCCTTCGATCTGCCGTCTACCCAAGTCACGCAGCAACTTATCGACAAGCTCTACTACCAGCACGAGGATGAACTGCACGAAGGCGCCAGCCCTCAACAAGCCTTTGCACCGCAGCCAGCCGCCCCGGTGGTGATGACCTGCCGCTGATGGAACGGGTGGAGGCCATGACAGCGATCGCCCAAAGTACCACCAGAACAGCCCCAAGCCGGGACCCCGCCTGGGCTGGCCGCGTGTTCTGGATGAGCGCTGCACTCGTGTTGCTGTGGCCGCTGGCGGTGGCTTCAGAGTTCCGGCCCTGGATTCTGCTGGAGGCCGAAAGCCTCAAAGCCAGTGCGCATTTCCTGGGCAGCTTTTGGCCACTGCAGTTGGATGGCGAGTTCCTTGCCCTCGTTGCACGGGAAACGTGGCGCACGGTCGCCATAGCCACCTCCGGCATCACGCTGGGCCTGCTTATCGCAGTGCCGATGGCGCTGCTGTCGGTTCGGGTGCTGTCCATCTCTGCCCTGTCTGGGCGCATGGCATCGGTGCCAACATGGTGCCGCCGCATGGTGCGGTGGACGCTCATCGTCCTGCGCAGCGTACCCGAGCTGGTGTGGGCGCTGGTGTTCGTGCGCGTTGTGGGCCTCGGCCCCACGGCGGGCGTGTTCGCCATCGCCCTGACCTACGGCGGCATGCTGGGCAAGGTGTATGCCGACATCCTGGAAAGTGGCGAAACACACGCCACAGAAACCCTGCTGCGCAACGGCAGCGGCCGGTTGCAAGCGTTTTTCTACGGGTTGTTGCCCACCAATGCGGCAGAACTCACCTCTTACACCGTGTACCGCTGGGAATGCGCGATTCGTTCTTCCGTGGTGCTGGGCTTCGTAGGCGCGGGCGGGCTGGGCCAGCAGCTCGACAACTCCATGAAGATGTTTGCCGGTGGCGAAGTGGCCACCATGCTGCTGGTCTTTGTGGCACTGGTGGCCCTGGCCGACCGAGCCAGCGCCTGGCTGCGCAAAACCCTGGGTTGACCCGATGAACAAACCCCGCGCCGCCAACCCGCCCTACAAGCTGCCGCCGCCGCTGTTCGACGCACGCTGCAAGGCCTGTTGGTTCATGCTGGGATTGCTGTTGCTGGTGGTGGCCAGCTTCTGGTCGCTCAATCTACAGTGGGCGCAGTTCCTCTCCGCCGACGCCCTGGCCAGCATGGGCCGGTTCCTGGGGGAGTTTTTCCCACCCGACACCTCGCCCGCCTTCTTGCGCAAGGTGGCGCTGGGTACCTGGGAAACGCTGGCCATGTCGGTGCTGGGCACCTTGCTGGCAGCCATTGGGGGGCTTTTGCTGGCCCTGCCCGCCAGCCGCCTGCATGAGGCCGACCGCGCCTGGGGCCGGGCGCCCACGCGCTGGCTGCTCAACGCCCTGAGGTCGGTGCCGGAACTGGTGTGGGCCGCGCTGCTGCTCATCTCCGCTGGCCTTGGGCCACTCGCGGGAACGCTCGCCTTGGCCCTGCACACCAGTGGCGTGCTGGGCCGCCTGTTTGCCGAGGCAATTGAAAACGCCCCACCGGGGCCTGCTGCCGCCTTGCGCACACAGGGCGTGGGCACATTTCGAGTGTTCCTCTACGCCACGCTGCCTCAGGTGTTGCCGCAGGTACTCAGCTACACCCTCTACCGCTGGGAAAACAACATCCGCGCCGCCGCCGTTCTGGGCGTGGTGGGCGCAGGCGGCCTGGGCCAACTGCTGGCATTTCACATGGGGCTCTTCCACATGGGCAAGACGGCCACGGTGCTGGCGGCCATGCTACTGATGGTGGGCCTGGTGGACGGAATCAGCTACGCGGCGCGCCGGACACTGGGACGCTGAAGAGACAGAACATGGCGGCGGTTGCCGCAAGAGTTCACCGCCCGGTCAGTGCTGCCACATGGACAACAAAGCCGGGAGCGTGCATTGCCATTGAAAAGTGGAAAAGGACGGCCAGAAACTGAAAAGCCTCGCAACCGTTTCCGATTGCGAGGCTTACAGATTGGTGCGGCTGGCAGGATTCGAACCCACGACCCCTTGGTTCGTAGCCAAGTACTCTATCCAACTGAGCTACAGCCGCTTGCTGAAGCTGAAAGTATAACACCGTTTTTGGCCTTCTTTCAACCCCCTCGTTCTTTCGAACAAGATTTTTTGGTAGGCCGTGTTGGACTTGAACCAACGACCAAAGGATTATGAGTCCTCTGCTCTGACCAACTGAGCTAACGGCCCTGACCAAGCCCGAGATTGTAGCCGCCGCAAGTGCGGTTTCAGCGCTGCTGGCTCAGTGCGTTGCTCACCAGCTTGGAGGTGATGTCCACGATCTGGATCATTCGGTCATACGGCATGCGCTGCGGGCCGATCACACCCAGAGTGCCCACCACCTTGCCGTCCACTTCGTATGGGGCACTCACCACCGACAGTTCTTCGTAGGGCACCACCTGGCTTTCACCGCCGATGAAGATGCGCACACCCTCGGCCTGGTTGGAGACTTCCAGCAGCCGCATGAGCTGCGTCTTGTGTTCGAACAGGTCGAACATCTTGCGCAGGTTGCCCATGTCGTGCGAGAACTCGCTGACGGAAAGCAAATTGCGCTCCCCCGCCACCACCACCTCGTCCTGCGTCTCGATGGCTTGCGAACTCACGTCCACCGCCTTGACCATCAGGCTGGCGATCTCTCCCCGCAGGGCCTCCACCTCGGTGCGCAGCCGTTCTCGAACCTGGTCAATGGTCAAACCTGAATAGTGCGCGTTGAGGAAGTTGGCCGCTTCCTGAAGTTGCGACTGCGTGAAGGTGGCTTCAGTATGGATGACGCGGTTCTGCACATCGCCCTCGGGCGAGACCAGGATCACCAGCACTCGTCTGTCCGACAGGCTCAGGAACTCGATGTGCCGGAACACCGTGGGCCGGCGAGGCGCCATCACCACCCCCACGAACTGTGAGAGGCTGGACAGCATCTGCGCGGCCTGGCTGATGACCTGGCGCGGCTGGTCGGCGGCCAGGCTGGGCGCAGGCAGACGCTCCAGCGCGGATATTTCCTCGCGCCGCACGGTGAGCATGGTGTCCACGAACAGGCGGTAGCCGCGTGCCGTGGGTATGCGGCCCGCAGACGTGTGCGGGCTGGCGATGAGGCCCAGGTCCTCCAGGTCGCTCATCACGTTGCGAATGGTGGCGGGCGACAACTCCAACCCGGCCGCCTTGGAAAGCGTGCGGGAGCCGACCGGTTGCCCGTCGGCAATGTAGCGCTCCACCAACGTCTTGAGCAGCAGCTTGGCGCGGTCGTCTAACATCAGGTCATTGTAAAAAGCTTGTGCTGTAATTTAACCATGTTCAAACATGTCGCCATAGTGGGCAAATACAACGCCGTGGGCTCGAAAGATGCCCTGGAACGCATTGCCCACTTCCTGCACGACCAAGGCTGCGACGTCGTCATCGAACATGACACGGCCCTCAACACCGGGTTGACCCAATACCACGTGCTTGATGTGGAAGGCATTGGCGCCCAGTGCGATATGGCGCTGGTGATGGGTGGCGACGGCACCATGCTGGGCATAGGCCGCCAGCTCGCGCGCTACAACGTGCCGCTGGTAGGCATCAACCAGGGCCGCCTGGGCTTCATCACCGACATCCCCTTCAATACATTCGAAACGCTGCTGGCCCCCATGCTGCGCGGCGAATACGAGGAAGACCAGCGCGCGCTGATGCAGGCAGGCGTCTGGCGCGACGGCCATTGCGTGTTCGAGACGATTGCCATGAACGACGTGGTGGTCAACCGTGGCGGAGCGCCGAGCATGGTCGAGTTGCGCGTGGAGGTGGACGGGCACTTTGTGGCCAACCAGCGCGCCGACGGTCTCATCATTGCCTCGTCCACCGGCTCCACGGCCTATGCGCTATCGGCTGGCGGCCCGCTGTTGCACCCCGCCATCGACGGCTGGGTGATGGTGCCCATTGCGCCGCACACGCTGTCCAACCGCCCGATCGTGCTGCCCTCCACCGGCGAAATTGCCGTGGAAGTGGTGGCCGGGCGCGATGCCAGTGCGCACTTCGACATGCAGACATTCACCAGCCTGCTGCACCGTGACCGCATCACTGTGCGGCGGTCTGCTCACAAGCTGCGCCTGCTGCACCCGGTGGGCTGGAGTTATTTCGACACCTTGCGCAAGAAACTGCACTGGAATGAAGGAGTGGTGACGTGAGCCTGCAGCGCATGGTGCTGCGCGATTTCGTGATCGTGCGCAGCTTGGACCTTGACCTGGAAAACGGCTTCACCGTGCTGACGGGTGAAACCGGCGCGGGCAAGTCCATTTTGATTGACGCTTTGCAACTGGTGCTGGGTGCGCGTGGCGATGCCGGCGTGGTGCGCGAAGGCGCCCAGCGCTGCGAGATCAGCGCCGAGTTCCTGGCGAGTGGCCCTGTGCGCCGCTGGCTGGACGACAACGGTTTTGCTGCCGAAGAAGGCGAGCCGCTGCTCCTGCGCCGCAGCATAGACACCCAGGGCCGCAGCCGCGCATGGATCAACGGCAGCACGGCCACGGCGGGTCAACTCAAGGCACTGGCCGACGAATTGGTGGACATCCACGGCCAGCACGCTTGGCAGAGCCTCACGCGGCCCGACGCGGTGCGCCAGCTGCTGGACGATTACGCCCAGATCACCACAACCGAGTTGCGCAACCTCTGGAACACCTGGCGCGACAGCCTGCGCTCGCTGGAAGACGCCCGCGCCCGCCAGGCCACGCTTCAGCAGGAGCGCGAACGCCTGCAGTGGCAGATCGGCGAACTGGACAAGCTGGCGCCACAGCCCGGCGAGTGGGAAGAACTCAACCTGCAGCACGGTCGTCTGGCCCACGCGCAAGGCCTGATTGACGCCGCGCAGAGCGCCCTGCACGCGCTTGATGAAGGCGAGCCTGGAGCCACCGGCCTAGTAAGCCGCGCCATCCAGGCGCTGCAGGAACAGCAGCACATCGAGCCGCGCTACGGCGAACTGGCCGAGGTGCTTCAAGGCGCTCTCGCGCAGCTGGAAGACGCCTGCCACGACCTGCAGCACCACTCGAACCACACCGAGGTGGACCCTGCTGCCCTGGAAGCACTGGACCAGCGTCTCGGGCAGTGGCTGTCACTGTCAAGACGTTACCGCTGTGCGCCCGAAGAGCTGCCGCAGCGTCTGGCCGAATGGAAGCAGTCCCTGGCCGAACTGGAACGCAGCGCCGATCTTGATGCGCTTCAGCAAAGCGAACGTGCTGCTCACCAGGCACTGGTGCGTGCGGCCAAGCAGGTCAGCAAGAACCGTTCTGCTGCCGCACAGCGTCTGTCCAAGGCCATCACCGAAGCCATGCAGGGCCTGGGCATGGCGGGCGGCCGCTTTGAAGTGCGGCTGCTGCCGCTGGACGAACCCCAGGCCCACGGCCTGGAAAACATCGAATTCCTGGTTGCAGGCCACCCCGGCACCACGCCCCGCCCAGTGGGCAAGGTGGCCTCGGGCGGCGAACTCTCGCGCATCGCACTGGCCATCTCCGTCACCACCAGCCAGCTGGGGCAGGCTCCCACCCTCATCTTCGACGAGGTGGACAGCGGCATTGGCGGTGCCGTGGCCCAGACCGTGGGGCAATTGATGCGCCAGCTGGGCCGCGACCGCCAAGTGCTGGCCGTGACGCACCTGCCGCAAGTGGCCGCCTGCGCGGACCACCACCTGCTCGTCTCCAAACAGCAAGATGCGCAAGGCACCGCAAGCGAGGTACGCGTCATCGACACGGATGGTCGCGTGCGCGAACTGGCACGCATGCTCGGGGGCGACCGGCTGTCCGACACCTCACTCGCCCACGCACGCGAGATGTTGCAGGCATGAACACCCCGCCCTTGCCGAACATGCAGTTGGTCGTCATCACTGGCATGTCGGGTTCCGGCAAATCGGTAGCGCTGCATGCGCTGGAAGACGCGGGGTTCTACTGCGTGGACAACCTGCCGCCAGAACTGCTTGAAGCCTTCATCGCCGTCGAGCAGGAGCACCGCGCCGAGCGCGTGGCCGTCGCCATCGACGTGCGCAGCGCCAAGTCCCTGCCCGGCCTGCCGGAACGGTTGCAGCGCATCCGTGAACAAGGCCAGGCGCTGACCGTGCTGTTCCTGGACACCACCACCGACACCCTGGTCCGGCGTTTTTCCGAGACGCGGCGCATGCACCCGCTTTCCCTGAAAGACACCACCGACCAGCGGCGCGCCCTGGTGGACGCTATTGAGCTGGAACGTGAGATGTTGGGTGAACTGCGCGAGCTGGCGCAGGTGCTGGACACCAGCCAGCTCAAGGCGTCGCACCTGCGCAGCGAGGTCAAGGCCCTGCTGCACCGGGCGCCGGCCACGCTCGCGCTGGTGTTCGAGTCATTTGCGTTCAAACGCGGCATCCCCATGGACGCCGACTACGTTTTCGACGTGCGCATGCTGCCCAACCCGCACTACGAGCCCGAACTCAGGGCGCTGACCGGGCAGGACGCACCCGTGGCTGCCTACCTGCGAGCCGAGCCCGAAGTGCAGACCATGCAGGACCAGATCACAGCCTTTCTTGAACACTGGCTACCGCGCATGGTGCAGGACCACCGCAGCTACGTGACCGTGGCCGTGGGTTGCACCGGCGGGCAGCATCGCTCGGTGTATCTGGTGGAACAGCTGGCCAGCGTGTTTGGCAAGGTCTGGACCGTCCAGCGCCGCCACCGCGAACTGGACGCGCTCAGGCACGCCGCCGGTCATTGACCGGCCCGTGGCACTTCACCACTGCTGAAGCAGCCATTGCCGCACGGGTGCAGGCAGGCCAATCTCCAGATCCTGCGGCCCGCGCACCCATAGCCCTGCCTCTGCGGTTGTACCCGCCACAGGCGAGGGAGCGGCCCATTCCACCACCTGTAGCACCAGGTCGCGGTGCGTCAGTGCATGTCGAAGGGTGTCCTGCCGTTCGGGTGCAGCTTCGGTGCCGGGGCTGCCAGTCACCGAAGCCCAGGCTTCAGCACGCGTGGCGTGCACGGGCAAGCAGTACAGCCCGGCCCAGATGCCCCGCTGCGGCCGTTGTGCGAGCCAGATCGCCCCATCACCGCGCCGATGCACGACCAGCCACCACTCTTCCGTCCGGCGCACGAGCTTTCGCGTCTTGACCGGGAAGTCACCTGGCCGCTGCTGGGCGCGCGCCTGACAAAGTGATGCCACCGGGCACAGCAGACATTGCGGCTTGCTGCGCGTGCACAGGGTCGCGCCCAGGTCCATCAGCCCCTGCGTGTAGGCAGCCATGTCGTCAGATGTGGGATTGGGCGGCAGTATCTCCTGGGCCAGTTGCCACAGCTGGCGCTCCTGCGCGGCATCGGCCAAGTCACCTTCAAAAGCCAGCAAGCGCGTCAACACCCGCCGCACGTTGCCGTCGAGTATGGACACCCGCTCACCAAAGCAGAAAGCCGCAATGGCAGCTGCCGTTGATGGTCCGATCCCGTGAAGCGTCTGCAAGGCCTCCGCTGTGCGCGGAAACGCCCCGCCCCATCGGGCCACCACCTCCTGGGCGCAGCGGTGCAGGTTGCGCGCCCGGCTGTAGTAGCCCAAGCCGCTCCACAGCGCCAGCACGTCATCCTGATGCGCCTCGGCCAACGCACGCACGTCAGGGAAACGCGCCAGAAAGCGCGGGTAGTAACCCAATACTGTGCTCACCTGCGTCTGCTGCAGCATGATTTCGGACAGCCACACGCGATAGGGGTCGCGCGTGCCCTGCCATGGCAAGCCATGCCGCCCATGCACTTTCTGCCAGGCCACCAGGGTGGGGAAAAACGCTGCGGGAACTGCCTGTCTTCCCGCCTCGCGCTCAGGCCGCGTCATGGGGTGCTGCGGCGCTGTCCACAGTCGGCCAGGATTCGGCGCTCACCTCTTCGGCCACCTCGTCACCCTGTCCCAATTCACTGGTCAAACGCTCCAGTTCGGCCCGATCGGTTTCCAGTGCAGCCAGACGCTGCTGCAATTCGGCAATGCGCTCGTCCAGGCCGCCGGCAGCCTGCTGAATGCGGTGCACCGCCTCAATCCGCCGGGCAAAGTTCTTGCGGCGCTCGCGCAACTGTCCATCCAGCTGCGCCGCGGCAGACTTGTTCCACAGTTCCACCTCGCTCGACGCATCGTCGTAAACGCCACGCAGGCGGGACATCACCGCCTTGGCCAGCCGCTCAGCAAACTCCGGCTGCGCAAGCCGGAAAATGTTGGTGAGCCCCAGGTATTGCAGGTGGTTGCGCTCGATCACATCCAATTCCTGCGCAAAGCGCACGACATCGAGTTTGTGCGGCAGTTGCAGGGAAAAGCCGAACTCCGCGTTCAGGCTGCGGAAGCTGCTGCCCAGCATGTCCTGCACCTCATCAGCCAGGCGCTGGGCCTGCTGCAAACCTGCACGCAGGCGGTCGAACGCATCGCCATACACCTTCTTCACCCCGAGCTTGATGCCCGGCTGCCTGAGCGCTTCGCCCAGTTGCGCCACCTCGGCCTTCAAGTGGTTGGTGCCCAGCAACGCGAACACGTCCTTCAGCAGCTTGAGGTGCACCGAGCGCACCGCCTGTATACGCGCGCCGCTGGCATCGAACTCGTTCTGTTCCTGCTCAATGCGCATGCGCATCTGCTTGATCACCGTGGTGTTCTTGCCGCGCAAGCCCTCCAGTTCCTGCACCTGCTCCACCAGCTCACGGGTGCGTGCATGTAGCTGCTTGCCCACCTCGGTTCGCAAAGTCTCGAGCGCACCGGCCACACTGGTCTGCAAGATGTGTCTGCGCTGGGCCAGCACGTCTTCCGCCAAGGCCCGTTCCAGGTCAGGCAAACGGCTTTCACTCAACAGCGCTTCGTCCTGCCGCACCTTGGCCAGCAACCCCTTCTGGGCAGACACCGCTATCACCTGCTGCGGCTGCAAGCCCAGCACCTGGGCCGAGTCCTCCCGCTGGTGCTGGATCTGCTGCTCGATATACTGCGGCGTGCTCAGTTCGTCCCACAGGGTGTCTATCTTGTTGAGCACCACCAGCCGCGTGTCGTTGCGCTCGGCAGCAGGCGCCAGGTGTTCGCGCCACATCGCCAGGTCGGATTTGCTCACACCCGCATCCGCCGCCAGGATGAACACCACCGCATGCGCCTGCGGCAGCAGGCTCACCGTCAGTTCGGGTTCGGCACCAATCGCGTTCAGCCCAGGCGTGTCCAAGATCACCAACCCCTGCTTCAACAGCGGGTGGGCCATGTTGATGAGCGCGTGCCGCCACCTCGGCACCTCCACCAGACCATCCGGCCCGGTGAGCGGGTTGTCTTCGGGGGCATCGTCATGCCAGAAGCCCAGCGCCCGCGCATCGTCCACGCTCACGCGGCGCACCTCTGCCACCTTCTCTATGGCCTGGGCCAACTGCGCCGGGTCGTTCACATCCAGATCGATGCGCTCCCACTGCTCGGGGGCGCTGCGCCACTCCAACAGAGATTGCGGCTGAAGGCGCGTGTCGATGGGCAGCAGGCGCAGGCAAGGAGGTACGTCGGAGTCGTAGCCCAATTCTGTGGGGCACATGGTGGTGCGCCCGGCGCTGGCAGGCATGATGCGCCGCCCGTACCCCGCAAAAAACACCGCGTTGATGAGTTCAGACTTGCCGCGCGAGAACTCCGCGACGAAGGCCACCATCACCTTGTCCGACTTGAGCTGCGCCTGCAACTGCTCCAGCCGTTCCCGCGTACCCGCGTCCAGCAGTTCCTCGGTTTCAAGCCAGTCTGCCAGCGTCTTCAATCGCGCGGCGTACTGCCGCCGCCAAACGCCGTGCTCGTCGAATTCCTGGTTGAAAGACATGGGGCCCTGCATGTTCATGGTGTGTATGGTCTGCGGCCAATATAGCACCGCAGGCGGCTTTTCAAGCCTTCTGGCAGTGGGGGCAATAGAAGGTGGAACGTTGCCCCTGACGCAGCATGCGTATCGGCGTGCCGCAGACCCGGCAAGGCTCGCCTGCCCGGTCGTAAACCATCACCTCCAGCTGGAAGTGCCCGCTTTGCCCGTGCGCGTTCGAGAAGTTGCGCAGCGTGCTGCCGCCTGAATTCAAGGCCTTGTCCAGAACCTGCCGTATCGCCTGGTGCAGCCTGCGCGCCCGCGGCAGGCTGAGCCTGTTGGCGCGCACCGTGGGCCTGATGCCCGCCAGAAACAGCGCCTCGGACGCATAGATGTTGCCCACCCCCACCACGATGTCGCCAGCCATCAGCACCTGCTTGATGCTCGCCTGGCGCTGGCGCAGGGCACGGTGAAAGGCCTCAGGTTCAAAGTCGTCGGTCAAAGGCTCAACGCCCAGGCCACCAAGCAGCTTCACGGCCAGCGGGTCGCTTTCGCTTTGCACGTACACCACGGCACCAAATCGGCGCGGATCGTTGAGCCGCAACACGCCTTGGCTCGTCTGCATATCAAAATGGTCATGCACCCCGGCAGGCGGCAGATGGTCTGCAAACTGCACGCTCCCCGACATGCCCAGGTGCATAAGCAAAATGCCCTCGTCCAGGTCGATCAACAGATACTTACCACGGCGGCGCACGCTCAGGACCCGTCGCCCGGTCAAGGTTGCGGGCTCCACCCCCAGCGGCCAGCGCAGCGGTTTGCCCAGGCGTACTGCTCTCACAGCCGCCCCACGGATGCGGTCGGCAAAACTCAGTCGGGTCACCTCCACTTCGGGCAATTCGGGCATGTTCTGGCAGTGGGTAAGACTACGGGGCTTCCATTATGATCGGCCAATGCACGCGCTTGCCCTTCACCTAGCCCGCGGTGTCCAGCTGGCTCGCCCCGGTACTTCGGCCCCGGCCAGCAACCCTTCACATTGGCAGAGCACCTTGCGGCCTGTTGCAGTCGCGGCGCTCGCCCTGACGCTCTCCGTGCTTTGGCCTTTGCAGGCAAAGGCCCAAGATGCGCCAGCGTTGCCTGCCCCGCCTGTCGCCAACTCTGAAATGGATGCAGAGCTGTTCTACCAGCTACTGCTGGGCGAGATGCATCTGCGCAACGAAGAGGCAGGGCCTGCCTACTCGCTGGTGCTGGATGCCGCACGCAAGACGCAACGCGAGGAGCTCTACCGCAGAGCCGTCGAAATCGCTTTGCAAGGCCGTGCGGGCAACGCCGCCCTCAGCGCCGCACGGGACTGGGCCGCAGCGCAACCCCGGTCTGACGAACCCCACCGTTACGTTTTGCAGATTCTGCTCGCCCTCAACCGTCCTGCCGAAATCACGCAAACGCTGCGCACGCTGATTCAGCTTGCTCCCCCTGAACGGCGCGCAGACGTGATCGGTGCCATACCGCAGACACTGGCACGCACCAGCGACAAGGACGCTGCCTTGCAGGCCGCCCGTACCGCGCTGCAACCCTTTCTTGCGGACCCTTCCACAGCCTCGGCTGCATGGACCAGCCTGGGCCGCATGCAACTCGATCAGCAAAACAATGCTGACGCCCTCGCTTCTGCCAAACAAGCCATGGCAGCGGACAGCAAGGCCGTGATGCCCGCCGTTCTGGGCCTGGAACTGATGGAACGCGACCAGCCTGGCGCCGAGGCCCTGGTGCGCAGTTTTCTGGAACGCAACGGACGCGACGCCCAACGCCCCCTGCACCTGGGCTTCATCCGCGCTTTGATTGATCAGCGCCAATACGGCCCTGCCAGACAGGAAATTGCCACAGTCATCCAGCAAGACCCCAAGCTTGCAGATGCGTGGCTGCTGCAGGGCACCCTGCAATTCCAGGAACGGTTGTACGAAGCCGCCCAAGCATCGCTGGAACAGTACCTGGTCCTGGCCCGTGAACTGCCTGCCGACGCTACCCGTCGGGGGCAAACGCAAGCCTTCCTTCAACTTGCGCAGATGGCAGAGCAACGCAAGGACTACGCAGCCGCCAACGCCTGGTTGGACCGAATCGAAGACGGCCAGGACATCCTGAGCACCCAACTCAGGCGTGCCGCCATGCTGGCGCGACAAGGAAAAGTAGATGAAGCACGGGCGCTGCTGCGCCAGCAACCCGAGCGCAGCCCAGATGACTCGCGCCGCAAATTGCTGGCAGAAGCCCAGCTATTGCGCGACCAGGGCATGCACCAGGCGGCGTCGGAGGTCTATGCCGAAGCCGTCAAACGCTTCCCGGACGACGCCGATCTGGTCTACGAACAGGCCATGGCTGCTGAAAAAGCCGGGCGACCTGATGAAATGGAACGGTTGCTGCGCGAACTGATTGCCCGCAAGCCAGACTACCACCACGCCTACAACGCACTGGGTTATTCGCTGGCCGACCGCAACGTTCGCCTGCCCGAGGCGAAAGCACTCATCCAGCAGGCGTTGCGGGCTACGCCGAACGATCCATTCATCCTGGACAGCCTGGGTTGGGTGGAATTTCGCCTGGGCAACTTGCCAGAAGCCCTGCGCATTCTGCAAGACGCCTACCGACGTCGGCCCGACGCCGAGATCGCCGCCCACCTGGGAGAGGTCCACTGGGTCAAAGGCCAGCGCGAAGATGCTCTCAAGGTTTGGCGCGAAGGGCTTCTCTTGAACCCTGAGAACGAGACCCTGCTTTCCACCTTGCGCCGCCTGAACGTCAAACCATGACGAATCGCGCCGTCGGCCGACGCCGCTTCCTGTCCATCGCAGTGCTGCCACCCGCCATCTGGCTCGCAGGGTGTGCAACCCCACCAGCCCCCGCGCCCGGGGCTGCCGACTGGTGGTCTGGCAGGCTCAATCTGCAGCTCGACGGCGACCCTCCCCAAAGCTACTCCGCAGGCTTCGAACTCGCTGGAAACGCCGCTCGCGGAGAGATCAAACTCTTCTCGCCCTTCGGCCAGACGGTGGCCAGTGCAACGTGGTCCAGCCAGGGCGCCACGCTGCAACGCGGCGACGAAACCCGCCAATACCCCGACATGGCGAGCTTGACCACCGAACTCACAGGCACCGCATTGCCAATAGCGCCGCTGTTCGATTGGCTTCGAGGTGAACCCACGTCACTGGATGGCTGGGAAGTGGACCTGACGCAACACCCGCAGGGCCGCCTGAGCGCACGCCGCCTGCACCCCTTGCCCGGTGCGCGCCTGCGCCTCGTATTTCAGTAAACCGCAATGACGTTGCGCCAACTCCTAGACGTTCCCGCTCCAGCCAAGCTCAACCTGTTCCTGCACATCGTGGGCAGGCGCGAGGACGGCTACCACCTGCTGCAATCCGTCTTTATGCTGATCGATTGGGCAGACACTCTGCACTTTGAGCTTCGCGACGATGGCCAGATCAGCCGGGAAGACGTGAACTCGACGGCGCCCCCGCTGCCTGGCAACGATCTGGTAGTGCGCGCGGCAAGGGCCTTGCAGCAAGCAAGCGGCTGCACGCTGGGGGCGCACATTGCACTGGACAAGCGCATTCCCGTGGAAGCAGGTATGGGCGGCGGCTCCACCGACGCCGCCAGCACGCTGCTGGCACTCAACCAACTGTGGAATCTGCACTGGCCTCTGGAAAAGCTGCTGCCTCTAGGGTTGGCACTGGGGGCTGACGTGCCCTTCTTCCTAGGCGGCCGCAACGCCTGGGTAGAAGGCATTGGCGAACAACTGCACCCGCTGGATCTTCCCCCGGCACGCTTTCTTGTGTTGAAGCCCCCTACTGGCGCGTCAACACCGAAAATTTTTTCAAGCCCGGATTTGCAAAGAGCCACAAAGCACGCTACAATGGCAGACTTTGCTGCAAACGACATTTCAACGCCTAATCAGCCTGAAATGGAGCAACGAATCTACGGATTCGGGCACAACGACTTGCAGCCTGTTGCGAAGGCCCTGTGCCCTGACATCGATCAGGGGCTTAGCTGGTTGCAAGCCCGGGGTTTGAACGGGCGAATGACAGGCTCAGGTAGTGCTTTGTTTGCCAGAATTCCCAGGGGATTCATGCAGATGCCGGACACGTCCGACCTGCCCCCAGGCTGGCAATCAAAAATTTGCAGCAATTTGAATGAGCATCCTCTAATTGGGTGGCGTTAACGGTTACAATACCGGGCGTTGCTCAAAACGAGATGAGCAAGTACTGCATTCGGTGCGTTGCGTCAGCAGCGAACCAGTGTAGGGGAGTCGCCAAGTTGGTTAAGGCACCGGATTTTGATTCCGGCATGCGAGGGTTCGAGTCCTTCCTCCCCTGCCAAAATATTTTTCCTGCGCCGGGTATCTCATGCAAATTTCCACGCCAGTGCAAGCACCGGATTTCATGATCTTTACCGGTAACGCAAACCCGGTACTGGCCGCTGAAATCGCACATCATCTCGGCACCACGCTGGGTGCGGCCAATGTTGGTCGTTTCTCTGACGGCGAAGTCACCGTCGAGATCACACAGAACGTCCGTGCTCGTGACGTTTTCGTCATCCAGTCCACCTGCGCACCGACCAATGAGAACCTGATGGAACTCATCATCATGGTCGATGCCCTGAAGCGTGCTTCCGCAGCTCGCATCTCTGCTGTCATTCCGTATTTCGGTTATGCCCGCCAGGACCGTCGCCCGCGTTCCAGCCGTGTGCCCATTTCCGCCAAGGTGGTGGCCAACATGCTGCAAGCTGTGGGTGTGGACCGCGTGCTTACCATGGACCTGCACGCCGACCAGATCCAGGGCTTCTTCGACATCCCGGTGGACAACATCTACGCATCTCCGGTGCTGCTGGGCGACCTTCGCGCCAAGAGCTACCCCGACCTGCTGGTGGTGTCACCCGACGTTGGCGGTGTGGTGCGTGCACGTGCACTGGCCAAACAGCTCAACTGCGACATGGCCATCATCGACAAGCGCCGCCCCAAGGCGAACGTGTCCGAAGTCATGCACGTCATCGGCGACATCGAAGGCCGCAACTGCGTGATCATGGACGACATGATTGACACCGCAGGCACGCTGGTGAAAGCCGCCGAAGTGCTGAAGGAACGTGGCGCCAAGAAGGTGTACGCCTACTGCACGCACCCCATTTTCTCTGGCCCCGCCATCGACCGAATCGCCAAAGGCGACGCGCTTGACGAGGTGGTGGTCACCAACACCATTCCTCTGAGTCAGGCCGCACAGGCCTGCTCGAAGATCCGCCAGCTTTCCGTGGCACCGCTGATGGCAGAAACCATCGCGCGCATTGCCAGCGGCGAGTCGGTGATGAGTTTGTTCGCTGATCAGGAGAGCGCGGCCTGAGGCCACTTTCCTGACGGCAACATGTCGTGTCGCCCCAAGCCGTTTTGGCCGAGGGGCGCTTTTTAAGTTTGGGGCCCGCTGGTCGCGGCAGGCCCCCACAATGGAGTAAAACCATGCAATTCGTCGCTTTTGAGCGCGCTAAGCAGGGCACGGGTGCGAGCCGCCGCCTGCGCAACACCGGCCGCACGCCCGGTATCGTTTTCGGTGGCAACGCTGCCCCCGCCACCATCGAGCTGGACCACAACGCCCTGTGGCATGCCCTGAAAAAAGAGGCTTTCCACGCTTCCATCCTCGACATGGAACTCGGCGGCAAGGTCGAGAAGGTTCTGCTGCGTGACGTGCAGTACCACCCGTTCAAGCCTCTGGTCCTGCACGTGGACTTCCAGCGCGTGGACGAAACCACCCGTCTGCACAAGAAGGTGCCCCTGCACTTCGTGAACGCCGACAACTCCCCCGCTGTGAAGCAGGACAAGTGCGTGATCAACCACATCGTGACCGAAGTGGAAATCGAGTGCCTGGCCATCAAACTGCCTGAGTTCATCGAAGTCGACCTGGGCAATGTGACCAAGGGTCAGAGCATCCACGCAAACGACCTGCAACTGGCCGCTGGCATCAAGCTGGTGACCCACGGCAAGCCGAACCCCACCATCGCTACCGTGGTGGAGCCGGTCGAGGAAGTGATCGCTGCGCCGGTTGCTGCCGCTGCAGACGACAAGAAAGGCAAGAAGAAGAAGTAATTCTTCCTTGCACAGCAAAAGGCCCACCTCGGTGGGCCTTTTGTTTTTGGGTTCAGCGCAAACTCAGGCGCCCCACAGCTCCTGAACCGCCAAACATCGCCAAGGCCTGCATCAGCGATGCGGCCTGATCTTTCAAGTTCTCGGCAGCCGCTGCGCTTTGCTCCACCAAGGCCGCGTTCTGCTGCGTCATCTGGTCCAGCTGGTTCACCGCCGTGTTCACCTGCGCTATCCCGTCGCTCTGCTCCCCTGCCGCCGCCGTGATCTCGCCAATGATGTTCGTCACCCGCTGCACGCTCTCCACGATCTCGCGCATCGTCGTGCCCGCGTCCTGCACCAGGCGGCTGCCGCTTTGCACTTTCTCCACGCTGGTGTTGATCAGCTCCTTGATCTCCTTGGCCGCCTGCGCGCTGCGCTGCGCCAGCGTACGCACCTCGCCCGCCACCACTGCAAAACCCCTGCCCTGCTCGCCCGCGCGCGCAGCCTCCACCGCCGCGTTCAACGCCAGTATATTGGTCTGGAACGCAATGCCGTCGATCACGCTGATGATGTCGCTGATCTTCTGGCTGCTGTGGTTGATCTCGTCCATCGTCGTGACGACCTGCCCCACCACCGAGCCGCCACGCTGCGCCACCTCCGCCGCGCTGGACGCCAGCTGGTTGGCCTGACGCGCCGCGTCCGCCGTCTGGTGCACCGTGGAGGTAAGCTCCTCCATGCTCGACGCCGTCTCCTCGAGGTTGCTCGCCGCCTGCTCGGTGCGTGCGCTCAGGTCCTGGTTGCCACGCGCAATTTCTTCACTTGCCAGTTGCACGTTCGCGGCGGTCTGCCTGACAGAAACGAGGGTCTGTGCAATCGTGCCCAAGGCGTTCTGCAGGCGCAACGCCACTGGCGCGTTCACCTTGAGTTGGGTTGCACCGTCAAACACAATGCGCTCGCCTTGCTGCAACCCACCCGCAAGCATGGCTACTTCCGCGTTGTCGCGGACACTGCGCGCCAGCGCCACCACGAACACAACCTCAAAAGCCGTCTGCACAACAACGTACGCTGCGTGAACAAGGATGAGACCAAAGTCTGGCTCGGACAAGCAGTAGACTCCCCACCCCATGGCTTGCAAACGGTCGAAACCGACATGATGCACAGCGAACAAGGCAGCAGACAGGACCACCGGACGCCAGTCCAGGTAGACCAGGAGCAAGGCCAGTGTGACAAAGACCCCGAAGTGGAATTCGCGCATGCCCATGGAAAGCTGGATATGCAGGGCCACCAGCGCTGTGAGGGAGGCCGCCTGGAGCAGCCGCGCCAGAAGGCGCCCCGGCGCAAGCCACCACCCCAGCCAGCCTGGCAAGGCCAGCAACACAGCCACCGCTGAGCCCGCCAAGGGGCTGAGCCCGGGGCGTTCAAAGGCAATAGCAAGCGCGATTGCCGCCAGCACATAGACCACCGACGCTGCCAGCAGAAACTTCTCAGCGTTCTGCCGCTGCACCTCCAGCCCACTGGCTTGGAGGTTGATGATCGAACTGGACATGGTGTTCTCCAAATGTGGTGAGATGCGTCCTTATTTTATTTTGTCTAGGACAAACGTGCATTTCTTTAGAAATAACCATGTGGATAGGAAGTGCCTTGTCTGCCATGACGGCCATGCGGAGGACCTGGCGCTGTCATCGTTTAAGCTAAGCCCATGATCAAACTGCTGGTGGGCCTGGGCAACCCTGGGCCGGAATACGAAGAGACGCGACACAACGCCGGGTTCTGGTGGCTGGAGGCGGTGGCACGTGAACTGAAGGTGCATCTGCAACCGGAACGCAGCTACTTTGGCCTGGTTGCACGGGCCAACGTGGACGGCCGCCCGCTGTGGCTGCTGGAGCCGATGACGTACATGAACCGATCCGGCCAGGCAGTGGGCGCGCTGGCGCGCTTTTTCAAGATTGCGCCCGAGGAGATACTGGTAGCGCACGACGAGCTGGACCTGCCGCCCGGCGAGCTGAAGCTGAAAAAAGGTGGCGGCCATGCCGGCCACAACGGTCTGCGTGACATTCACGCGCAACTGGGCAGCGGCGACTACTGGCGGCTGCGCATTGGCATCGGCCATCCGGGAGTCAAGAGCGAGGTGGCCAACTGGGTGTTGAAAAAACCTGCCCCCGATCAGCGCAATGCCCTGCAACAATCGATTGACCGGGCGCTGAAGGCGCTGCCCGACCTGCTGGCCGACCGCATGGACAAGGCAACCGCCGCGATACACACGACCAAACCGCCCCGCCCCAAGCCCCCAAAACCGGCAGTTACGGTAGAGTAAGGCGCTGGCAGATCAAGCAAAGGAGCCGGACATGGACAAGTTCTTCCACCGCTTCTCGGAACTGTTCGCCCAATTGGGGTTGCCCAATGGGGAAGCGGACATTCGCGCGTTCATTGAACAGCACTCGCCGTTGAACGATACCGTGCACTTGCACGAAGCCCCGTTCTGGACATCTGCCCAAGCCGCCTTGCTGCGGGAACAACTGCTGGTGGACGCCGATTGGGCAGAGGTGGTGGACCAGCTGAACCTGGCGCTGCGTGCCAGGCTTCCTTCCTGACACAAGGCTGATCAGAGCGGAATGATCAGGGAGCCGTGAGCTTCTGCAGGCGCTGGTACTTCTGCCAGAGGGTTTCGCGGCTTTCCACGTGCTCAGGGTTGACCGGAATGCACGATACCGGACACACCTGCACGCACTGGGGTTCGTCGAAGTGGCCAACGCACTCGGTGCATTTGGCGTGATCGATCTGGTAGAACTCCGGGCCCATGGAGATGGCCTGGTTGGGGCATTCGGGCTCGCAGACGTCGCAGTTGATGCACTCGTCGGTGATCATGAGGGCCATGGTCTGACTCCTTCCGGTCTCAGCGGGCAACGGCGCCGGTGGCAGCAAGCAGCTGACGCGCCACGCCTGGGCTGACCATTTCGGACACGTTACCGCCGAGTTTGGCGATCTCGCGCACCAGGGTGCTGGAGATGCACTGCAGCTGTGCCTGGGGCAGCAGGAAGATGGTTTCCACCGAGGGCAGCAGCTTGCGGTTCATGGCGGCCATCTGGGCCTCGTAGTCGAAGTCGGCCACGTTGCGGATGCCGCGCACCACGGCGCTGGCACCGTGTTCACGGCAAAAGTCCATGATCAGCCCTTCGAAGGGCAACACCCGCACCTGGGGGCAATGGCGCATGCTCTCGGTCACCATGGCCATGCGCTGCTCCAGCGCGAACTGGGTCTTCTTGTGGTGCGCCACGGCCACGGCCACGATCAATTCGTCGAACAAGCCGGCAGCGCGCTGGATCACGTCCTCGTGGCCGAGGGTGATGGGGTCAAAGGTGCCGCTGTAGACGGCGATACGCCGCGAGGCGGTGGACGGTGTTGCGCTCATGGCCCCGGATTATCGCCGGAGGGCTCTTGCCTGCGTTCAAAGAGGTGGTAATGCACCTGCCCGGCCTTGCCGTGGCGCACGCGCTGCAGCCCCAGGGCTGCTACGTCGTCATCCACCCATTCGCGCGGCGCCTCCAGGTAGAGGTAACCCAGCGGTGTGAGCAGCGGTGCGGCTGCCTCCAGCGCCTGCTGAAACAAGGCCTCGTTTCGGCCCTGGGCAAAGGGTGGGTCCAGGAACACCACGTCCCAGGCGCCCTGCTGCGCCGCGCGCAGGGTGGCCAGGGCGTCCCCCTGGCGCACGGTGATCTGGCTGGCCTTCAGGCGCTGCGCGTGGCCGCGCATGCTGGCCGCGAGGGTGGCGTCCAGCTCGCACAACAGTACCTCCGCGGCACCGCGCGAAGCGGCCTCGAAGCCCAGCGCGCCGCTGCCCGCGAAGGCGTCCAGGCAGCGCTGGCCGGTCAGGTCCTGCCCCAGCCAGTTGAAGAGGGTTTCGCGAACGCGGTCGGGCGTGGGGCGCAGGCCGGGCCGCACGGGCACGGAAAGCTTGCTGCGCTTCCACTGGCCGCCGATGATGCGAACTTCGCCCGGCGCCGTCATTGCACACCCCCAACCACGACCGTGACCATGCGGTCCGGCTGAAGCACACGCTGGAAGGCGCGCACGACCTGCTCGCGTGTGATGGCTTGGACCTGGGTGGTCCAGGTATCCAGGTAGTCCAGCGGCAAGCTGTTCCACGCCAGCGAGGCGACGTTGTCCAGCAGCTTGCGGTTGCTGTCCAGCCGCAATGCGAAGCCGTTGATGAGGGAAGCCTTGGCTTCGGCCAGTTCGGCGTCGGTGGGGCCGTCCTGCACGAATCGGCGCAGTTCCTCGTGCACCAGGGCCACGGCCTGAGCGGCCTGGTCGGGCCGCGTCTGCAGGCCCACGGTGAAGGCACCCGCATGCCGCCCGGGCGAGAAGTAGCTGTAGACACCGTAGGTGAGACCGCGTTTCTCGCGGATTTCACGCATCAGGCGGGAGTTGAAGCCACCGCCGCCCAGGATGTGGTTGCCCACGGTGAGCACGAGGAAGTCGGGGTCGGAACGGGCAATGCCGGGCTGCCCCACCAACACCTGCGCCTGGGCTGCCGCAAAAGGCTCGAGGATCTGCTGGGCTTCTTTGAGTGCGGTCACTTCGGGCACCGTTGGCAGGGAGGAGCAGCCGTGTGCCGTCCACCCAGCCAGCAGACGTTCTGCCAGCACCTGCGCCCCTGCCCTGTCGATGGCACCGACGAACGTGACGCGGGCGTTGCAAACCTGGGTATGGCGGCGGTAATGGGCGCGCATGGCTTGCGCGTTGATGCGCTTCCAGCTCTCGGGGTTGGCGTCGGCGCCATAGGGGTGTGTGCCATAGACCGCGCGGGCAAAGCGCCTTTCGGCCAGCGTGCCGGGCTGGGTCTGCGCCTCGCGCCACGCGGCAGACAGGCGCTCGCGTTCACGCACCCACACGGGCTCGGCAAAGGCCGGGGCAGCCAGTTGGCGCGCGGCCAGCGCCACGGCGGCCTGCAGCAGATCGGGCTGGGTGAGCGTGCGCAACTGGAACGTCAACCTGTCGCTGCTGGCACTGGCGCCAAACTGCGCCCCCAGGTCGGCCCAGGCCTCGACCAGGGCATTTTCGTCCAAGGCCGTGTTCTGGCCCTGTGCCGCCACGCCTTTGCCGAACATGAGCGCTGTGGTCTGTGCCAGACCAGCCTGGTCCGCCGGGTCGCGGCGGCTGCCGCCGTCCACGTCGATCTGCACATCCAGCATGGGCAAGCCCGGCGAGCGCACCAGGTAGATCTTGGCGCCGTTGTCCAAGGCCCATTGTTCAATGGGCAAGGCTGCCCAGGCCGCCTGCAGGCCCAGGAACATCAGGGTGAAGGTGGTAAATGTTTTGCGCACGGTCTGCGAAAGGGGGCTCATCGCGTCACCTCCGGCAACAGCAGGCCAACGGTGAGTTGACGGTCATCGAAATAGCGCTGGGCAACACTGCGCACTTGTTCGGGGGTGACTTCGCGCAGGCGCTGCATCAGCGTCTGCCCGGCGTCCACCGGCCAGCCTAGCGACCAGTGGCTGCCCAGTTCGCGCGCCTGGGCGAACATGGAGTCGAGCTGGAAAACCTCGCTGGCGGTCCACTGGTTCTTCACGCGTTGCAGCTCCGCCTGGCTCACACCTTCGCGGGCAATGCGCCGGATTTCGGCTTTCAACGCGGCCTCCAGCTGCTCAGGCGCGATACCTGCCTTGGGCGTGCCGCTGAGCATGAAGAGTTGCGGCCCACGGCCCATGAGCCCGTAGGAAGCGCCCACACTGTCGGCCAATCGTTTACCGCCCTGCCCCTGCACCAGGCGCCGCTCCAAACGGGACGCGCTGTTGCCGTCCAGCACACCAGACAGCAGCAGCAGCGCCAGCGCGTCCTGGTTGCTGGCGTCGGTGGCATCCGGGCCGGTCAACTGGGGCACCTTGTACCCCAGCAACAAAGACGGCTGCTGCGTGCGGCCATGGAAGGTGACGCGGCGCGGGCCGGTCTGTTCAGGTTCCACCTGCGGCTTGCGCTCAGGCACGGCACGGGCGGGAATGGCGCCGTAGTGTTTTTCGGCCAACGCACGCACCTGGTCCACGTCCACATCGCCCACAACCACCACGGCGGCATTGGCTGGCACGTACCAGCGGCGGTGGAAGTCGCGCGCGTCGTCGGGCGTCATGGCATGCAGGTCACTCATCCAGCCGATGATGGGGCGCCGGTAAGGATGCGCGAGAAAGGCCGTGGCGTTGAAAGCCTCGAACATCAGCGCCTGGGGTGACTCCTCGGTGCGCTGGCGCCGTTCCTCCTTGATCACCCCCATCTCGCGGCGGAAGGCGTCGTCGGCCCACTGCATGTTGGCGAAGCGGTCGGCCTCCAGAGCCATCACGTCGGCCAGCTTGTTGGCGGGCACCTGCTGGTGGTAGGCGGTCACGTCGCGGCTTGTGAAGGCGTTGTCGCGCCCGCCCAGGGCCGCCACGCGCCGCGAGAACTCGCCTTCGGCCAAGGCGGGCGTGCCTTTGAACATCATGTGCTCCAGCACATGGGCCACGCCAGACGTGCCGCTCACCTCATCGACCGAGCCCACGCGCACCCAGACCATGTGCACCACGGTGGGCGCTCGCCGGTCTGGCTGGACGATGAGCGTCATGCCGTTGGACAACGTGAAGGTCTGGGCCTTGGCGCCCGTCTGGGCGGCGCCCGCCAGTTCGGCCAGACGCGCACCCGATGCAGGAACCTGTGCCACCGAAGGGGCCAGGGGAAGAAGCCAGGCGGCAAAAGCCAGTACCCCGGCGTGAACAAGATGATTGGGTTTCATAGAATGCACCTGATTCTAGAAACACCCCAAATGTTCAGCTTCCTCAAGAAAAAATTCTTTTCGTCGCCACCTGCCGCCGAAACCGCCCCCGCCGAGGCCGTGACTGTGGCCGAAACGCCCGTGGCCCCGCCACAGACCGCCCCCGCCCCTGCTGCACCGCCTGCTGCGCCCCTGCCCCCTGCCGCCGCCACACCGGCGCCCAGCCCTGCGCCAGCGCCCAAGGCAGAGATCACACCAACTGAGCAAACCGCGCCACGCCAAGGCTGGCTGGGCCGCTTGGCCCAGGGCTTGAAGAAAACGGGCAGCAGCCTGACCACCGTCTTCACCGGCACCCGCATTGACGATGAGCTCTACGAGGAACTGGAAGCTGCCCTGCTGATGGCCGACACCGGCACCCAGGCCACCCAGCACCTGCTGCAAGACCTGAAGCTGCGCGTGAAGGCTGCCAAGGTGACAGAACCGGCGGCAGTGAAGGGCCTGCTGGCAGAAGCGATTGCCGAACTGCTGCGACCTTTGCAAAAGTCCCTGGCCATTGGCGCCCAGCCAGACGGCCCCACGGTGCTGATGGTGGCGGGCGTGAACGGCGCGGGCAAGACCACCACCATTGGCAAGCTGACCTGGCACCTGTCGCACGCGGGCGCCTCGGTGCTGCTTGCGGCGGCAGACACCTTCCGCGCTGCAGCGCGCGAGCAGTTGGGCGTCTGGGCCGACCGCAACACCGTGGACATCGTGAGCCAGGAAGGCGGTGACCCGGCTGCCGTGAGCTTTGATGCGGTTTCGGCAGGCAAGGCGCGCGGCAAGGACGTGGTGATCGTGGACACCGCAGGCCGTCTGCCCACGCAGCTGCACCTGATGGAAGAGCTCAGGAAGATCAAGCGCGTGGTGCAGAAAGCCGATGCCACCGCGCCGCACGAGGTGCTGCTGGTGATTGACGGCAACACCGGCCAGAACGCGTTGGCCCAGGTGAAGGCCTTTGACCAGGCGCTGAGCTTGACCGGCCTGATCGTGACCAAGCTGGACGGCACCGCCAAGGGCGGTGTGCTGGCCGCCATTGCCATGTGGGGCAAGGAGAACCAACGCAGCGTGCCGGTCTATTTCATCGGCGTCGGCGAAAAGCTGGAAGACCTGCAGACTTTTGACGCGGACGAATTCGCGCAGGCGCTGCTGGCTTGAAGCATTCTGACGGGGTGTTTGTACGCCCCGTCACACTGATGTGAGAAATGCAGCAAAAAGAGGGTTTCCCCTGTAAGCTGCCAGAAAACTGCTTGCCTAGAATGGCTTCGTGATTCGTATATCAGCATTTATTGATACGTAGGCGTGCCGGTGACGCCTGTCCATCAACCATGCCAAAGGAGACAAAACGCATGAAAACATCTCACAAGACCCTGGCGGCGGCGCTGCTGGGACTGGCGGCGCTGGGAGCGCACGCACAGGTGTCGCAGGTGAAAGTGTGGGCCGCGGCCTGTGCCAACTGCCATGGCACCGACGGGCGCGCCCAGCCTGGCATGGAAGCCCTGGCGGGCAAGGACAAGGACGAGCTGATCCAGAAGCTGATGGACTTCAAGGCTGGGCGCAAGCCGGCGACCATCATGCACCAGCTGTCCAAGGGTTACACCGACGAGCAGCTCAAGGACATTGCGGCCTACTTCGCCGCCCAGAAGAAATAAGGAGAACCAGCCATGAAACGCCGTCAGTTTGTACAAACGATTGCCGCTGGCTCCACGCTGGGCTCACTGGGCTTGATGACTGGCTGCGCCACCACTGGTGGCGGCAGCGGCCCGCACGTTGTGGTGGTGGGCGGTGGCTACGGTGGCGCCACTGCCGCCAAGTACGTGCGCCTGTTCTCCGAAGGCAAGGTGCGAGTCACGTTGATCGAGCCCAACGCTGCCTTCGTCTCTTGCCCGATCTCCAACCTGGTGATCAACGGCGCCAAGACGATGGCTGACATCACCACGCCTTACGACAACCTGGAAAAGCGCCACGGCATCCAGATCGTGCGCGACATGGTGGCCAGCATCGACGCCGAGAAGCGCACCGTCAAGCTGGCCAGCGGTGGCGACATCGCGTATGACCGGCTGATCGTGTCGCCGGGCGTGGACTTCATGTGGAACACCCTGCCCGGCATGGCCAAGGAAGGCGCCAAGGACAAGGTGCTGCACGCCTGGAAGGCGGGCCCGCAGACGCTGGCACTGCGCAAGCAGCTTGAAGCCATGCCCGATGGCGGCGTGTATGCGCTGTCCATTCCGCTGGCACCGTACCGCTGCCCGCCCGGCCCCTACGAGCGCGCCTGCATGGTGGCCAACTACTTCAAGAGGGCCAAGCCCAAGAGCAAGGTCGTGATCTTCGACGCCAACGACGACATCCAGTCGAAGAAGGGCCTGTTCATGAAGGCCTGGGACGAGCACTACAAGGGCATGATCGAGTACCGGCCCAAGCACAAGGTGGTGGACGTGGACGCCGCCACCAACACGCTGAAGTTCGAGTTCAACGACGACTTCAAGGCCGCCGTGGCCAACGTGGTGCCCGACATGCGCGCTGGTGACATTGCCGTGAAGACGGGCCTGGCCACCGCCAACGCCCGCTGGTGCGAGGTGGACTTCCTGACCTTCGAGTCCAAGGCGGCGAAGAACATTCACGTGCTGGGCGATGCGATCCAGATCGCGCCGGCCATGCCCAAGTCGGGGCACATGGCCAACCAGCATGGCAAGACCTGCGCTGCGGCAGTGGTTTCGCTGCTGATGGGCAAGGAGCCCCCGCAGCTGCCGATCTACGCCAACACCTGCTACAGCTTCGTGACGGACGAGGATGTGGTGCACGTGGCCAGCGTGCACCGCTACGACGCCGAGAAGAAGACCATGCTGACGGTGCCTGGCTCCGGCGGCGTGTCGTCAGCCGCCAGCGAACTGGAAGGCCGCTACGCCCTGGCCTGGGCGCGCAACATCTGGGCGGACACCCTGGCATGAACATGGTGGTCAAACGGAGTTTGCGCGGCCTGGCTGCCGCGAGTGTGGTGGCATTGCTGGGCGGCCACGCGCTGGCCCAGCAGGCCGACGAGGCCCGCGCCAAGAAGATTGCTGGCGGCTCTTGCTTCCTGTGCCATGGTGCGCAGGGCGAGTCCACCAGCGAGATCTTCCCCAAGCTGGCGGGCCAGCACGCGGAATACATTGCCAAGCAGCTGGAGGCCTTCAAAAGCGGCCAGCGCAAGAGCACGACCATGGCAGACATGGTCGGCAAGCTCACGCCGGACGAGATGCGCGCCCTGGGCAAGTACTACGAGAAGATGCCCGTGGTGCAGACCGAGGCAAAAGATCCGCAACTGGCGGCCATGGGGCGTTACATCTACCACAGCGGCAACAAGTTCAGCGGTGTGCCCGCCTGCGTGTCGTGCCACGGCATGGAAGGCCAGGGGGCGGCCAACCTGCCGCGCCTGGCAGGCCAGCTTTCGGGCTACATCTCTACTCAGTTGAAGAACTTTGGCAAGCGCGAGCGCACCAACGACAACGCGGTGATGCACTCGGTGGCCAGCCAGATGACTGAACTGGAGATGGCAGCGGTGGCCGAGTACCTGAGCGGCAAATAACCAGCGGAATGCGCACGCCGGTCAATGATCGGCGTGCAGCTTTTCGTGGATGCGGCGTGTGGTGCGCCACACGCCCCACAGCACCACGGGAATGAGGGTGCCAGCCGCCAGTTCGGGGTGAATGGGCACCCCCACGCTCTTGAGCGCCTTGGCGCCGTACAGCAGCAGGCTGATCACGTAGTACGAAATGGCCGCGATGGAGAGCCCTTCCACCGTGCTCTGCAAGCGCAGCTGCAATTCCTGCCCGCGCGTGAGCTTTTCCAGCAACTGCTGGTTCTGGCCTTCGGCAGCAATGTCTACCCGCGTGCGCAGCAAGGCACTGGCGCGCGCCACCCGCTCTGACAACGACGACAGGCGTCGCTCGGTAGCCGCCACCGTAGCCATGGCAGGCGACAACCTGCGGCGCATGAATTCGCCAATCGTCTGCGTGCCGGGAATGGGCTGCTCGCGCAACTCACTGATGCGCTGACCGACCAGGGTGTCGTAAGCCCGTGTGGCCGAAAAGCGGTACACATGGCGGGCCATGGCCTTTTCCACACGTGCAGCCAGGGCCACCAGGGTGTCCAGCAACACCTGGTCGGTGGAAGACTTGTGCTCCAGGTCGGCGGTGATGTCGGCAAGCTGGCGTTCGATCTCGGCCAGCTCCGGGCCCAGTTCCTTGGCCACCGGCAGACCGCGCAGTGCCATGATGCGGTAGGTTTCCAGCTCCAGCACGCGTTGCGAGACACGGCCCGCTCGGGTTTCGCTGGTCTCGGGGGGCGCTATCACCAGCATGCGCTCGAACCCGTTGTCGCGCAGGCGGAAGTCGGTAACGACCATGGAGTGGCCGTTGTTGCCCATGATGGATGCGGCCACGGGCTGGTCGCCAAACCACTCCAGGGCCTCGGCCAGCCGGGCTGTGGGGTCAGACAGATCACCGTACACCATGGCCAGCTTGATGGCGCAGAAGGTTCGGCCAGGCACGCCCGCCAGCCATTGCTGCGGCAACACCAGGTGGGACAGCAGTTCCGGGTCGCGGCCACCCAGCACGGCGTGTGCAGGCAGCGGCTGCACCAGGGAATAACGGGTGAACTCGGTGTGGCGTTCCCACTTCAAGGTGTAGCCGGGCAGGCGCAGACGCAGAAAGTTGCCTTGGAGCTGCTCGAGGGTCAGCCCTTCTTGCCCGGGCAGGCGGCGCAGGTGTTCCCATTCCTGCTGGCGTGAAACGCCTTCGTTGGACACAGCCAGCAGCAGCACCAACGCGGGCAGGCGTATGCGCGCTGGCGGGCGCGCATGCACCTCGTTGTGCAGCAGCTCACGCTGGGCGTCGTCAGGGGGGAGCAGACGCTCCTCGTTACCCAAAGCGTGATCTGCCGTAGCCAAGGTTGCCGTGCTGTTGTCCATGGAGCGTATTGTGGGGTGAGATCAGTCGCGTGCAGCGGGCATGAGCAGGGCCTCGTCCACCACACGGTACAGGCGCCCTTGCTTGTCCAGCGGTTCGATGGCACCTTCGCGCACCAGCGCGCTCACTTCGCGGCTCACGGTTTCCAGCTTCAGGTCCATCATGGAGCCCATGTCCTCGCGCGAGAACAACGTGGATATCTGCGGGTCGGTGGAGTGGCGCATCTTCAGGATGAACTGGCTCACCCGCTGGCGCGCGGTGCCGAAGTTGATGGCTGCCAGCCAGTCGTCGGCTTCCTTCAGCGTTTGCTGCCACTTCTGCAGCAAGCGCCAGTGCAGGCGGGGCGAGTTCTGGCTGAGGCGGTGGATCACATCGTTGGGGATGCGGCAGACCGACACCTCGGTCAGGGCCACGGCCTCGCTGTCGTAGGTTGCGGTGGCCAGGGCTTCGAGCCCGGCCACGTCGCCCGGACGCAGGATGCGCAGGATGCGCTGGCGGCCGTCGGGCGTGACGCGCATCAGCTTGATGAGGCCCGTGCGCAGCGTGAAGATGCCGGGCGCGTTCTCACCTTCCTGGTAGAGCGTCTGCCCGGCATGAAAACTCAGGTCGTCGATGGGCGCATGGATGAGGCTGAAGTCGTGCTCGTTCAAATCGGAAAACAGCACCATGTCGCGCATGCCGCATTCCTTGCAGTTGACCGTGCCTTTCCAGGCGGAATCTATCTTGATGGGGATCATGGAACCCGATTGTCGCGCGAATCAAACATTCCCTTTTCGTAGCGCTTTTGCATCTCTTCCAGGCTGTGGATCTTGCCGATACGGCTGGCCATGCCTGCACTGCCGAAGGCTTCGTAGCGGGCGGCACAGATGGCGCTCATGGCCTTGGTGGCTTCCTTGTAGAACTTGCGCGGGTCGAAGTTCTTGCGGTCTTCGGCCAGGTGCTTGCGAATGGCGCCGGTGCTGGCCATGCGCAGGTCGGTGTCGATGTTGACCTTGCGCACGCCGTTCTTAATGCCTTCCACGATCTCTTCCACCGGCACGCCGTAGGTGGTGCCCATGTCGCCGCCGTACTGGTTGATGATGGCCAGCCAGTCCTCGGGCACACTGGAGCTGCCGTGCATGACCAGGTGCACATTGGGAATGCGCTGGTGAATTTCGCGGACGCGGTCGATGCGCAGCACCTTGCCGGTGGGCTTGCTGGTGAACTTGTAAGCCCCGTGGCTGGTGCCGATGGCGATGGCCAGCGCGTCCACCTGGGTCTTTTGCACGAAGTCGGCTGCCTCGTCGGGGTCGGTAAGCAGCATGGAGTGGTCCAGTTCGCCTTCGGCGCCGTGGCCGTCCTCCTCGCCAGCCTTGCCGGTTTCCAGCGAGCCCAGGCAGCCCAGTTCACCTTCCACCGACACGCCACACGCATGGGCCAGATCGGCCACCTGGCGGGTCACGCGCACGTTGTAGTCGTAGCTGGCGGGGGTCTTGCCATCTTCCAGCAGGCTGCCGTCCATCATCACCGAGCTGAAGCCCGACTGGATGGAGCGGAAGCACACCCCAGGCGAGGCGCCGTGGTCCTGGTGCATGCACACCGGGATCTGTGGGTACATCTCGATGGCGGCGAGGATGAGGTGGCGCAGGAAGGGTTCGCCCGCGTAGGAGCGCGCACCGGCGGAGCCTTGCAGGATGACGGGGCTGTCGACCTTGGCGGCAGCCTGCATGATGGCCTGCACCTGCTCCATGTTGTTCACGTTGAAGGCAGGCAGGCCGTAGCCGTGCTCGGCGGCGTGGTCGAGCAACTGGCGCATGGAAATGAGTGCCATGAAAAGTCTCCGTTGATGTTTGTTTCAGTCGTGGCTGGCGCGGCGGGCCAGCACCTCGAAGGCGGGCAAGGTCTTGTCCTCCAGCACCTCCAGGAAGGCGCCGCCACCGGTGGAGATGTAGCCCACCTGCTTGTCGATACCGTACTTGGCAATCGCCGCCAGCGTGTCGCCCCCGCCCGCGATGCTGAACGCCGGGCTCTCGGCAATCGCCTGCGCAATCACCTTGGTGCCGTTCTCGAACGCGGCAAACTCGAACACGCCCACCGGGCCGTTCCACACGATGGTGCCCGCTGCCTTCAGCTGCGCGGCCAGCTTGGCTGCCGTCTGCGGCCCGATGTCCAGGATCAGGTCGTCGTCGTCCACCTCTGTGGCTGCCTTCACTGTGGCCGGCGCATCGGCAGCGAAGGTTTTCGCCACCACCACGTCGGTGGGGATGGGCACCTCGGCGCCACGCGCCTTCATGGCTTCGATCACGGCCTTGGCCTCGCCCACCAGGTCGGGCTCGGCCAGGCTCTTGCCGATCTTCAACCCAGCGGCCAGCATGAAGGTGTTGGCAATGCCGCCGCCCACGATGAGCTGGTCCACGTTCCTGGCCAGGCTTTGCAGGATGGTGAGCTTGGTGGAGACCTTGCTGCCCGCGACGATGGCGGCCAGGGGCCGTTTCGGGTTGGCCAGCGCCTTGCCGATGGCGTCCATCTCGGCGGCCAGCAAGGGCCCGGCGCAGGCCACGGGTGCGGTCTCGGCGATGCCGTAGGTGGTGCCTTCGGCGCGGTGCGCGGTGCCAAAGGCGTCGTGCACGAAGATATCGCAGAGCTTGCCCAGCTTGGCGGCAAGCTCCGGGCTGTTCTTCTTCTCGCCCTTGTTGAGGCGGCAGTTCTCCAGCAGCACCACTTCGCCGGGGGCGACTTCAAAGCCGCCGTCGACCCAGTTGGCCACCAGGCGCACGGGGCGGCCCAGCAGTTCGCCCAGGCGCGCGGCCACGGGGGCCAGGGAATCTTCGGGCTTGAACTCGCCTTCGGTGGGGCGGCCCAGGTGTGAGGTGACCATGACGGCGGCACCTGAGTCCAGCGCTAGGCGAATGGCGGGCAGCGAGGCGCGGATGCGCGTGTCTTCGGTGATGTTGCCCGCGTCGTCCTGGGGCACGTTCAGGTCGGCTCGGATGAAGACGCGTTTGCCCCGGGCAAAGCCGCTGGAGCAAACGTCGGTGAAACGAAGGAACTTCATCTTGTGCCCCTCAAGCCCGGTGACGGCCCACCACGCGCGCCATTTCCAGGCACTTGTTGGAGTAGCCCCACTCGTTGTCG